>JBDGVT010000410.1:0-2038 GCA_039585495.1 Gemmatimonadota bacterium | reverse complement strand
ACCGCAGGGACCGTACGAAGGATCCCCGCCGCTTCAACCCGGACGACAGGAGCCCATGAGGCGACTCTCCCACGCCGGCATCGCGCTGGCCTCTATCCTGGCCGCGCTCGGCCTGGAGGCCTTTGGCAGACAGGAAGTGGGGGAGGATCACGTCTTCGGATTCGGGCTGGACGCATCGCTCGTGGCCCAGGAGGCTCCACCCGCGGTCGGACGTCCCACCGGCGGGGCGCTCGGACCCCGCCTGGACCCGACCGAAACGCCCGGTCGCTGGCCGTTCTATTGGACGCGCGCGATTTACTCCGGCTACAGCCGCGGCTACGGCCGGCGCAGCAGCGGATCGTGGGCCACCGACTATCCGAAAGCTGACCAGCAGTTCCTCGTCGTGCTCAATCGCCTGGTGCGCCTGAACGCCTACGGCTGGGAGAATGCGGTTCATCTGGCGGATCCAAACCTGCGGCGCTTCCCGGTGCTATACGCAGTCGAAGTCGGTCGCATGGATCTCACCGAGGCTGAGGTTGAAGGCCTGCGCAATTATCTGGAGGCTGGCGGCTTCTGGGGCACACGGGAGTGGCAACAGTTCGAGTACAACATCCGGCGCGTGCTCCCCGACAGCCCGATCGTCGACCTGCCCCTCGACCACCCTCTGTTTTCCGCGTACTACGATATCGAAGAGGTCCTGCAGGTCCCGAACCGAAGCAACGCGGCATATGGCTATCAGACGCATGAGCGTGACGGGTACGTCCCATACGTGCGCGGGATCTACGACGGACACGGTCGCCTCTCGGTCGTGATCAACTGGAACACAGACCTCGGCGACGCGTGGGAGTGGGCGGAGAGCCCCTACTATCCCCTGGTCTACTCGACGTTTGCGTACGAAATGGGCGCGAACATGATCGTCTACGGAATGAGCCACTAGAGAGCGATCATGGACGCGATCTTCGAATTCCTGTTCAAGTACCGAGACCTCGTCTTCGAGCAAGGCGAGTTCGCCTTCGGCGCGCCGGCGTCGGTGCGGTTGTGGCTGGGGATCGCCGGTCTGGTCGGCGCGAGCGCGGTCGCCACGTACACGATCGCGCGTGGGAAGAGTACCGTCACCGATCGAGCCGTCATGGCCAGTCTGCGGGTGGCGCTGCTGGGGATTCTCGTCTTCTGTCTCATGCAGCCGACGCTCGTCATCTCGACCGTCGTGCCCCAGCAGAACTTCGTGGGCGTACTCGTGGACGACTCGCGCAGTATGGGTCTGGAGAACGAGGACGGCACCGTCCGGAGCGACTTCGTCGCAGAAGCGTTCACGCCGGGAGAAAGCGAACTCCTCGACGACCTCGCAGAGCGCTTCGTACTCCGCTTCTTCCGCTTTTCAGACGCCGCGGACCGGATCGACGGGCTGGAAGAACTGACCTACGACGGCACCCATACCAACCTGGCGCGAGCCCTCGACGCTGCCCGCGACGAGTTGGCGGGAATCCCGCTTTCGGGGCTGATCATGGTGTCCGACGGAGCAGACACGGACGAAGACACGGACGACCGGCCACTGACCGAAGCGCTCGTGCCGCTGCAGGCGGCGGGAGTCCCGGTCTTCACCGTGGGCCTCGGCGACGAGGTGATCGAGCCCGACATCGAGCTCGGTCGGGTGGAGCTGCCCCGTGCGATCCTCGAGGGGTCGACCGTCATGGTCGACATCGTGGTCACGCAGAACGGATACGGCCGCCTCAGCGTTCCGATCATCGTGGAAGACGATACCAGAATCCTCGCCGAGGAGACCGTCGAGCTCGGGCCCGACGGAGAGCCTGTCGTGGCGCGTATCGGGTTCGAGCTCGACGACGCCGGGTCGCGCCGTGTCCAGTTCCGGATCCCGACACAGGATGGTGAGCGGGTCGAGCGAAACAACCGGCGCACGGCATGGGTCGAGGTTCGCGGAGAAAGAGAAAAGATCCTCTACTTCGAGGGCGAGCCGCGCTTCGAGGTCAAGTTCACGCGCCGCGCCGTGGAGGACGACGAGAACCTCCAGGTCGTCGTGCTGCAGAGGACGGCGGAGAGC
>JBDGVT010000409.1:0-3008 GCA_039585495.1 Gemmatimonadota bacterium | reverse complement strand
CCTCGTCGTGAACGTTTTGACGATCCTCTTCGAGGTCTATCTGACCGCTCGGATCATCAAGTGGCTCGGAGTGGGCGTGACTTTGGCTCTGGTGCCGATCGCCGTGGCCGCCGGGTTTCTGGTTCTTGGCCTCTATCCGACGCTCTGGACCCTGGTGGTGTTGCAGGTGCTCTACCGGTCTGGGCGGTACGGACTCTCCAAGCCCGCGCGGGAGGTCCTGTTCACCGTCGTATCTCGTGAGGAGAAGTACAAATCCAAGGCGTTCATCGATGCTGCCGTGTATCGCGGGGGCGACCTGGTGAGTGGGTGGGCCTATGCGGGGATGGCTGCGGCCGGGCTGGCGCTCGGGTCCATCGCGCTCGTTGCCACACCTATGGCGGTGATCTGGGCCGTGATCGCGTTCAGGATCGGGACCAAGGGTGAGGTGTTGGCTGCGGAAATCGCGGCGGCGGAGGAGACCGCACCGGTCGGCTGAGCATGAAGTACATCGACAGCACCGTCCGCGCGCACGGGGATGCAGATCCCGCCAATTTCGTTCTTCCCGCGCGTATGCAGCGTCTGCTCGGTCGAGATGACGACGAGGCGATACGGCTCTACAGGGTGAGTTTCGAGGAGGGTGCGCGGACCCACTGGCATACCCATGACGATATTCAGGTCCTCTTCGGCTTGAGCGGCCAGTGCATTGTCGTGGACCGCGGTGGCCGGGAACTCCTGCTCAACGTCGGCGACGTCGTGGTCGTCGACCCGGGGCCCCTGGCACCGAGGGTGCACATCTGGCGATCAACGTCGGAGCGGAGACCAACTGGCTGGGAGAGGGATGACGTGAAGGTGAAACACGCAGTGGTCCTGACGGTCGTGCTGTTCGTTGCCGTGCTCGTCGCGTGTCGTATCGACGAGGAAACGCCGCCGCCGCCGACTGTTTCCGCTCCCGATTCCTTCGTGGTCGCCTTCACGACGAGCGCCGGTTCCTTCGAAGTGACGTTCCGGCGGAGTGCGTCCCCCATAGCCGTCGACCGGGCCTACCAGCTGGCAGAGCGGGGCTTTTGGGAGGGGGCGCGGATATATCGCGTAAACGAGCGGTACGCGCAGTTCGGATACAGCGGAGATCCCGTGCTCGACGCCTCCTGGGTGCCGGACGGAATTCCCGATGAACCGGTCATCGACAGCAACGTGCGCGGATCGGTCAGCTTTGCTCGCGGAGGAGTCGGGACGCGGTCGACCATCCTCTTCATCAACCGTCTCGACAACACGAACCTCGACGACATCTCGTGGAACGGGGTCGATGGATTTCCGGCGGTCGGCTCGGTTTCGAGCGGAATGGAGGTCGTAGATCGCCTCTACTCCGGGTACGGTGACAGTCCCATGGAGTGGGAAGATTCGATCGCCGCGATCGGTAATCCGTTTCTCGATCGGCAGTATCCGGAGCTCGATTCGATCACGGATGTACGCCTGGTTGTTGATCGAGGCCGATGACGCCACATTCCCGCGTCTCGAGATAGTTGCCGGGTCCTGTTGACTCGCGGTGACTAGCTTGCGACCGTTGCATGGTCCGGATGCACTCCGGATGCTGTTTAACATCAAGTAGGGCGAGTCCTTCCCGTCGGGAAGGAGTCGTTCAGTCGCGTGAGCCGAGTGGCCACGCAACCCGGCGCGGGGTGTTCCGCGCAGAACATGTGGTCGGTAAGGGACGGTTCATCCGTATTCCCAACGATCGCAATATTATGGGAGTACGAGTAATGCGTACCAGGGGAACCGTTAAGTGGTTCAACGATCAGAAAGGCTTCGGCTTCATCTGCCAGCGTGGAGTTCGACATCGTGCAGGGCGCCAAGGGCCCGGCGGCGGAGAACGTAGTCCAGCTCTGATAGATCGAACTGGCAAAGGTGGGTCACCTCTCGGGGTGGCCCACTTTTTTTTGTCCCTTCTCTTGACACGCAACCCAGGGGTTGCATAATGGGTCATGCCTGATGTCTTCGCTGCCGTCGGTGATCCGACACGGAGGGGGATCCTGGAGCGACTGCGGACTGAGGGGCCTCTCTCGGTCAGCGCGCTGGCGGTATCCCTGCCGATGAGTCGCCAGGCGGTCACGAAACATCTGGACGTTCTCGAAGGGGCGGGGCTCATCGAAAGGCACGTTCGCGGCAGGGAACGGATGCACGTGCTTTCTGCGCACCCCCTCCGCGAATTGAATGACTGGTTGGCACCGTACGAAGCGGAGTGGGACGACCGTCTCGCCCGGCTGCGGTCGCACTTGGCAGGGGAAAAGGGGAATGGAGGAGACGATGACTGAGTCGGAGACGACCGGGGGTAACTCAGAGGAGAGGACGATCGAACGCGTCATGGAGTTCGACGTGGGGGTCGATCGAGTCTGGCGCGCCATCACGGACCCTGCCGAGCTGTCGAAGTGGTTCGGCCACGAGACCGAACTCGAGTTGGTGCCGGGGGCCGAGGGCGCGATGATCTGGCGCCAGCACGGGCGCTACGCGCTGCGGGTCGAAGAGGTCGACGCGCCCCGGAGGTTCGTCTGGAGCTGGGTACATGAGCCCGATGTACCGTTCGACGCAGCACCTGCGACGAAGGTGGAGTGGGAACTGACCGCCCGGGAGGACGGTGGCACCACCCTGCTCCTGAGGGAGAGCGGCTTCCGCACCGACCTTCACTTCGAGCAGAACTCCGAGGGGTGGATCGAAGAGCTCGACGAGTTGATCGCGCTGCTGGCGGCGTAGACACCCGAGTTGCCGAGCAGGCCGTCGCATTGAAGGTTCGTGCCTCCCTACCCGCCATTGGAGGCAACCCGATGCTCAAGACGTCCCGAACCTTTTGGGTAACCGCCGCCTTCTTTCTGGCGGCCTGCTCCGCAGCCGAGGCCGGAGACTCGGCTGCCCAATCCGAGAGCGCCGCGGTCGAGCTTCGGCTGGACGATCTTCGAGGTACGGTCGAGACGCTGCATGAGAAGTTCACGACTCTGGCGGCCGCGATGCCCGCGTCGGATCTGGACTACCGTCCCATG
>JBDGVT010000408.1:0-2023 GCA_039585495.1 Gemmatimonadota bacterium | reverse complement strand
GCCGTTCTCGTCGGTGATCGCGAGGGGACCCACACCCTCCACACCGATGTCGACACCGGCGATCGGGTCGCCATTCCCCTGGTCCAGAACTCGCCCGGTGACGACGGCCCGGGGCGTGCGATCTCGCGACTGAGCCTCGACCGAAGAAGGGGCACAGAGCGGAACGAGGAGCAGGAGCACTCCAAGAGGTCGAGGCAGTACCCCTGTGATGTTCACGCGTCGTCTGTTCTTCCTCGCCTCGGGCATCATCCCCTCTCCCTCTTCTTTGGAGCCCCGCCCATCCATACGGGTCTGCATCCCCCGGCCTTACACATAAAAAAGATTCGGCGCGACCACCATCCCGGTGACCGCGCCGAACCCGGCACTGCTAACCGGGTGCGGGAGACCGACGCCCCTGGGCGCCGGCCTCCCTCCCCGACCTTGGAACTACATGCCTACCATCAGTTCTTCGGCAGGCACCGCTGCGTGATGTCATCGTCGATCAACACGTTGTAAAGTGCCTCGGTGTCCGTCATGGAGAACATGATCCACGATCCGAGTCTCCGACGGCGCCGTCGCCATCGTAGTCATCGGTGCCCTGATCGAGATTGTTGAACACTGTGGCCGTCTGCCCGAAGTGGCGCAGGTCAACCATACGCATGCCTTCCATGAAGTGCTCCGCCCAACGCTCGTTCATCAACTGAGCGTCGAACTCAGCCTGCGTCGTTGCCGGCGGCAGCATGGTCGTCATGCCCGCTGCGGTACGCAGCGCATTCAGCCTGGTCGTTCCCGCCGGGAATCCCTCGTTCTCTGCGATGATCAACTGCGCACCATCGTAGTGAACCAACGGGATGTCGTCGGTCTCGCCATCGTACTTGTACTGGCTGCGATGCGGCGTCTCGTTATCCGTAGCGATCTCACCGTCGAACCACACCGGTTTACGCGGATCGGGTTCGTCGGTGATGAAGTCGCGCATCATGCTCGGCGCGTCCGTAGAATCGATCTGGTTCCACTGGGTGTACATGAGCGCACCAGCCTCGTTGTACCCCTTGGTGGTCAACGTCACAATCGAGTTGGTCGACTGCTGGTTGAAGATCGCGTCGTACGAGAAGCCCGCGGTGACACCCGCGGCATCCGCCGCGGCCGGACCCAGATTACCAAGGGCCCAGTTCGCCGTCGCTCTACCAGCCAACGCCGCCTGACCGTAGGTCGAGCTTGTGCCCGAGCCTGCCGCCGTAGCGATCGCGGTGGTCAACTTCGTAACAGCCTGGTTGAGGATCGTCGTAAACGGCACCGCCGCCTCCGAGGCCGCTGAGGGCGCCTCGCAGAACGTCATGCCGATATACAGATCCAACAGACCAGCCGTCAGATGGATTTGCGCCATCATCGGATCGGTCGCCGCCGCTCCTTCGAGGACACGGGTCAAGCGTTCTTCCGCGTCCTGCGCGAACCAGCGAGCTCGCAGCCACGAGTTCATCTCACCATCCAACGAGCTCGTGCCATACTGGAACCGACCGTGGTCGACCTCGTCGTAGCCCGACCAGGTCCCCGTGTGCTGATACTCGTCGGAAAGCAGCGCCATGTCGATGGCCCAGCTATCCATGACCTCATGAAGCGCGCCTTCCACACCGTTCGCGATGGCGGGAAGAGCGTTGTCGAGGTCACTGGCCGTGTAGGCCTGCGGATCGGACACCGTGAGGAGGTCGCCGCACGCGCCAAGCGCGAACGTGACAATCCCCATCGGCCGCACGCGCCAAGCGCGAACGTGACAATCCCCATCGAGACGATCCTCTGAATTCTGTTCATTCTGATCATTTTGATTTCCCCCTAGAACCGGGTCTTGAAGGAAAGCAGGAATCTTCTCGGCTGCGGAAGCCCCAGGAACGGCGAGTTGTTGAAGCTACCCGGGTTGTAGACCTGGTTCGGGTCGGGGCAGTTGCAGTCGTCCCACCAGTGCAGGTTGTAGCCCGCGAGGGTGAGCGTCGTGCGCTGCAGCCCAACCGCTCCACTCAGCGACGAAGGAATCACGTACGAGAGTGAGACT
>JBDGVT010000407.1:0-2156 GCA_039585495.1 Gemmatimonadota bacterium | reverse complement strand
GCCAGAACCACAACCAGCGGTAGCATCCCGAACAGCCGCTTCATGAATCCAACTGCGTTCATTCGGTCAAACTCCCTCATCGACATTCCAGTGAATGGATCAACTCATGTCCGCTCGAACGGATCCTGTACTCGATCTCCCGGTACGCGGATCCCATCTTCTCACGGAGTACCACCAGTCCTTCAGGACTCTCACAGAACACGAGAGCCCCTCCCCCGCCTCCGGCTCCGAGCGGAAACACCGCCGCGCCTGCCCCTTCGGCCCACGCGTGTAACTCCTCCGCCCCGGTCATATAGTCAGGGCAGAGATCGGTACGCACGTCTCGGAACTTCCGGATAGCCTCCGTCACGGCTGGCCAATCCTTGAGTCTCAGTCCCTCACGATACGCGTAGACCGCTTCGATCTTTCCTGAAAGTTCGCCGTACTCGGAGGGATCCGACAGCGCCTGCACCCACCGCGCATTCGTGTCGCTGCTCGTGCGGTGCAAGCCGGTATGGAAGATCGCCATGCGGGCCTCCACTTCCGGATAGTCGGCTTCCTCGAGCAAGGTCGAACGAATCGACGACCCATAGCCGCCATCCGCCTGGCCTGGCACGCCCCATGGGAACCACGCGTAGTCGACCACTCCGCCGAAGAGGACGTTCGACTGCTCCTGCGTGCCCGTCAGGCTCACGCCGAAGTCCTGCTCCATGCGCGATGCCATGGCAATGAGTTGGGTAGGTCCGAACGGCGCACCCGCAAGGGAGTTCGCCAGAATACAGCATCCTGTCGTGGCCGTAGCAGAGCCCCCGAGCCCCGACGAGTGCGTGCCCTCGCGCAGGTTGCGAAGCACGAACTTCACGCCCGAAAGCCCGAACGGCGAGGATCGAGCCTGGGGTGCCCGAGACCTCCACGTCGTATTCGATCGATTGCGCGGCGATCATCCCGGGACGATAAGGCTCAGCCTGAATGAGCGTTCCGGTGTCGATCGTGATCGCGACGGTGCGTGGCAAGTGGCGAGACCAGGCGAGCGATGGATCCGCCCCCAGGTCATCGGGAATCTCGGGCAGCGCCCACATACCCTGCTGGAACTCCCTCAGATCGAGACTCGAGCCAGGCCCGTCGATACGATTATAGGCGCGGATCGCCGGCAGGCGATCCTGAGCGGCAGCCTCGGTCAGTCGCTCGGTGAGCGTCCGGAGTTCAGGACGGATCGCAGCTCCACGCAATCTCGAGGCCCTCGACGAACATCGCCGCGACGTCTGCGCTGTCCGGGAAGCGGTTCATGATTGCGACCAGCCGATCCGTCTCTTCATCGACACCGTCGCAGCCGCGCTCCAGGCGTTGGATGACGAAGCGAATCGACTCGATCCCGACCGTGTCGTATCGCATGACCATCGGCGCGAAGAGATCGAAACGTCCCTGGAGCCAAAGGGCCCGACGCTCATCGCCGCCCTCCGTCGCATGGTACTCCGACACGCGCAGGGCCTTGAGATAGAGTCCCTGAACGAACGGATCGAGCGGATTGTCGAGGGCGTACGCACCCAGCTCATCGAGCGCCTGATCGACGACCTCGTGGGCAGGATACGTCGCCGTCATTCCCTCGATCGTCTTGTATGTCCCGATCGCAGCCAACTCGACGGAGCTGAGGCCGGGCATCGAAGTCAGAGGCGCGACCGCGACTCGTTCGATGCGCACCAGCTCTTCGGGCCCATACCGGAAGCCGACGGACTCGTCTTCGCCGCTGAGGATCATGCTGCCGATCGTCACCGCCACCGAGACCACCGCTCCCGCGACGATCGCCGTCATCGATACCAGGTCGTCTCGGGGGTTCAGTTCCACGGGGACCTCTCAGGCAGGGGAAGCGCGCGTCTCATGGTACTACGTCGGGAGGGGGTCTGAGGTTGCGGTGGGGTTCTGGCGCTACTTCGCTGCTCAGCCCACAACCGCGAACATGCGACGTGAACTCCCCGGCTCGCAAGAAATGGGCGGTGCTCGTCCGACCTCGGAGCACAACACTCACCGCGATCGGCGCCGCCGCGACTTCTTGTGCCCACCCGAGGGGAATCCCTGCCTGGAATCACCCGCCTCACCCGTCAGGTGCCAGGCCCCGTGCTCCATGTACGGATGGAGCTTCGTGCCGTGGTCGAGTTGGAGCCGGTACGCGGCCTCCTCGG
>JBDGVT010000406.1:0-2297 GCA_039585495.1 Gemmatimonadota bacterium | reverse complement strand
CTGACGAACCAGGCGAGTGGCCGGATCGACACGGAAGGCGGGGGCAACAACGCGCGCGAGATCATCGGCGAGATCGTCAACGAAGGTGTGATCGAGACGACGACGGCCGGGATCGTGCTTCGGGGTGCCGACGCGACGCACACCAACTCGGGCTTGATCCACGCGAACGTCGCGAACGTCACAATCGCTCAGACGGGGAGTTCGCCCAGCACGACATCGACGGGCACGGTCCGGGTCGAGAGTGGGCGGACCGTGACCGTGACGGGCGGGGCATTCACCAACGCCGTGGCTGGACTCATCGAGGGCGCGGGAACGCTCAACGTCTCCGCCACGACCTTCACGAGTGACGGAACGATCGGGCCCGGGCTTTCCCCCGGTTTGCTGTCGATCACCGGTGCTCTCCCGATGAGCGGGACCAGTGCGCTGGCGATCGAACTCGCTGGGGTAGCGGCTGGATCAGGATATGATCGCGCGAGCGCCAGTGGAGCAGCGACGCTGGGCGGTGCTCTTCAGGTCGACACGCTGGATGGCTTCGTGCCGGTGGTGGGTGACACCTTCACCGTCGCCACGTTCGCGAGTCGGTCGGGCTTCTTCTCTTCTCTGTCTCTCCCGACCATCGCGGGGGTTCAGCTCGACACTCTGTATGCCGCGGGCTCCGTGGAGGTCATCGGGCGGTCACCAGCAGCGTGTGTGGCTCCGCCGTCAGGCCTCGTGAGCTGGTGGTCGGGAGATCGAGACGGCTCTGACATCGTGGGCAGCAATGACGGGACGCCGACGGGTGGGGCAGGGCACCAGGACGCGGTCGTCGGCCGGGGTTTCTCGTTCGATGGCGTCGATGGCGAGCTTGGGGTCGCCGACGACGCGAGCCTGAATTTCGGAACCGGTGACTTCAGTGTCGCCTTCTGGGTCAACTTCGATGACTTGAGCACCGATACCAATGGCCTCGTCGACAAGGACAACTTCTCCGGTGGAACGACCCATAACGGATGGTTGTTCAACATCTACGACGGAGCCGGCGGAATCGGATTCGAGACACGGAATCTGGTCTCCGGCGTGGGACCGAGAACTCACGCCCGGTATGCGACCTCAAACTTCCAGACCGGTCAGCCGTATCACATCGTCGGTGTCCGAGCGTCGAACGTCCTGAACCTCTATATCGACGGAGTCCTTCGGGCCTCCGAAGTTGAGTTACCCGCTACCGACGTCTCCACGACGGTATTTCGACGGACTCCTGGATGAGATACAGATCTTCAACGCAGCGCTCAGCGGAACTGATGTGACGTCACTCTTCGGAGCCGGCGCTTCGGGTAGCTGTAAGGACTGATCGTCCGCCGATCACCTCAGCGGTTCACAATCTCGGAGTTCCCTCGAGTGACCTCGGTGGAATCGCGATCTACCAGAGCGCTATTGGCGAACGAATACGACGACCTCGGTCGCGCTCACTCCCGTACCGCCAACGAGCGTGAAATCGAACGTACTCGTCGCACGGCTCAACGTGAGAACGCTCCCTTCAAGCGTCATTGTCCACGTTCTTGTCTCACGCGTGGACTCCACCGGGGTCGAGGTCAACGTGCTCCCATTGATGGTCAGCTGAGCATCCCACTCATCCTGGTAGGTGCCCCAGTCCAGCCAAGTACGTGCTCCGCCATTGGCCAAGACCGTCGTGCGCGTTTCTCCACCGTCTGCCACCACGTCGTGTGACTCTGCTGCATTGGCGTTGTTCTGAAAGGTGTGGGAAGACGCGGTCCAGCTACCGACCAGATCGGCGATCGTGACCTCATCTGTAACATCCGTGGGATCCGAATCACTGCATCCGGCGGCAAGGGCTGCGATGGCGATGACGATCGGGGCGAGGCGAGGGAAGGTCACGTAGGATGTCCATGAAAGGGAGGGTGGAGCCATTGCAGGCTCGGAGGCACCGGTGATCGCGGCGAGGCGATTGGGCGCGGCATATGTAGCCGATGTTTCGTGGCAGGTCCACCCTCTCGACCCAAGGGCTCGCCCCACACGGGAGTCCGCCTCATCTTCGGCGCATGAATCCTCCCGAAACTGATCCGGTCCCCCGCCTGAACGCCGCCCTCGAGGGCCGCTACCGCATCGAGTCTGAACTCGGTGAAGGTGGCATGGCCACGGTCTACCTCGCCGACGATCTGAAGCATGAGCGGAAGGTCGCGCTCAAGGTCCTCAAACCGGAGTTGGCCGCGGTCGTTGGGGCGGAGCGCTTCCTCGCCGAGATCAAGACGACGGCGAACCTCCAGCATCCCCACATCCTGCCGCTCCACGACTCGGGTGAGGCC
>JBDGVT010000405.1:0-2388 GCA_039585495.1 Gemmatimonadota bacterium | reverse complement strand
TCGGGATATCCGCGAGAACGACGCGATCGTGTTCGGCTCGGTCGTTGAGCGCCGAGCGTCGAGCGAGCGTACGCAGCTTCTTCGGGAGGCGCTGCCTCCACGAATGCGGGATCGGAGGGAATGCGACCCCACCCCCTACCCAATGCGAAGCCCGCGTGGTGCCCGCTCGGGCACGACCGGTACCCTTCTGGCGCCACGGCTTGCGACTTCCGCCGCGCACATCCGAGCGGGTTTTCGCCGCCGCGGTGCCCTGTCGCTGGTTCGAGAGGTAGACCTTCACCACCTGGTGCATGGCCCCCTCATTCACGACGCCGTCGAAGAGGGAGTCGGGCAGTGCCCGCGCCTTCCCCTTCTTGCCGTCTGCCTTGTAGTAGCGTGCCTTGAACATGGCCTTACTTCGAGATCAGGACGTAACCATCACGGGCGCCCGGAACGCCGCCCTTCACGAATAGCAGATTGCGCTCACCGTCTACGCGTACGATCTGCATGTTCCGGATAGTCGAGCGAGTTCCACCCATGCGACCGGGCAGCTTCTTGCCCTTGATCACGCGGGACGGATCCGTTCCCGGCCCGAGCGAACCCGGGTTACGGGACATCGGATGCCCGTGCGTCGCCGGGCGACCGGCGAAGCCGTGTCGCTTCACGACACCTTGGAATCCTCGACCCTTCGAACGGCCTGTGACCTTAACGCGGTCACCGGCCTCGAACAGTTCCACGGTGAGCTGCTGGCCCACCTCGTACTCTTCTCCATCGCCAACGCGAAACTCCCGCATGAGCCGGGGCGCTGCTTCGAGTCCAGCCTTCGTGGCATGACCCGTCTCGGCACGCGGCGTGCGCTTGGCTTTCTTCGCTCCATACCCGAGCTGAACGGCTCGATAACCGTCCTGCTCCTGGGAGCGAACCTGAACGACAGGGCACGGCCCGGCTTCAATGACAGTGACGGGAATCTGCACTCCCTCTTCATTGAAGATCCGGGTCATCCCGATCTTCTTTCCGATCAATCCGGCCATGTCCGGAGTTCCTCCGTCAGTCGACTTTGATTTCGACGTCGACACCAGCGGGCAGATCCAGCTTGGTCAACGCGTCAATCGTCTGGGGGCGGCTATCCACGATATCGATGAGTCGCTTGTGTGTTCGAAGCTCGAACTGCTCGCGGCTCTTTTTGTCGATATGCGGCGAACGGAGCACCGTCCATCGCTGGCGCCGCGTCGGAAGCGGGATCGGACCACGTACGGTCGCACCCGTCTTCTGAGCGGTCCGCACGATGTCGGACGCCGTCTGATCGACCACCCAATGGTCGAACGCCTTGAGTCGAATCCTGATTCTGTCTGCCATTCGTCTCTCTTCTCTAGTCCTGCTATGTCGCGCGATCCCGGTCCGGTGACCGAGCTCCCACACTACGGTGGATCCGGGTCCGCCGTCCCTCGGAACGACTCTCAGGCTGGTGCCGTCAAGTCGTGGAGAGGGACGTCGGTCCCGGCCCTACTACTCGATGATCTCTGTAGCGCCAACCGTGCGCCCACCCTCGCGGATCGCGAACCGTAGCTCCGGATCCATCGCGATCGGCGTGATCAGCTCCACTTCCATCTGCACGTTGTCGCCGGGCATCACCATCTCCACGCCCTCAGGCAACTGCGCTGCTCCCGTCACGTCCGTCGTACGGAAGTAGAACTGAGGCCGGTATCCGTTGAAGAACGGCGTGTGGCGGCCTCCCTCTTCCTTCGTCAGCACGTAGACCTCTGCCTTGAACTTCGTGTGCGGCGTGATCGAGCCCGGCTGCGCCAGTACCTGGCCTCGCTCGATCTCTTCCTTACCCACGCCACGCAGCAGAAGCCCTGCGTTGTCGCCCGCACGACCTTCGTCCAGCAGCTTCCGGAACATCTCTACTCCGGTCACCACCGTCTTCTTGTCTGCGCCCATCCCGACGATCGCAACTTCCTCACCCTGCTTCACGATCCCGCGCTCGATCCGGCCCGTCGCTACCGTGCCTCGGCCCGTGATGCTGAACACATCTTCCACGGGCATCAGGAACGGCTTGTCGACGTCTCGCTCAGGCTGTGGGATGTAGGAGTCGATCGCTTCCATCAGCTCCGCGATGCACTCCGCATCCGGACCCTCGCCCTCGGCCTCCAGTGCCTTCAGCGCTGAACCCTGGACCACCGGCAGATCGTCGCCCGGGAAGTTGTACTCGCTCAGAAGCTCCCGTACCTCCAGCTCCACCAGCTCCAGCAACTCCTCGTCGTCGACCATGTCGACCTTGTTCATGAACACCACGATGAACGGCACGTTGACCTGACGAGCAAGCAGAATGTGCTCACGCGTCTGGGGCATCGGACCGTCCGCCGCACTCACCACCAGGATCGCGCCGTCCATCTGCGCCGCCCCGGT
>JBDGVT010000404.1:0-2384 GCA_039585495.1 Gemmatimonadota bacterium | reverse complement strand
AACCCTGACCGGCCAGGTCCGCGCCGCGTAGTCGTTCCCACTCTTGGCCCGGGAAAACACATTCGGCGCATTGAGCCTCGGCGGAGGCGCCCGGAATGACGAAGAGGGCGACGAGGACGAGTCGGCACCAAGATCTTGATAGGTGGTTCATGACATCGGGGTTGGGGGTCATGGAGTCTCGAGCACCACCTCGAAGTGGTTCGCCAAGGGTTCGAAGTCCGAGAGAAGCGCTCGCGCTTCGGCCGGAACCACGGCCGAGCGCACATCGGAGCCCGCGAAGGCTTCAATCGACTCCAGGTCCGTCCAGTAGGTCAGGACCACGAAATCCCGGCCGCTCTCACCCAAACCGCGCAGCACCTGCGCCCCGCGGTTTCCGGGGACTGCCCTGATCTCAGGGATCACGACCTGTTCGAGATGGGCCACGTAGGCAAGCTCGTCGCCAGGCTTTGCTCGGCCGGTCCACAGGCGGACAATCATCGGTCTGTCGGTCTCCATGTGGGTCGTTCGGCGCAACGAGCGGATCGCGAGTCTGCTGTGTGGTCAGGCGGATGACAAGGACGAGTCGTTGGAGGGCACGCGCCTCTGGCTTGGCAGTCCTGGAGGAGTGGAGCTACGTGGAGTTCGAGCAGCCGGGACGCGTGCAGATCGAACGTGGGCCTCGGAGGTACGCCCCGGGCTGCCAACAACCTCCTCGGCGGCTGAGCGAAAACAGCGCCCACCCCCGGCACTACCGCTTCAGCACCCGGGGAGGAGGCGGGGCACTGGGCTGTCGCGCGGGGGTCGGCCCGAGTCGGCTGCACCGTCGCATTTCCGATGAACGCCAGGGCGGTGATCACAGAAGGACCCAAGATCGAGCCTGCGACCGCGATGCCTGTCCGTGTCATGAGAGCACCTCCTTGGGAGCCGTCGTTTGGTGACACAGAAGCATATCGCGGGGGCGCGGGCGTCTCTGTACGCCGTTCGACGTAGATGAACGCGGTGGCAGGCGTAGAGGACGAAGGGTCGAGCCAGGACAGAAGCCCGACCCGACCTGGCGACATCAGCCCGGTCTTCAGACATCCAGCCTTTCGCGACCGGGATCATCGTCTTAGGGTTCGGGTCCCCCCAAGCCCCGCCCCCCCATGGCACACTACACCTGGCAGCCTTATCGGTCGGCTGACGGTCAGATCCCTGAGCGGATCTCCCTTGAAACTCGCAGGCCCCAAACGCTCCTGGATCGCCTGCGCAGAATAGACGCGGCCATCGCACATCAGGCGACGGAGCAACTCGTCAAGATGATGGACCGGGAGCGGAATACTCGGACCTGGTAGTCAGAGTCAGCGGCGGTCACCTACCCCTTTCCTGGTGACGAGAATCGCCCCGCCTGCCATGTCCGTACCGAATCGGGTGGTCGCGTCGGAGGCGCTCAGGTACCCGATTTCCTCGACGCTTGCGACACTGATCTCACTAAGGCGAGACGTGTTGGTGTCCCAACGCATTCCATCGACAATCAGTGAAATACCGATGGTCCCCATGAACGTCTGGCTCGTGCGGGGCCTGACCCATTGCGGCCTTAGTCGCGCAACAACGAGAGACAGGTCGTCGCCGACATACGGGGCCAACTCCTCCTGAGTGATCACATCCTCGGAGCGCGAGGCCCCTCCGGTGCCGGTACTCGCACAGCCGCTCATCGCCGCAACGGCAAAAACCATCATCCACGGCGACTGCACTCGGCGCTGAACCATCGTCTCTCCTCTGGTCGATGCACTCATACAGGATACGGCCGCCACGTCGGAAGTGTTACGACGGAGATCGTTGTTCAGAGATTGGGCATCCGTGTAGGTTGGAGCATAGAAATCAAAGCGGGGCCATAGCTCAGTTGGGGAGAGCGCCTGGTTTGTTCAACGGGAGGTCGGTGGTTCGACTCCATCTGGCTCCACTCAGACATACAGAAGACCCGTCTCCCCACCTTGGGGAGTGCGGGTCTTTCTGTTTCTGGCCCTGGGTTCCTCGCGCTAGCGGCGATCCGAGGCGCTCGGGCCGGCCACTCCGTGGATGAGCGTGAACCGACGTCCGTGATGGTCGGATCCGTACCGGTCGGGTATGCGACGATACCCCTCGACGTCGAGCGCGATGTCCGGATCACGCCGAAAGAACATGTGGTCGAGCGGCAAACCCATCCTCCAGGTTCCGAGTCCGTCCCAGGGAGGCGACTCCGGGAACGCGCCCCACATGAGGCGGAGCGAGGCCTCGTTGCCGACCCACGTGTTCAGGTCGGCCCCTACGACGGTCGCGGACACGGCAAGACCTCCACGCTCCGCTCGTCGCAGCCCGTCGATCAATCCCAAGGCCTGGCGCGCGCGTGTCTGGTTGCCAGTGACAAGCGTCCTGACCAGGGTGGACGC
>JBDGVT010000403.1:0-3040 GCA_039585495.1 Gemmatimonadota bacterium | reverse complement strand
CGGACCCTGGATGGAGCTCATGGGGAAGGCAGGGCTATCGTGGGACCAGGCGATCACCGACTACCTCTTCGAGGGTGAGCACGAGGTGAAGCGATCCGGATCCCGTTTCTTCGGAGGGGTGTCGATTCGCATGAACAGGCCACGCCCACCCGAGAAAGACGACGAGGACGACGAGGATCCGCCGATCTCGCAGGGAGGGTCGCGCCCGTAGAGCGGCTTAGTCTAGACCGTCCACCGTCAGCTTCACGATCCGCCCGCCGGGTCCGACCGCCCAGCCCGCCTGGGGCGAGGAGAACGCGACCGCCCAGTACGTGAGCGTATCCGACGCCTGCCAGGACGTCCCTCCATCGAAGGACCAGTTCATCCCTCTCGGCCCGACGGCGACCGCGACATCGCCGAGCAGCGCCGATCCGTACACGGGACCGGCCATCACGAGCGCGCCGCCCGCGGCCCAGGAATTCCCCCCGTCGTGGGTCACCGCCACGTTGTCGGATCGGACGGTGTCATTGCCGATCACACCACCGAGCGCGATCCCACGGCCATTCGGAGCGATCTGAATCGTGGTCAGGCCAGAGGACGGACGCTCCAGGTCACGCCGAAGTCCGCGGTCGACAGTACTCGCCCGCGGCCCCCGGCACCGGTCTCCACCCAAGCGCGACCATCTTCACCGGTAATCAGGCATGTCCCGCTCGCGGCGAACCCCCCTTCCCCGTCCAGGGCATCAGGCAAGCCGGCAGCATCGACTCGAGCCCAGGAATCCCCACCGTCCTCGGTGTGGAGAAGAAACGGCACCCCGTCGACTTCATCACCGTACACGAGCCCCCTGTCGGGAGACCAGAAGTCCATGCAGTCCAAAAACGCTTCGGGGTGCATCGCCGTGTACTGCAGTCGCCACGATTCGCCCCCGTCGTCCGTCCGATAGATGCGGGACAGGTCTCCCGTGCCCGAGCTCATGAGGTACGCCGTCCGGTCATCGAATGCGGCGACATCCCTGAACTGGAGTCCTTCCGCGCCCGGCATGACGTCGGCTTCCCACGTCGTCCCGCCGTCCAGGGAGCGCGCATACGTGGCCTGATGGCCGCTGACCCACACGACGTCGTCGGTAACCGGGCTCACGGCCTGAAGGAGCGCTGATGTGCCCGAAGACTGCACGCTGATGCCCAACGAGGGATCCGTCGCGGTGTCGGGAGCGGCATCGCCCGGCTGACACGCCGACGAGGTCACGAGCAGGACGAGGACCGGTACCGGCAGACGGATCGGGAGCATGGTCTGTTCCTTCGGGAGATGCGGCCTGAGAAGCTATCCCGTATCCGGTCCGGACGGCCATGCCACCGCTTGCGGCCCTGTGCTGGATGTTCTTCCTTCCTGCGTTACGAATCCAGGACTATCGACCCTCCCGAGAAAGCCATGAAAGCCCATTTTCATGCTGTCCGCGTGCATCGGGAATGAGGAATCAGACGCGAACGCGCCTGACAGCACCGAAGTCGCGGGTGACCGCGTGACCATCATCACGCCCATGCCCGGAGTCCAGACAGGCTCGACCGTCACCGTTACGCTGTCCTCGACCGTCGAGATACTGCCCGCAGGAGACCTGACACCCGGATCAGGGCACCATCATCTCTTCCTCGATGCCGATCTGACTGAGGCCGGGGTACCCGTGCCATCGGTCCCCGGCAGCATCGTCCACATGGGCGACGCGTCGAAGTCCTACGTCTTCGAGGACGTGCCACCCGGCGCCCACCGAATCATCGCGGTCATCGCGGACGGTGTGCACGTTCCGCTCCAGCCCTGGGTCGTCGACACGGTGAACTTCACGGTCAATTAGGGGGGCGATCCGCCCACCCCGTCCTGCAGTGGAGACGCCGGACTAGAGCCTGCGGAAGCCTCCGGTGTTCTCCACGACGACGCGGAATCCGCCGACCTTAGAGGGCACCGCACGTCCAGCCTTGTCGTCACTCACGTACACCTTGAGGCACGGCTTCCCGCCGTGTTGCCCGATCGCGGTCCCCGAGACTCCTGCCTTACCCATGACCTTGTCGGTCAGATCGCGATGGGCCGCCTTGATGTCGTCCGGCACGGTGCGGCTCTAGTTGCCGTCGATGTGCACGTCGAACCGATCGAATACCAGGTCGATCGGGTTCGCGAGCGTCGTCGTCGCGGTACCGGCGAAGAGAAGCCCAACCGGTCGACGATCGCCCATGAGGACTCCCTTCGAAACGATCAGGGACCCCGAGTCGCCACCCGCACTGAAGCCATTTCCGGAAATGACGATCTGGTCCTTGAAGCGGGCGGTGCCCGCGGCGTAGCCGACATCGATCGTCGCGTTCAGACCGGACACTTCTCCGACCGTGTATCCCGTGGTTCGTCCATACTTCTGAACCGACATCCCGAGCTTGGCGTCGATCGTCCAACGCGCCGGACTTCCGTATCCGCCCTCGGGCGTTTCAGAACCGACGTCGTCCGCGGTGGTTAGCGCGACCGCCGCGTCGATGAGGTTCATCTCACAGACCAGCGCCCGACAGAAATGAATGGGCTCGTAATCGAACAGTGTTCCGATCACGTCATCCGGATCACGGCCACCGTCCACGACGCCGGGTTGGAGCAGATTGTCGCCCGCCTGCCCACCGTTGTTCGCGGCGAAGATGTGATTGTTGCTGAGCGCAAAGATCTGGTCACCGTCCGTGACGCGAGCGCCGATCGTACCTGCGGTGACGTCACCGTGACCGGTACTCACACCGATCGGCACGGGGCGCGGGAAGCTCGCCGTCGGATCGACGCTCTCGGCATCGACATCCATCGGGAGCGCCATGAAGCGACCGGTCACCTCCGGCCTCACTTCGACGTCTGCCACGAATCGAGGGAAAGCGACGATTCCCGGAGAGGCCAGGTAGACCTTGAGCACGGCATGTCCACTACCGTCCACACCGATCG
The DNA here is from genome assembly GCA_039585495.1 of Gemmatimonadota bacterium. Lineage (GTDB taxonomy): Bacteria > Gemmatimonadota > Gemmatimonadetes > Longimicrobiales > Gaopeijiaceae > UBA2589. The sequence continues at coordinate 109 of JBDGVT010000403.1, read as the reverse complement.
CCGTACCGACCACGCCGTCCCGCGACAGCCAGGCATCGGTCACCTGGGACTGCAGCGACAACGCCGCCTCGAAAGAGGCCGCCGAGTAGTCATGGGGACCGTGTGAGCC
>JBDGVT010000402.1:0-2458 GCA_039585495.1 Gemmatimonadota bacterium | reverse complement strand
GAAATCGATCGTTTGGGTGAGATCGTTCACGGTTCCTTGTTCCTTGTTTTTTGATCCTAGTTCCGTTCGACATTCGACGAGTGGTGACGTCGTTTGTTAGCCACATCCGGTCTGGTGGTGTCGATGAATGAGTATGGAACGAGGAACGGAACAAGGAACAAAAAAGGCTCTCCTAAAGGTTGTGTGGGTGCATGAGCGGCGGATGAGGTGATGTTGCCGCGTGACGACAAGGGTTGGGCGGCGCGCCGAGGGCATCGCTTGGTAGGTGGAAGGATGCCCACGGACCAGGCTGTCATTTGGGGCAGAGGGTGGTCCGGTCAGCTGGCCTGTAGAGCTGCTCGCACAAGCGCCTGAATATCTTTCGGGTCGTCGACAGCTGCGAGCGCCGTGTCGAGCATTTGCCGCGCCTTGGTCTCTTTGAAACCGAGCTGGCGCAAGGCAGAGAAGGCCTGTGCGGCCGCTTCGGCAACCTCCGGCTCCGGAGCTGCGCCGTAAGGCGTACGGTCCGCGTGGTGGAAGCGAAAGCCGGTCGAGGCGGTCCCGGTGACGACGAGTTGCCCTCGGTGAAGCGCCCGATGGTGAGCTCCGCACGCCACCAGAAGTTGTTCCGGGTCGTGGGTGCCTCCCTCGGCCCGAGGGTCGCAGTGGTGCACATCGACGAAGCGGTGGTTTTGGCAGCCGGTTACGGCACATCGCTTGTGGTGGCGTCGCATGACAGCCCGGCGCGTCGCCGGCGGTATCGTCTGAGTGGCCCGTTGGATTACCCCCACGTGGGGGCCATCACTCACGGGTTGCGGCGCCCCCACGTGGGGGCCATCACTCACGGGTTGCGGCGCCCCTACGTGGGGGCCATGGCCTGCGGTCATCCCGCCGCCGTCGACCCGCCCAAGCTGTTGCGCATCGCACTCCGCCATTTGCGCCACGCTCTCATCGACACGGTAGCTCTCGCCGCCCGCTTCGATTGCGGTCTCACCGCAGCTGTCGCAGCGAGTCACCGCTACCTGGTAGCTGGCTCGGCCTTCATCTTGTGGCCCGCCGAGCGCACGACGCGCGATCTCCATGAGCATATCGTCGTCCTCCACCCGGCCGCCCATCTCAGCCCGGATCATGCTCTGCAGATCCCGAAACATGGCGAGCGTCTCGGCCTTGACCTTGAAGGACAAGCGGTGCGTGACCAACCGCGGATCGCCAGGGTCGCCAGGAGCGTCTCCGACATGGCGCCTAGCGACGGCTCGTTCGATTTGTCGCGCGGACTTGCCGGCGGCCCACTGCGTCCAGGCTTGCTCTGTTTCTGCCGTCGCGATGCGCGTCAGCTCTCGCGCTGCGGACCAACACAGCTCGCCGCTCTCAAATTTGGCGTTCAGTGCCGGCAGTGTCGCAAGCGCTCGACCCACGCGAACGCGCTCTTCTGCGCCCCGCGGCTTAAGGTCGAGCACCCGTTGGCCATACTCGCTCAAGCTGGCATAGCCAAGACGTGCAAAGAACGACATGCGCTCAGCGACCACGAGCAAGCGGCAAACCTCGTGCTCCAATTTCGCCCGCTCCCGACCTATCGCCACGAGGCGACCATGAATTCGCGTCCTGTTGGTGCGGTTCGTGTTGGTGCGGTTCGTGTTGGTGCGGTTCGTGTTGGTAGAGCGGCGCTGAAGGTCCGTCCTTGTCCGTATGCGGATGTTGGGACGGGACCGTCTGCTCGGGCGTTTCCAATACGGTCAATAGTGGCACAGTCGGCACCTTGTAGCGGCACCTGGATGGCAGCTGAATCACGGTCGCATTCATACATAAACTGTAGCAGTCTGCGCACGCCGCGCAACCTGCAACTGGTCGATATTACACGTTAATTCGCCGCACTGGGCACGGATTGTGCGTTCGAAAAGTACGCCAGATTGTCTGACCGAAAAACCGCTCGCACTGTGCTCAAATGCGGCTCCGGTGCAGGCGCCACTGGCGCTCGAACTGGTGGCGTCTCACTGCAGGCTGGGCAGAGCGTGGACAGCCGCTTGCCGCACCTCCATCGGGCTGCGTCCCGCCGCGCTCGCGACCATGAAGCGCGCCTGCCCACCCTCCACTCAGCCTCGATCGGAGGTCGTTCTTGTCCTGATTCGAGGCCCCGGACGCCCTGCCGCCCTGATGCGTGAGCGCAGCTCGTGCGAGGGGGATTTGAGTTGGATTGTTTGACCGAAAATACCATCCAACTGCCAAGCACAGCGGCGAGTGCCTAACTGCCAAGAGCCACGCGAACCGTGATAGCCAAACCCGCTTCCACGTCTCGTCGGGGCTGTGGGCAGAGGGGGGAGCGCCCCCGGCAACCAAGGCGAGACCCAAACTGGCGCTCTCCCCGCTGTCCACAGCCCGCAGCGAAGGCGCTCCCTCTCGAAGGCCGAACCATCTCCATGCGCGCTACGACTCTACTTTCGAAGATCCTGCAATTGAACATGACCCGGATCATCGATGTGGA
>JBDGVT010000401.1:0-2090 GCA_039585495.1 Gemmatimonadota bacterium | reverse complement strand
TCTCGCCAGCACGACGTGGAATCTGCCGACGCAGACCATCACCGTTGGAAGTCAGTCGTTTACTGCGCCCGCCGCCGGCACCTACACGTTTGGCGCGGAAGCGCTCGGACTCCTCGCCACGGATCTTCCGGACTTCCACGACGCGTCGCAGGACTTCGAGCCCGCTACGCTGAACTTCTATGCGAAGGTCGTGGGCCTGCCCAGCGTCGACCTGAACACCACCGAGCTGGAAGGACCGGTTCCGCCGGGTCATACGTTTGAAGACCTCACGATCACGGTGACTGATGGCACTGATCCCGTCGAGGGATTTCGCGTGACCTGGGAGACCGACGTCGATAGCTGTACCGGCGAAGGCTGTGATGAGGGCTCAGCGGTGGGGCCGAACGGCGAGACGTCCGAGTTCGAGCCTTACCTTTACACGAGTTCCCTCGGCGAGGTGACGCTCGACTGGACGATCTCGACGATCCCGGGTCTGAACACCCTCACGATCTGGGTCAATGGGGAATCGGTGACCCTGCAGGTGGCGAACTACACCGCCATCGGCGGATGCCTCGTCGAGGTCGACGGCTACATGGACGACGGCGAGTGGGACTGCGCGACGACCGAGACATTCACCGCGAACGTGTCAGGCGGTGCCCCGGAAAACGCCCAGGTCATGTGGCAGACCGACGGCAGCGACCTGTTCATGCTCGTGCGGGTGAAGCGTGAGCGAGAGGACAAGGTCAACAGCCTCCGCATCGACTTCCTCAACGACCCGACGGGTTGTGCTGATGGAACAGAGTGCCCGCCAGCCGCCGGCGACGATGCCATCGGCTTCGACTTCTCGGAAGCCAGTTTCGACGGTACATCGTACTTCCACTTCCTGGACGAATACCTGACGGACAGGTGTGCCAACCGTAGCCAGGCCGGCTGCGGGACGGCGGATGAGCGCGATGGTGGCACCCTGGACGGTGAGGGGGCGCACCAGAACGGCTTCTACGATGGCGAGTACTGGAACGTCTACGAGTTGAGGCATCCGCTCGGCGTTCAATTCGGAGAGTATGGTCACGATCCGAACGACTTCCTCCGGAGTGTCGGAGACAAGCTCGGCTTCTACCTGACCCTACAAATCGGAAACGGAGCGCAGGGCAACACGCAGTGGCCCGGCTTCCGGACATACAGGGTCTTCACGATCCAGTAGTTCGGTCGAAGGCCAGGGGCATAGAGGAGCCCCCCGTCGCTTCCAGCGACGGGGGGCTCCTTCGTTCAGGTCGTAGTTAGAGGCCTACGCCGTCATCCCCCGATGTTCGGCCACGGCGCGCCCTGGTTGGCCGCCGGGATCGGGCCGACACCCTTGAAGACGAAGCGCTGGACGCGCTTACCCTCGTAGGTCTCGGTCGTGAAGATGTTGCCCTGCGAGTCGGTCGCGATGGAGTGGACCGCGAAGAAGAGGCCGGGCTGGCGGCCGCCGTCTCCGAAGCTCGTCAGAACCTCGAGTGACTGACGGTCCATGATGTAGACCTTCATGTTCTTGCCGTCGGCCAGGTACATGTAGGTCTGTGCGGGATCGCGCGAAAATGCGATGTCCCAGGCCTAGCGTCGCGGGTGCGATCCGGACCTCGTCCACATAAGTGCCGTCGGCCTGGAAGACCTGGATGCGGTCGTTCGGACGGTCACATACGTAGACCAGCCCGTCTTCGGCTGGTTCGGCGCAGTGAACGGGGGTCCGGAACTGGTCGATGAGTGCGGCATTCGGATCGTACCGCCCGGTGTCTTCGTCGCTGGGCGTATTGCCGTACGCGCCCCAGAAACGCTTGACCTCACCCGTGGTCGCATCCAGCACGGCCACGCGTCGGTTGCGGTATCCGTCGGAGACGTAGGCCTCGTCGCCGGTCAGGTTGAACGAGATCTTGGCGGGTCGGCCGAAGTGCTCGGTGTTGTTGCTCCCCAAGTCTTCACCTGGTATTCCGAACTGCGCCAGGAACTCGCCGTCACGTGAGAACTTGAGAATGTGGCCGTCACCGGAGCCGTTCCCGCCGATCCAGATGTTGTCGTTGGGGTCGACGGTGATGCCGTGATTCGAGGCGGGCCACTCGTACTCGGGCGTGCTC
>JBDGVT010000400.1:0-2458 GCA_039585495.1 Gemmatimonadota bacterium | reverse complement strand
GAAGATGGCCAGCCTCGACCTCGACTATCAGCGCGACCAACTCCAACTCGAAGTACTTCTCGACATCCGTGACATCCTGACTCCGGAAGTCGAGGACAAGACGATTTCGCTACTCGAGAAGGCACAGAGCATTCGTCGGCTGACGAAGCTGCGCTGAACCGATGAAGATCTACACACGCACGGGCGACGACGGTGGTACGGCGCTCTTCGGTGGCGGGCGCGTCGGGAAGGAGCACATACGCGTGTCGGCCTACGGTGCGGTCGACGAACTGAACGCGATCCTGGGCTGGTGCCTGACACAGCTCGAGGACTCGGTCATTTCCCCCAGACTCGAGCAGATCCAGCACGATCTTTTCACCCTGGGATCGGATCTCGCCACGCCACCCCCGAGTGATGGACGCAAGCGGCCCGAGACTCCGGACTTGCCGCTCGAGAGAGTCGCCGAGATGGAGCGGTGGATGGACGAGGCGGATTCCGAACTGCCCGAACTCCGTGCCTTCGTGCTTCCCGGCGGGTCAGTCGGCGGTGCGGCCCTCCACGTGGCGCGAACGGTCTGTCGCCGTGCGGAACGGGCCGTGGTCGGGCTGGCCGCTGTCGAGGATGTGAACGACGGCGTGGTGACCTACCTGAATCGACTGTCCGATTTGCTCTTCACCTTCGCGCGTCTCGCGAATCATCGAACTGGCGGCGGTGACGTGGAGTGGCGGAAGCCGGAGTAGCACAGATGGCCGTCGGGGAGATGAAGGGTCGGGCTCGACAGATGGCGAAGTCGCTGGCGACGGCGGGACGTGGGGTGGGGCTTTCCGGTCCGCGGCCGTCTGGATGACGCGCACGTCGATGCGGTCGAGTTGATTCCGAGGCCCGGTGACGAGCGTCTGCTCGAAAGACTCGTTGGCCTGGACCCATCGGTCGGGTTGGCGGCGACGGCCGAAAGACTGGACCAACTCAGGCATCTCCATCTGCGTGAAGAGGCTCGTGAAAGCTGGTCGGCGGTGCACGCCGAGGTGCTCGATGCCTGGAAGCCGTTCGCCGAAAGATGCCACCCTCGGCTGGCTACGCGGTACGCCCACTGGGCCCGCGTCTTCAAGAACCGAATGCGACGGTCGGAAGCTGAATGAGACGCTTGCCTCGCTCTACTCATGAATACAGCTTCTTGGCGCTGCCCGACTCATCAGGATACGTGCGGACATGACCTACATCATTACCGAGCCCTGCATCGAAACGAAGGACGCCAGCTGTGTCGAGGTGTGCCCCGTCGATTGCATCTATGAGGCCGACGACCAGTTCTACATTCATCCGGACGAGTGCATCGACTGCGGTGCATGCGAACCGGAGTGCCCCGTTCAGGCCATCTTCCCCGACACCGACGTGCCGGCGGAGTGGACGAGCTACGTCGAGAAGAACAAGGCGCACTTCGAGTAGAGCCGACCCTTCGGGTTAACTCTGGAAGAAGAGAGAGCGGCGAGAGGATTCAGATCCCCTCGCCGCTCTTTTCGTTCTCACTACTCGGACGTCGATTGCGCTATAGGCCAAGCTCCCGGATGCGCTCCAATGAAATCGTCGTGGGCTGGGTTTCTCCCGCATGGATCAGACGGGTATCCCGGGGCTCCACTTCCTTCTGTTGGCGCACCAGGAGAATCGTCGTCGCGAGCGCGGCTGCGCTTAGCAGTCCGATCGCGAAGTTCTTCATGACTCTTCCCTCCGGTGGTGGACCAGGCGTGCTCTTCGAGAGCACCTTACGTCCTACTATGCATAGCCTTTTAAGACGGTTCCATGCTACAGGAACGTGATCTCGCGAGATCGGACCCCCGAGGCCCCCAATGACCTGGCGATCTTCTCCCTTTCTCGATGCTGCCGCGGCCGGCGACGGAGTCGCGCTCGCTCGCCTTTTGGTGTCCGTCCCATCCGTAAACCCATCGCTCGCTCCGGGTGGAGCAGGCGAGGCCGAAATGGCGTCCGTTACTGCAGAACTGCTCGAGGGTTGGGGCTTCGCGACTACGGTTCAGGAGGTTGCGCCGGGGCGCCCGAACGTCGTTGCGCGCCTCACTGGTAGTGGTCCGACGCTGCTTTTGAACGGCCACCTCGACACGGTCGGGGTCGACGGGATGACCATCGATCCGTTCGGTGCGGAGCTCGTCGACGGGCGACTCACGGGACGGGGATCCTGCGACATGAAGGGGGGCGTGGCGTCGCTCATGGCGGCGGCGCGCCGACTCGGCGCCAGTGGGTCCCGTCCGAATCTGGTCGTGGCGCTGACCGCGGACGAGGAACACGCGAGCGTCGGAATGGCCGACCTGGTCGACTCCGGCGTGACGGCCGATCTCGCCGTCGTATGCGAGCCGACCAGTCTGCGCGTGATGCCCGCCCACAAGGGTTTCGTCTGGATCCGGGCCCGGTTCGAAGGTCGCGCCGCACACGGCTCCCGACCCGAGGTCGGGGTGGACGCCATCCGCCATGC
>JBDGVT010000399.1:0-2947 GCA_039585495.1 Gemmatimonadota bacterium | reverse complement strand
GTTCATCGCAAAACTTGACGAAGTTTTGCCGCGCCGAACGCCTTTTGCGGGCGCTCCGCGCCTAGCACGGACGGACGCCTTCAGCGCTCGCCAAAACTGACCCGCCTGTGCTGAGCAAGATTCCCCCACCAGCAGTTGCATGCTTGGTGAGAGTGCCCCGTCGCAAGGGCGAGTTGGGTCGCCTGGTGGTCAGGCCAGTTCGCGGGTGGTAGATTGTCGGCGGTCTTTGCGGGGAGAGGAAATGAGCGAGAGCCCGTAGAGCCTGCTTCGTTGACAGCGGGAGAGACTCTACGGGCTCCCAAGGAGTCTTCATGGTACCGCTGTCGTCCGTCACCTCCAAGACCTACAAGAAAGAGCTCGTCGCTGAGGTTCCCGAAATAGGGTGCCCCGACCCCGCGTGCTCGAACCGCCTGCTGCGGGGGCATGGCTGGTATCGCCGTCACCTCCATGGCGACCTCGTCTGCTTCCGTCGTGCTCGCTGCCCCGAATGCGGCGTGACCCACGCGCTTGTGCCCGAAGATGTGTGCGCCTACCAGGATCTGACCTTGCCGGCCCTGGAGTCTGCACTGGAAGCCGCTGGTCCCACCCCGGCCGCTCGTGCCGTCGGCAAATTCAGCGCCGCCGCGGTCCGTCGTGCCCGGCGCTGGTTTCGGAGCTCTACGTGTACGGTGCTCCGTGACGTGCTCATCGCCCCGGGCGGTCTTTGGGAGCGGCTTGCCGGCCTTGTGGGAGAGATCCCAGGGAGGCTTGTCGGCCTGCGGCGTTGGCTGTGGTCTGAGTGGAGACTGCTCCTGGGCGGTCCGTGCGGCCTGTTCGTGTACGGCCGGCCCCGCCTGTGCCTCCATCTCAACATACCTTGGCAGCTTCTCAACGGCCTTTTCTTGGGCAACGCTTCTTGAGCCGTCCGAGGTGAGCCTCAGGCGGCCCTTCAAAGCCGCGATCTTCTTGCGGGCCGGATGTCCGCAAGCCGTTTCGAACCGCCGTCGTGGCGCACATGGAGAAGCTCGTCTTGACGACACAGGCACCGGCCGGCGAATTGACGTTGGAGTACCACCAGCTTGACTTGCGCTACGAAAGCTTGCGCCCCCGCTCGCGGTTGAAGGAGCAACGGCTTGCGATGCGCTTGGAGGAGCAAGGGCAGCAGGTGCCGATCGTGACGGTGGCGGTGCCGTGTGTCTCTTCTGATGCGCAGCGTTTCGTGGTGATCGACGGCTACAAGCGCCTTCGTGCTCTGCGTCGTCTCCGCTGCGACGTGGTGCGCGCTGTGTGCTGGGGGCTCTCGGAAGCAGACGCCCTGGTGCTTGCCCGGTCGCTTGAGATGTCCCAAAGCCCCAGCACCCTGGAGCAAGGGTGGCTTCTGGCCGAGCTCGAGCGCAGCCTCGGCCTGGGGATTGTCGAGCTTTCGCGCCGCTTTGACCGCAGCCCTTCTTGGGTGTCGCAGCGACTTTCGCTGGTGCGTGTCCTGCCAGAGACGGTCCAAGAGCACGTTCGAGCAGGTCGGCTGCCGGTGCAAGCAGCGTTGAGGTCCCTGGTCCCTCTGGCACGCAAGAGCCGCAAGGCCTGCGAGCGCCTGGCTGACGTGGACGTGGCCGCGGAGCATCGACTCAGCACACCGCAGATCAGGAAGCTCTACGACGCCTGGTGTCGGGGGACAGCCGAGGTCCGAGAGCGGTTGCTCGCCGAGCCCCTGTTGTACCTGCGCAGCGAGGAGGAGCTTCGGCAAAAGCCGGTGCCCAGTGCGGCTCAGCGCCTGCTGGGCAACTTGGAGCACATCGTCGCGCTCGCGCACCGCACCCTCCGGCAATACAACGAGCTCAGCTCCGAGTTCACCGAGGGCGAGCGCGAATGCGCCGGGCACTGCTTGTCCGGGGCCATGTCTGAGCTGTCCTGCCTGCAGCGTCGAATCGCTCAGGGAAAAAATGCGGCGGTGGGCGGCACCGCCACCCGACTTGAACCGTCTCAAAGAGAGGAACATGATGTTGAGCAGACGACAACGCATCGCCATCCTGGAGCTTGCCAAGCAGGGCCAGGGAATTCGTCCGATCGCTCGCGCCCTGAAGGTGTCGCGCAAAACAGTGCGGGAGGTCCTCGCGTCGCAGTCGAGCGAGCCGCCGCCGCTTCTGCGGCCCCAGAAGGCGGAGCCCTACCGGGATCAGATTCTGGAGTTGCACGAGCAGTGCAAGGGCAACATGTCACGAGTCCACGAGGAACTGCTCGTTCAGGGGGCGAATTTGTCCTATCCGGCCCTGACCGCGTTTTGCCGCCGACAGGGGATTGGAACGAAGCCGATCGTGCCGGCTGGCCGTTACCACTTCTCACCGGGCCAGGAGATCCAACACGACACCTCACCACATCAAGCGATGACACGACACCTCACCACATCAAGCGATGATCGGGGGCAAGAAGCGCAAAATGCAAAGCGCGATGGCGGCCCTGGCCCATTCACGGATGCTCTTTCTCCGGTGCTACCCGAGATTCCGGCGCTTCGAGTGCAAGCACTTCCTGAGCGAGGCGGTGAAGTACTTCGGCGGCAGCCCCGAGACGATGATGATCGACAACACGCACGTGGTGGTGCTCAAGGGGACCGGGGCGACGATGATCCCGGTGCTACGTCGAGACCAATTTTCTGGCGGGGAGGAGTTTCACCGACTGGGACCACCTCAACCGGGAAGCCCTTCTATGGTGCGACCGGGTCAATCGGACCTACAAGCGTCACCTGAAGGCCAAGCCGATCGAGCTCTACGCTCTGGAAAAGAGTCGCCTGCGTCCTCTGCCACTCCATCTCCCGGAGCCCTGCCTGATCCATCATCGCCACGTCGACGTCGAGGGCTACGTGGCGGTGAACACGAATCGTTACTCGGTGCCGGTGGAGTGGATCAACCGGCAAGTCCAGGTCCGCGAGACCTGGGAAGCGATCGAGATCGAGATGGACCGCCAACCCAGCGTC
>JBDGVT010000398.1:0-3206 GCA_039585495.1 Gemmatimonadota bacterium | reverse complement strand
ATTGTATCCGCCGAAGGTGTGACAGGGTGCGCAGTCCTGAGTCCGTTCGAGTCCGTCCGCGAGAGGGTGCGGGATATTCGGTGGGGCTCCTTCGTACGCGCGTCTTCCCCTTCGTTCGATCCGGGTTGGGACGACTACGTGCGGAGAAGGGTCTCCGGCGGACACGACGTGAAGCCCTTCGGCGAGGTCGGTGAACGCCCCTGCCTCAGCCGGTATCGGGCGGCCGGGGTCGGGCTCAGGAACGACGGCGACGGTCCTGAAGTCCGGCTGGCCGCCGCCGGTGGGTACGACGAGCTGTGCCATTACGGCGACCGCGATCACGATCAACGCCACCCGACGGAATACGCGGGCAGGCTCCGTAACCCGCGCCGCGGTCACGGCGTCTCCCGTCTACCCAGCGTCTCGATCCTGACTGCGCACTTCTTGTAGTCCGGCTCCCGCGAGATTGGGCAGTACGCATCGAGCGTGAGTTCGTTGATGAGGAGCGACTCGTCGAAGAACGGAACGAACAGCTGGCCTGGCGCGGGCTGGCCGCGATAGTCCACGCGAGCCTGTATGTCGAGGGTGCCTCTTCGGGTCACGAGCCGAACGGTGTCCCGATCGACGATGTCGAGTTCGCGGGCGTCTTCCACGTTGACCTCGACGTATGCACTCGGCATCGCGCGATGCAGCACCGGGATCCGTCTCGTCATCGACCCGGTGTGCCAGTGTTCCAGCACGCGGCCCGTGCTGAGCCAGAACGGGTACTCTTCATCCGGTTCTTCGGCGGCTGGCTCATAAGGCCTCAGCCAGAGCCACGCCTTGTGATCGGGCTTGCCGTAGAAATCGAATCCGAGATCCGGGTCGGCCGCGGGATCATGATCGGCGTTGTACCGCCACTTCGTCTCTCGCCCATCGACGTGCGGCCACATGACACCCGGCCGTGCCCGAAGGTCCTCGTAGCTCGCCATCCGATGAGTCGGGTCATCGTGGAAGCGTGAGTATTCCTCCCAGATGTCGCGTATGTGGGTCTCGCGGTCCCAGGGGAACAACGACCCGAAGCCGAGACGCCTCGCCACCTCGATAATTTGCCAGGTGTCGCTCATGCAGTCGCCCGGCGGATCGAGCAGCTGGTCCCAGTGCTGGGTGCGTCGCTCCGAGTTCCCGAACATCCCCTCCCTCTCGATCCACATCGCCGAGGGCAGAATGACATCCGCCACATCGGTGGTCGGGGTCGGATAGACGTCCGACACGACGACGAACCGGTCCTCCTTCAGGGCCCCTTCGCGATAACGCGCGAGCTTCGGCATGGAGACCATCGGGTTCGTGACCTGGATCCACATGAACCGGATGTCACCACGGTCCATCGCTCGGAACATCTGAACGGTGTCGTAGGTCGGGCGATCGGGAATCCGCTCCACGGGTACCTGCCAGATCTCTGCAGCGAGCTCCCGGGCTGACTCGTTCGTCACCACACCGTGCGGGAGTGCGTGCGTGAGCGTTCCGACTTCCCGGACCGTCCCACACGCGCTGGTTGTTCATCCACGTACCGCGCGAGTGCTGATTCACGCCCATGCACCAGAAGGAAACCACCTTCTTGGCGGGGTCTCCGTAGATCGACGCGAGGTAGCGGATCTCGTCGGCCGGCACTCGGGTCAGGGCCGCGACATCGTCGGGCGCGTAGTCGTCGAGAAACTCGACGTATTCCTCCCAGTCGGCGTCATGAGCTTCATCCGCGAAGGAGAAGCGCTCCTCGAGCCCATACCCGATATCCGTCTTGCCCGACTTGAACGCGACGTGGTCTCGGATGAAGTCTTCGTTGACCCATTCGCTCCGCACGAGTTCGTGACAGATGGCATTGGCGAGCGCGAGATCCGTCTGAGGCTCGAAGAGCACACTGCGGTCCGAGGCGTAGCTCGTCCGGGTCGTTCGCGTGGCGAGGTCGATGATTCGGACGTTGGGGTCGGTGCGGCGCCGCTCCAGCATCCTCGAAAAGAGGATGGGGTGCATCTCCGCCATGTTGTTGCCCCACAAGACGAAGACGTCGGCATGATCGATGTCCTCGTAGCATCCCATCGGCTCGTCGAGACCGAACGAGGTCATGAATCCGGTGACCGCGCTCGCCATACACAGGCGGGCGTTGGCCTCCACGTTGTTCGTGCCGATACCGCCCTTGAACAGCTTGAGCGCGGCATACCCGTCCGGGATCGTCCACTGCCCCGACCCGTAGATGGCGACCGCATCCTTGCCGTGCTCGTCGATCGTGCCCTGGAGTCGCTCGGCGATCACGTCGAGGGCCTCCTCAATGGGTACTTCGACCAACTGTCCGTTCCGTCTGACCATCGCGTTACGAATCCGGTCACTGCCGTAGAGAGCCTGGACGGAGTGATAGCCCTTCACGCAGCAGAGGCCGCGGTTGACCGGGGAGTCCGGATCTCCTCGCACACCCACGGCGCGTCCCTCCGAAATGCCGATGAGGAGACCACAACCGGTCCCACAGAACCGACAGGGCGCCTTTCTCCACTCGGGTTCCTGCTGGTCCCGGCCCAACCACTCTTCAGCGAACGCGACGGTCGGGACCATGGATGCGGCGGCAGCGGCAGCCGATGCGAAGGCCGAGCGCCGCAGAAAATCCCTGCGATCGAGAACGTTCATCTGGAGCGCCGCCGATCCCGCGCGAGCGGGTCGCCCACCGGGCTCAGGTGGTCGATCTCGCCGAAGGTCATGAGGAGCGCCTGGATTCCGGGTAGCGCCTCGACGCGACGTCGGAGAGCAGCGTCCTCGTCCAGGCTGTCCGACATGGTCACCAGGAGGAGCATGTCGTCATTTTGAGCAGTCACGACCTCACAACCCTCCTCTTCACCCAACCTGCGAGCCAGGGGTTCCGATTCGCCTGGTTCGGGTACGACGACGTAGCCGCATACCGGCATTACCGACCTCCCTGTGGCATGGGTAGTCTGGCCCTGCCACCCACCGGGTTGAATTCGACGGACTCGATCAGCGTCGTGGCCGTGTGGTAGCCCGAAGCGAAGGTCTCCTCGTGAAATGCAACGAGGATGTCCTCGACGAGACGGAAATCGGAGTAATCGGTCGCGAATCCAGCCATGCCGGGAAGGGACTCGAGTTCCGATTCGGACCGCACGATGTGGCCCGTCTCATCGTCGACGAAGACTCTGAGGATGAGGTCATCCGCTATACGAACTACGAGTGCTGTGCGTCCCTCGGTG
>JBDGVT010000397.1:0-2246 GCA_039585495.1 Gemmatimonadota bacterium | reverse complement strand
GTCGTGTCGTTCTTGGCTGGCTTCGATGATATGGCGGGCGTGGAGTACCAGGGATACCAGTTGGGCCTCATGGGACTGAGCGACGAAGTGTGCTTAAGTCTTTCGATGCAGCAAAAACGGGGGGGTCAGGGGTAGCCCCATTCGACGGCAACCGCGCGAGTCAGGCTTGCTGGCCAAAGACCTGGGTCCAACTTCGACCGGCGTGAGCCGCGAGCGCGATTGTGGCCCGTCATCGGCCCGCTGCCCAACCCCACACCCACCTCGAGACGCACCTCTCCTGCCGCGGCCGTTTACCGACCCCGTCGAAAGCTCATTCAAAAAGTCGCAGCTGCCCCACCGGACTCGGGACCGGAGGAGGCCTCGCGCCCTGAAGCAGCTCGGAGATACGGTCCACATCCGTCACCGCCTCGACCACCTTCATTCGTCCCCCACACCGCCGGCACTTCGTCACATCCACCGCAAACACGCGCGCCAACAACTTCGCCCACCCAATCCGCGCCGGCCTCTTCTCCCAGGGCTCATCCTCCCCCTCACCAAACGCCCGGAGCCCTGCCACGTCGGCAAAAAGCGGCATCTGGACCGCAACCCCTGGCTCCACCGTCCGCGGGACTATTTTCTTCCGCAGGCGGTGCCGACCTGCAAACACCCCGTAGTACCGCACCTGATGCTGCCGTGGCGGAGGCACCAAGGCCACCAACTTCGACAAAAACCGCTCGGGTGACATGACCACCGATGTCGCGCCTTGCCGATTCGGCTTCTTCATGACTAAACGGACACGACCATCCGACAACTCCGTCACACTCTCCTGCGCAAAGGGAGGCCGCATCATGTACTTGACCAGCCTCCCCAGACGCTTGCGGTCACGACCGTCGACCGCCGTCGCGGCATGCAGTCTCATTCCATATCCCGTCACACAATGCGCCGGCAGCTCAGGCTTGCTCGTCTCCATCGCCACCGGCCCTGGCCCCGCCAGCGAGAGCTGCACGCAGGCCGCCACCGCCTCGTCCACGTCTAGCGCGTCGTCGCCGTCTTCAATGAACGGCGCCAAGTCCTTATGGAGCCGTTTGCAAAGTTTCCCCATCTCACGGTCATCCGGAGCACCCACCTCCAAAAAGCGCACCCGTCCCTCGTCCTCCAGGTAGGCACCGTCGGTCGCTAAGATGTGCAGGTGCACGTAGAGCCCCATGTCCGAGCGAAACCGCTGGACCACCACGATGACGCCCGGGCAAAGTCCCTTCATCGTCGACAGACCGTGGCGCTTTTTGACCCGCCGGCGAAGCGACTGCATCAACCGTTTCGCCACCGTCTCGCATAACCTGTCCAGCAACTTCCCGTCGTACCCGAGTCGCACTCCCAGGCGCCCCTCGAACGACAGCACCCATTGTCGGTACGGCACCTCCGGCAGCACGTGGTCCAGCCACAGAAGCGACGTCTCGGACATCCTCCGACCTAAGCACGACGGACAAAAACCCCGCCCCTTGCACGAAAACGGCACACGGTGCTCGTCGCCACATCGGCTGCACGCCACCCGCAAAAACCCGTGCCGCGGGTCGCCGCATCGGACCAGACCCTGAAGCTCCTCCAACACGAACCCCGGCAGGCTGCGTCCCTCCTCCCCCAGGGCCTGCACAAACCCCTCGAGGTGTTTCTCCACCAACCGGACCGCATCGCACTCGTGGGTCCGGCGTGGGACATACCTCTGCGCGTAGGCGCTGCTCGCGGTGTCCGCTGGGGCGGCCACTTGGCTCACCCTGCGGACACCCTCGCCGGAGCCTGCCCCGTCCTACTTACCGGCCACCCATTTTTCCCGCTTTGAACTTCCTAGGACGGGTCATCGCCCGCGCAACCGGTCGACCAGCAGATAGAGGGTCGGAACCACCCCCAGGGTCAAAAAGGTGGACACCAGCAGTCCTCCGATCACCGTCATGGCCATGGGACGCCTCATCTCGGCGCCCTCGCCAAACCCAATCGCCAGAGGGAACAGACCGAGGACGGTGGTCGCAGTGGTCATGAGGATCGGTCGCAGCCGGATCGTGCCCGCCTCAATCAATGCATCGACCGTGCTGCGCCCTCTGGCCTTGAGCCGATTCACGTAGTCCACCAGGACAATCGCATTGTTGACGACGATCCCGGTAAGCATGATCAGCCCCAACAACACCACCACGCTCAAGGAAAATTCAAAGAGGGGCTGTCGTTCTCCGAGCTCCATGCGGCGATCCAGCGTGGTGGTCGGGAGGTGGGATTGC
>JBDGVT010000396.1:0-2841 GCA_039585495.1 Gemmatimonadota bacterium | reverse complement strand
CGTTCGGGAGGGCACCAACCCGACGTACATCGAGACGGGCCACATACTCTATACCCACTTCGATGGGGGCCTCTTCGCCGTGCCCTTCGACCTGAACGCGAAAGCCACGACGGGCGACCCCGTACCCGTGCTCGACGGTGTCGAGGGGGACTCCTACTCGGTGTCGGCGACCGGCACGCTCGCACACAGGATCGGAGGTCCGACCTCCTTCTTCGCGCGACCTGACCAACGCCTCCTGCTGGTAGATGGCACCGGGGCGACCGACACGATTCGAATTCCGCCCCGGGACATGGGCGGACCGCGCATTTCACCTGACGGGCGTCGGCTCGCCTTTGCGTCGGACGGGCAGATCTTCACCTACGATCTCGAGCGGCGAAGCGGACCTACCCAGGTCACGTTCGGAGGCGAGAACCACAACCCGGTATGGTCGCCCGACGGAAGTCGGATTGCATATGAGGCACGCGACGGTTCCCTCCCCCGGGGGCGGAGCGGGGCAGGAGACCAAACCCCAGACATCCACGTAAAGTCCGTCGACGGCATCGGTGAGCCATCGGTGCTCCTCGATCTTGCCGGGCGTCTCGTGCCCACAGACTGGTCGGGAGCGGCGCTTGCGTTCTACGAGCAGGGGGACGGTCAAGGGAGCATAGACCCGGACCTGTGGTTCATCGACCCTGACGCCGGGACGGAGCCTTCCGACTATCTGAGCACCGAGTCCTGGGAAAGCCACATGGACATTTCCCCGGACGGTGCCTGGGCCACCTACCAGTCCGAGGAGACTGGTCGTAGGGAGGTGTACATCCGGGCATTTCCGTCCGGTCTCGGCCAGCAGCGCGTGACGGTTGAAGGCGGCACCACGCCTCGCTGGTCTCCGGACGGCCAGAGCATCTACTACATCGGCGGATCGTTTCCGAACCAGACAATCTACGTCTCCGAAGTCCAGCTCGAGCCAAGCTTCCTGGTCCTTTCCACGGAAGTGGTCTTCACCCTGCCGTTGGCCACGGCGCCCGAGGAGACCGAGGAGCCGGAGCGGTTGCGCTGGGTGGTTGTGACGAACTGGTTCGAGGAGATGCTGGAGCGGATGGGGGAGGGTGGGCGGTGAGTGACGTCGGGTCGACCCAGCCGGTCTGAAGACGCGCAGCTCCCGGTCGCTCGGCCGGAACGGGCATTCTCCCGCCCGCTTCTTTTCGGAATACTCGTTGCGATCGTGGTGGCCGATCCGTAGCGTGGAGTGTCTACATGTATACAAGTATCTATGGGGATCGGATGTCCAACGCCGCCTCGGAGAAAGTGAAGGTCTCCTACTACGTGTCCGCGTCCGTCGCACGAGCGGTGAGACTGCTCGCCGCGAGGGAGGAACGGAGCCAGAGCGAGGTCGCTGGGGAGGCGCTCGAAGCGTACCTGACGGAACGGCAGGAAAGCCTGGAGTGGCTCCGCGCCGCTGAGCCCGGATTCGCGTTCTGGGACAACGACGTAGACGCGGTCTATGACGACCTTTGAGCCCGGCGCGGTCGTACTGGTTCGATTCCCGTTCACGGACCTGACCGGATCCAAAAAGCGTCCCGCGCTCGTAGTCTCCTCGCTCGAGCATCAGAAAACTGGTCGCGATGTGATCGTCGCAGCCATCACCGGTCAGGGGATCGAGGATCCCCGCGCATTCGACCACATCGTGCAAGACTGGGCCTCTTGTGGCTTGATCGCGCCGTCGAAGGTGCGCTGCGGCAAGTTGGTGACGCTCGAGCGGTCGATGGTCCGAAGGACACTGGGCCGGATGCCACCACAGGGTTTCCGCGCCGTCATGGGAAAGGTCCGGCAAGCCTTGGCAGCCTGACCGCAGGGACAGGGCGCTGGTGCAGCCCTCGGCGTCGTAGCTACGATATGCCGATGTGCACCGCCCTGATCATACTTCTGCGTCTCCCTGAGCCCTCGAGATGAGCGCGACTCCCCTCACCCGTCTGAACGTCGCCGAGTGCCGCAGATGAGCACGTCCGCAATCGATCGGTTGAACGCGGCACTAAGCGGCCGCTACGAAGTCGAACGCGAGCTCGGCGAGGGCGGCATGGCCACGGTCTACCTGGCCAAGGACGTGAAGCACAACCGGCCAGTCGCATTAAAGGTGCTCAAGCCGGAGTTGGCCGCCGTCGTCGGAGCGGAGCGCTTCCTCGCGGAGATCGAGACGACGGCCAACCTGCAGCATCCGCATATCTTGCCGCTCTTCGATTCGGGCGAAGCGGACGGATTCCTCTTTTACGTAATGCCGTACGTGGAAGGAGAGACGCTCCGCGACCGCATCGATCGCGAAAAGCAACTCCCCGTCGATGACGCCGTGCGTCTGACGATCGCGGTTGCCAACGCTCTCCAGACTGCACATGACGCCGGGGTCGTGCACCGGGATATCAAACCGGCCAACATCTTGTTGAGTCGAGGAGAGCCTCTCGTCGCCGACTTCGGAATCGCACTCGCCGTAGGCGCAGCGGGCAATCGCCTGACCGAGACCGGCCTCAGCGTGGGCACCCCGTATTACATGTCTCCTGAGCAGGCGACCGGCGATCAACAGGTCGGACCCGCGAGCGACATCTACGCACTCGCCGCCGTTCTCTATGAGATCCTGACGGGAGATCCGCCGTACATCGGCAGCACGGCCCAGGTGGTGTTAGGCAAGATCATCCAGGGCGAGCCCGTCTCCGCTACCCAGGTCCGCAAGTCGATCCCCGACAATGTCGACGGTGCCATTCGCAAGGCGCTCGAGAAGTTGCCCGCCGATCGGTTCACACAGGCGCAGGACTTCTCGCGCGCTTTGACCGATCCAGCATTCCGACACGGGTCGCCACACCAGGTGGCCTC
>JBDGVT010000395.1:0-3119 GCA_039585495.1 Gemmatimonadota bacterium | reverse complement strand
ATCGCGGCGTCGACCTTCAGCCGATTCCGGATGATGCGTGCGTCAGCGAGGAGGCGTGCTCGATCGGCGTCACCGTAGGTCGCGATCCGATCTACGGAGAACCCGTCGTACGCCTCCCGGAATCCTTCTCTCTTCTTCAGGATGGTCAGCCAGTTCAGTCCAGCCTGGTTGATCTCGAGCAACAGACGTTCGAAGAGCGCGTCGTCCCCTTCCAGAGGAAATCCGTACTCGACGTCGTGGTACGGTCCGTGGATGGCGTGCTCACGGGCGGCGTGGCAATAGCTGTTTTCGGGTACGGTCGTCATACGAGGAAGGTAGTCACCTGAAACGCCGTCGGGGGCCTCGCCGTAGGGCTCATCGACGACGACGTCTCTTGAACGAGGTCTCGATGGGTTTCATGAAGCTCGGCGCGCTGCTCGCGCTGACGCTATGGGCTGACCCTGCGAACGACCCTGCCGTGGATCGGCTCTATGGTCGGGTGCTCACCGTCGACGGGGATGTCCTGGAGGGGTACCTCCGTTGGGACCGGAACGAGGCCAGCTGGACGGACTTCCTGGATGCCTCGAAGGAGATTCCACAGGAATACCTCCGCGAGGCTGAGAGCCTCGATCCGGAGTACGCTGCCATGCGGCGCCGTGATCGAACCATCGAGGCCTTCGGCGTCAGGATCAGCTGGGACGTCGACGACGACGAGGAGCTTCCGAGAGCGACTTCTGGTGTGCGTTTCGGCCACATCGCCTCGATTACTCCGATCGACAACCGACATGCGCTGCTCCGTCTGGCATCCGGTGAGGAGGTTCGCCTTCGAAGCTCCTCGACGGACCTGGGCCGTTCGATGCGTCCACTGGTGGTCGAGGATGTCGGTGGGCGCGAGGTCTCCGTGCGGTGGAGGGAGTTGGCCCGAGTGGATTTCATGAGCGCGCCACCTGGGGCCGCCGCTCCGCTGTCCGAGCGGCTTCACGGCACGGTGCGGACCTGGGGCGGCCTCGAGCTCACGGGGTTCATCGCCTGGGATCTCGACGAAATCCTGAAATCGGACGTGCTCGACGGCCGGGAGGGCAGGGAGGACCTCGAGATCGAGTTCCAGGATATCGCGTCCATCGCATGGGAGAGTTCACGCAGTTCCCGAATTCGACTCGTGAGTGGCGAGGAGCTGGTGTTGAGGGGTTCCAACGATGTGGACCGCTCGAACCGGGGGATCGAGGTGTCGGACGCAGGCTTCGGCCGTGCTCGCGTGCCATGGGGGGAAACTGTCGAAGCGATAGACGGTCGCGTGCTCGTCGGCGAGATTCGCTGGGACAACGATGAGGCCGCGGGATGGGAAATGCTCGACGGATGGAGTAACGAGGTCGACCTCGACATCGAGTTCGGCGCCATCGATTCGATCGAGCGGGGCGAGGGGGAGGGGGATGGGGTTACGGTGACACTGGGCGATGGTCGAACATTCGACCTCGTCGGTTCAAACGACGTAGACGAAGGGAACAAGGGCATCTTTGTGAAACCGGAGGGGCGCGCGAGGCGCCTCGTACGCTGGCGCGACTTCTCTCGCGTGGTGTTCGAGCGGTGATTCGACAGTCGATTCTGGGCGGGATCGTCGTCCTCGGAATCTTGGCGTCATCGGCAGCGGGTCAGTCGATCGCGGAGCAGAGCGAGGCCTCGAGCTACCGCGATGCGACGGCAAGGGCGCTCCACGAGTCTGCGATGGCGGAGCGCGAGCGCATCGATCACACCGTGCTGAGCTACACCGCCGTGGTGCGCCAACGGATCGGCGCTTCGCTGCGCATGCCGCTCAAGGATCGCATGCTTTATCGATCTGAGGCGTCACATCGGCTCTTCTGGAATCGGGAGGGCGAGAACCTCGTGCAGGTGCTGGCTTTTCGGGAGCAGAGTCCGGGGGGCGTCAACGCAGACGGACTGGACTTGGGACGGTTCGATGCCTCGTTCGACCCAATGGACGACCGGCTCTTCTTTGGCTTCGCCGACACCGACGAAGACATGGGCGATGCCGACGAAGACGACTTCTGGTTCGAGCACCCGCTGCTGCCGGAGTGGATCGATTCGTACTGGTTTACCAGTGGGGATACGCTGACCGTGAGCTTGCCCGACGGCCGGCAGGTCGTTTCGATCGAATTGCAGGTCGTTCCGCGTGAGGCCGATGTGCACCGGATGACCGGTTCGCTGTGGGTGGAACCGAGCACTGGATCGCTCGTGCGCGCCGTGTACCGCCTCTCCGACACCTTTGACGCCTTCCGAGACATCCCCGATCTGGAGGAGGAGGAAGAGGAGGACCTGAGGTTCGTTCCCGGCATCCTCAAGCCCTGGACGGCGGAGATCAACATGATCGCGGTCGACTACGGGCTCTGGGACTTCGAGGTCTGGCTGCCTCGGAGCACCCGCATGGATGGCGTGGTCGCGGCCGGCATCATCAAGGCTCCCATCACGGTGGACTACTCGTACGAGATGGAGTCGGTCACGACCGAGCGCAGCGTCGCGGAACAAAGCACGACCGATGGGCCCCCTGAGATGCACTTCCGGACGCGAAGCGAGGCGATGGCCTACCTCAATCAACTCGCGTTCGGAGAAGAGGTGCCGTTCAACGTCGACCAGCGAACGGTGAATGGGTCGAGGACCCGATTCATCGCACCCTCGGATCCGGAGTTTCTCATGGAGAGCCCGGAGCTGCCTCCGCCCATCTGGGAGGAAGCACCGGGCTTCACATCGGAAGCCGAGCTACGCGTGATGTTCGACGACCTCGCCGATCTGCCGATGGCACGATTGCCTCAGATGCCGACGACGTTTCGATGGGGTTTCCAGCGGCCCGATCTCATCCGGTTCAACAGGGTCGAGGGCCTCTCGCTCGGAATGCGCGGTCAGATCCGGCCGCAGACGTTCTTGGGCCCGCTCTCGATTACCGGTACGGGCCGCATCGGATACGCCGATCTGGAACCCAACGTGCGCGTCGACTTCACCCGTGAGACGCTCAAGCGACGGATCAGACTGAGTGGGTACAACGAACTCGCCGCCATCGATGAAGGTGCCCGTCACCTCGGGCTCGGTAACTCCATGCTGGCCTTCCTGTTCGGACGGGACGACGGCGATTACTACCGGCGTTCCGGGGC
>JBDGVT010000394.1:0-2413 GCA_039585495.1 Gemmatimonadota bacterium | reverse complement strand
GACGATCTCACGGAGTCGACGACGATGGTCGAGGGTGGGACGTATGTCCTGGGCCGGAACGAATCGCCGTACGACGAGGACGCGATGTTCCGTCAGCAGTTCCTCGACCTTTATTCGATCGAGGTGGCGACCGGCAACAAAACGCTCATCGAAGACCGCGTGACGATCACCATGGGATCGAGCCCGGGTGGTCGATACGCCCTGTGGTTCGAAGGTGACGACTATTACGCCTACGACCTCCGAACGGGTGACGTGAGCAGATGCCACCCTTCGGAATCGCCGGATGGCTCGAGGACGACGAGGCCGTGCTGATCAATGACCAGTGGGACGTTTGGGAGGTCCGCCTGGATGGCTCCGGAGGTCGAGCGCTGACGCAGGGGGCACCGGACCAGGTCCGATATCGCGTGTCGGACATCGATCCGGAGGAAGACGCGTTCGACCCGGACGCGCCGATGTACTACACGACCTATTCGGAGTGGACCAAGAAGGCTGGTTACGCGCGCGCACGTCTCGGAGACGATCCGGAGATGCTCGTGTGGGACGACAAGTCGTTCGGTGGCTTCTTCGGGCGTTTGCAGAAGGCCGAGGAGGCGGATGTCTTTGCGTTCCGCCAGGAGGCTTTCGACGATTCGCCCGACTACTTCGTGGCAGGTCCGGATCTCTCGAGCCCGCGGCAGGTGACCGCGACCAATCCGTTCCTTGACGAATACGCGTGGGGCCGGACGGAGCTCGTCGACTACGAGAACGAGTGGGGGCGCCGGCTTCAGGGCGTCCTGACGTATCCGGCCAACTACGATCCGTCGCGTGAATACCCGATGATCGTGTACCAGTACGAACTGCTGTCACAGGGCATGCACCAGTTCCAGGTGCCGAACCCGACCAACTACTACAACCAGCAGATCTGGAGCCAGAACGAGTACTTCGTCCTGCGTCCCGACATCGTCTACCGCGATCGCAGGCCGGGTCAGTCGAATGTCGAGACTCTGCGCCCGGCCGTGGCCGCAGCGGTCGCTCAGGCGCCCATCGATGAAGAGAAGATCGGGCTGATCGGGCACTCGTGGGGTGGCTACCAGACGACCTACTTCGTGACCCAGGACGATCTCTTCGCTTCGGCGGTCGCGGGGGCGCCGCTCACCAACCTCATGAGCATGTACCTGTCGTTCTACTGGAACAGCGGCGGATCGGATGCCCGGATCTTCGAGATCAGCCAGGGGCGCATGCAGGTCCCGTGGTGGGAGGACTGGGACTCCTACGAGGCGAACTCTCCGATCCACAACATCCAGAACATGGACACGCCCCTGCTCATGATGTTCGGTACCAACGATGGGGCTGTCGAATACAACCAGGGCGTAGAGTTCTACAACGCTGCCCGACGGCTGGGTAAACAGATGGTGATGCTGTCCTACGACGGCGAAAACCACGGATTGGCGCGAGAGCCCAACCAGCTCGACTACCAGAACCGGATCATGCAGTGGTTTGGCCACTATCTGAAGGGTGAGCCCGCTCCGGACTGGATCTCTCGAGGAGTCTCGTACATCGAACAGCAGGACGGGCTCAAACCGAAGAAGCCGATCGGGTAATCATTGACCGATCATGGGCGTATTCATTGGCACATGGGGTGGCGCAGAACGGGGAACCCTATAAGATTCAAACCTGTTTAGGACAGAAGATCGTGGTGCGCGGGGGTCGTTTCTGCCCGGCCAATCGGCCGGACTCCTGTGGGGCGCATCTTCTGCATGGCTGGTGCGATCCATTCGGGGCCGCCCAGCGTCAACATTCTCCTGAATCATGGAGACAAGCATGAACGCAACGATTGTCCGAAAGGCCGTCGCTCGTTTTGCCGTCTTTGCAGCCCTGGGCCTCGCGCTCGTGGCTGCTCCGGCACACGCGCAGACGGCCACGGGAACGATCCGCGGTCAGGTAACCGATGCTACCACCCAGCGCCCGCTGTCCGGCGCACAGGTGTCCAATCTTGAACGTGCCTGTAGGCGCTCAGACGCTGCAGGTCGACCTCGTCGGTTACGCGACCCAGGATGTCCAGGTCACGGTCACGGCCGGAGGTGTGGCGCAGGTCAACATCAGCTTGCGTCAGGCTGCGCTGGAACTCGACGCCATCGTCGTGACCGGTACGCCTGGTCAGACGCAGCGGCGTGCCATCGGTAACTCGGTCTCGCAGTTCGAGGCGGCCGAGATCACCGAGGCGGTTCCGGTCGGCTCGGTTCAGGACCTCCTGCAGGGCCGGACTCCGGGCCTGACGATCCTCGCGGACGGTGGTGCGGCCGGTGACGGCTCGCAGATCCGCCTCCGTGGCGCTGGCTCGCTCGAGGGCAACTACGAGCCTGTCATCTACGTGGATGGTATTCGTGTCAGCGGTGGCACGAACAACTTCGATGACCAGTGCGGATCGGTTACG
>JBDGVT010000393.1:0-3818 GCA_039585495.1 Gemmatimonadota bacterium | reverse complement strand
GTTCACCGTCGGTTCCAACGAGTACTACTCCGTCGAGCTGGCGCGGGATAACGGGGACTTCGTGCCTGCCTCCCCGGAATACAACATCGACGTCCTGACGGACCAGGAACCGTCTATCCACTTCTCACGCCCAGGGCGTGATATGCCGGCGTCACCGATCGAGGAGGTCTACCTCGAGATGACCGCCGCCGACGACTACGGTATCGGCGACATCCGTCTGGTCTACTCCGTCAACGGTGGTGCCGAGGACACGATCGCCGTCTTCGAGGCAAGCGGAGCGCCTCTGGCGGAGATATCCACCGGACACACTCTGTTCCTCGAGGAATGGCAGCTCGAGCCCGGGGATCTCGTCTCGTATTACGCCATGGTTCGCGACAACCGGTCAGGGAGCGACGAGCGGGTCGTGACGAGCGACATCTACTTCCTCAATATGCGGCCCTTCGAGCGCGCCTATCGCCAGGCAGAGCAGCAAGGTGGTACCTTCAACCTGATCCGGCAGAAGGACTCTTACTCCGACGACGAGTTCAGTGAGAACGTGGTAAGCGTGGGGCTCGCACAGGGGCGCCTGAAGGATCAGGTCACGACCCTGCTCGAGCGCATGCAAAACCGTGGGCTGACCCAGACCGACCCCGGCTTCCGTGACGTCTCGGCCATCCTTCCCAAGGCGTTCGAGGCGATGACCAAGGCCCAGGAAGATCTGGCGGAAGAGGAGCTACGAGAGGCGCTGCCTGATGAGCAGGAGGCGCTGCGTTATCTCCAGCAGGCCGAGGAAACCTACGAGCGGTACGTCCAGGAGCAGCAGGAACAACAGGGCGGCGGCGGTGGCGGAGGCAGCCAGCAGGCCGCGGAGGACCTCGCCGATCTCTTCGAACTCGAACTGGACAAGCTGAAGAACCAGTACGAGACGGTTCAGCGTGGAGAGCAGCAGCAACAGGACAATCAAGTCGACGCTCTGTTGGAGGAACTGCAGGAGCTCGCCCGACGCCAGGAACAGGAAGCCGAGCGCCAGCGACGTCGCGCCTCTCAGAATCAGAGCGGGGGCGCAGGCAGTGGGGATGCGCAGCGCGAGCTCGCCGACGAGACCGAGGAAGCCGCTCGCCAGCTGCAACGGCTGGCCAGAGAGACGAACGATCCGGAGCTCGAACAGACGGCTCGTGAGCTTCAGCAGGCTGCCGAAGCGATGAGACAGTCTGCCTCCTCATCCGGCTCGCAGACGACCGCGGAGGCCAACTCCGCGTTGAGGCGGCTCGAGGAAGCTCGGCGTAGCCTCGAGGAGTCCCGCGCGGATCGAGCACGTAGAGACGCCGAGGACGCGATCGCCCAGGTCGAGGAGCTGCAGCGTCAGCAACGGGACGTCCAAGGGGATGTCCGGGACCTACCTGTTGAGCGTGGGCCCGAGCGGCAGGACGGAATCGAGCGGCTGCGGGAACGCAAGAATCAGATGAATGAGGTCGTTCAGGACCTCGAGAGACAGCTGGACGGGGCCGCAAGTAGCGGGCGTGAGGACAACCCTGAGGCAGCCCGGGAGCTCCAGGCCGCCGCGAACCAGATCCGTGAGTCCAAGCTCAAGGAGAAGATCCAATATTCGCGCGGCACCATCGAGCAGTGGGATCCGCAGTCTGCGGTGACGATGGAGCTCCAGATCGAGGGAGACCTGCAAGCGCTCCGGGACCAGCTCGAGCGAGCGCGGAACGCCTCGAGCGAACGGCAGGCGGATCCACTCGAGGACGCGCTCGACGAGACGCGCGACCTCGTTCGCGGCATGGAAGCGATGGACCGGCGCCTGAACGACTCGGGGCAACAGGGCCAGCAGGATCAGGGCCAGCAAGGGCAACAGGGCGAAGGCCAGGAGGGCCAGGAAGGACAGCAGGGCCAGGAGGGTGGACAGGGCGAGGGGCAGCAGGGCGAGGGGCAGGAAGGACAACAGGGCGAACAGGGCGAGGGTGAAGGGCAGCAAGGCCAACAAGGCCAGGGCCAGCAGGGCGGCAACAATCAGGGGCGGGCCGGCGACCCGTCGACCGACTCCCGCGCCGGTGGCGCGACGCGGGGTGACCCCCGTCGCCTCTCCGATGAGGAGATCCGTCAGTACCAGAACGAATTCCGTGAGCGTGAGGGCCAGGTACGCGACCTCAGGGACGATCTCGTCGAAGCCGGACGCCCGATCGAAGATCTGCAACAGGTCCTGGACGCCATGGAGAGGTTCCAGGAAGATGGGATCTACGCCGATCCAGCTGCCCTGGCAGACTTGCATGAGGACATGCTGAACCGACTCAAGCGTCTGGAATTCGGCTTGCGCCGGGACGTCGAGGGCGAGGCTGACCGGCGCGCGACCCTGACGGGCAATGATGAGGTGCCCGATGGCTACCGTCGCCTGGTCGAAGAGTACTACCGGGCTCTGGCCCGCGGCGGGTCGGGGTCGGGCGGCAACTAAGGAACGCTTCTACCAAGACAGAACCGGGCAGCGGGGACTCCCCTGTCGTCGCGCTCGTCCAATCTCGTGGACGGGTTAGATTCCCGCGCTGCGCATTCGCGCATCGCTCTAAAACCACATCCGCACGCAAAAGACACCCGACATGGCCGGACCGCAGTTCATCTACCACATGCACAGGCTCTCGAAGATCGTCCCTCCGAAAAGGGAGATCCTCAAGAACATCAACCTGTCCTTCTATCCCGGCGCAAAGATCGGCGTCGTGGGCCCGAACGGCTCCGGCAAGAGTTCGCTTCTGAGGATCATGGCCGGCCTAGACACCGACTTTCTCGGCGAGGCCTGGGCCGCCAAGGGCACCCGGATCGGATATCTCCCGCAGGAGCCGGAGCTCGATCCCACCCTCGACGTGCGTGGCAACGTGGAGCTCGCGGTCAGCGAAACCCGGAACCTGCTCACGCGCTTCGAGGAGGTGAATCTCAAGTTCGCAGAGATCACGAGCGACGAAGAGATGAACGCCCTGATCGAGGAGCAGGCCAAGCTGCAGGATCGCATCGACGCCTCCGGGGCCTGGGAACTCGATCGCAAGATCGAGATCGCAATGGATGCGCTGCGCCTACCCCCCGGCGATGCCGACGTCCAACAGCTCTCGGGTGGAGAGCTTCGCCGTGTTGCCCTCTGTCGGGTCCTGCTCGAGCAGCCTGACATGCTCCTGCTCGACGAGCCGACCAACCACCTCGATGCCGAGTCGGTCGCCTGGCTCGAGCATCACCTCGCGGAGTTCCCGGGCACGATCGTCGCGATCACCCACGATCGATACTTCCTGGACAACGTGGCCAAGTGGATTCTGGAGTTGGATCGAGGCCAGGGCATCCCCTGGGAAGGCAACTACTCCTCCTGGCTCGAACAGAAGCGCGAGCGACTCCGCCTGGAGGAGAAGACTGAGTCATCCCGGCAGAAGACGCTCGAACGGGAGCTGGACTGGATCCGCATGTCACCTCGTGCACGTCAGGCGAAGGGTAAGGCGCGACTGACCGCATACGAGGAGCTATTGGCTCAGGATGAGCGGCAGCAGGTACGGACCGCTGAGATCCTGATCCCAAAGGGCCCTCGGCTCGGCAAGACTGTCATCCACTCGAAGTCCGTTTCGAAAGGATACGGAGAACTCCTGCTGATCGACGGGCTCTCCTTCGATGTACCTCCGGGTGCCATCGTCGGAATCATCGGCGGCAACGGCGCGGGCAAGACAACGCTCTTCAGGATGATCGTCGGTGACGAGACACCGGACGCTGGCACGATGGAGAAGGGCGAGACCGTCGAATTGGCCTACGTCGATCAGTCGCGCGAAGCGTTGGACGGCGACAAGACCGTCTACGAAGAGGTGAGTGGTGGT
>JBDGVT010000392.1:0-2427 GCA_039585495.1 Gemmatimonadota bacterium | reverse complement strand
AACATCCTGCTGCACGACGGTCGACCCGTCGTGGCCGACTTCGGCATTGCGCTCGCGGTGAGCGCGGCGGGTGGCGGGCGCATGACCGAGACCGGACTCAGCCTCGGTACGCCGCACTACATGAGCCCCGAGCAGGCGAGCGCGGATCGCGACCTCAGCGCACGGTCCGACCTGTACAGCGTGGGGTGTGTGCTGTACGAGATGATCGCCGGGCACCGCCTCACGTTGCGGCGGTCGTGGCCAAGGCGATCGAGAAGCTCCCTGCAGATCGCTTCGAGACGGCGAAGCAGTTCACAGAGGCGTTGGACGACGCAGCGTTCACGTATCAGCCCGCTCCGCGGGAGACGTCTGCAGCCGCCTCGGCCCCGCCAATCACGCAACCGGTTTCCGCGCCGATGGCCTCTGTGGGGCCGACGAAGCTCGTTCGCGGTATGGCAGCCGCGATCGTCGTGTTCGCGGGGTTGGCGGCGTGGGGATGGCTGAAGCCCGCCCCTGAAGCCGTACGACCTGTGGCCACGCGAGCGTTGATCGACATCGGGGACCGCCCGGTCGCAAACGTCGCCAAGGTGATCATCTCGCCCGACGGGTCGCACCTGGCCTACGTATGGGGAAACTCGGCGGCCGATCGAGAGCTACGGGTCAGGAGGCTGGACGAGGAGCGCTTCCGCGTGCTGTACCCGGACGATGCGTTCTGGCCCGCCTTTTCTCCAGACGGTGAGTGGATCGTCTTCGAAGCCGCCAGCAACGTCATGAAGATCGCGCTGTCCGGGGGAGCGCCGCAGTTGGTCGCCCGGACGGCGGGTGAGTCGCCGCGAGAGTTCCACTGGGGCGACGACGGCACGATCGTGTTCGTGAGTGGGGGGAGTCTGTACACCGTGTCCGAGAACGGAGGTGAGCCAGCACTCCTAGAGGGGCCTCCCGGTGATGTCGACAGCCCGCACCTCCTGCCGGGAGGACGCGGTCTGTTGTTCTCTTCGGTCAGTACATTCACCACGTACTACCTGGATCTGGAAACCGACAGCGTCATGGCCATCGTCCCCGGCGGCATCGCGCCGAGGTACGTCGAAACGGGGCATCTTCTCTACATCGACGAGAACGGTGGACTGTGGGCCCGTCCCTTCGATCCAGAAACGGGTCAGGTAGGCAGGGAAGCGACCCCAGTGCTTCAGGGCATCACGCGCCGAATCGAATTCGTCGCGAAGTACGACATTTCCCAAACCGGAACGCTGGTCTACGGTGTCGGAGGCAGCGGAGGTGGTGCCAACTCACAGGTCGAACTGGTGGTGGTGCGACTCGCCGACGGAAGCGAAGAGGTGGCGCCGCTTCCTCCGAGGGTCATGGAGCAGGTGCGATGGGCACCCGATGGTGCGCGTGTCGCGTACTCGGGGACGGAGCCCGGCCAGGCGTCCACGGCACCGATGATCTACGAGTACAATGTCGAGCTCCAGACAGCCCCTCGGCGGCTCACGTCCGAGGGTGCCATCAACTACTACCCGACCTGGTCGCCGGACGGGGATCGCATCGCATTCAGCTCGCAGCGGGCAGGCCTGAGCGGCCGCGACATGTACATAAAGAACGTCTTCGACGACACGCCGCCGGAGCTGGTCATGAGCCGACCCGGGAGCAGGTCCCGGCCCGGCCAGTGGCTCGAAGAAGACCTGGTGGTACTCACCTGGGGGAACTCGCCGACCCTGAACAACAGCTGGACGATCCAGATCCCCGACACGTCGACGGCGCGTGCCTACATCCCGGCGGAGGGTAACCGTCAGCACGCGCGGGTCGCGCCTCAGCGAGACCTCGCCGCCTACGAGTCGGACGAGACGGGTCAGTACGAGATCTTCGTACGCAGCTTTCCGGAGCCCCGTCAACCGACACCGGTTTCCAACGGAGGCGGCCGACATCCCAGATGGTCGCCAGACGGGAATACGATCTACTACTGGCGTGCGTACCAAGGCGCAGACTCCCTATTCGCCGCTCGCGTCCAGCGCGACCCTGTCTACGGAGTTCGTGCTCGCGGGAGACTACCGTGACCCGGAAGATTGGGACCTCCATCCAGACGGTGATCGATTCGTCACCACGCGCGTGGTCGGGGCTGGCGCCGCCGTTGAAACAGACGAGGAAGCCCCGAGACACTTGATCGTGACCAACTGGTTCACTGAACTGCTGGCCGCAGTGGGAGACGAGCGCATCCGATGAGGACGAGGCGAGGAAGTTCAAGATGACCGACCCGCACTCCCATACCGGCCGCCTCGAGACCGCGCTCGACGGCAAATACCGCATCGAGCGCAAGCTCGGCGAAGGCGGCATGGCGTCGGTCTACCTGGCCGAGGACATCAAGCACGAGCGCAAGGTCGCCCTCAAGATCCTGAGGCCCGAGCTCGCGGCCGTCATCGGGGGCGAGCGCTTCCTCTCCGAGATCAAGACGAC
>JBDGVT010000391.1:0-2603 GCA_039585495.1 Gemmatimonadota bacterium | reverse complement strand
GCGCATGATGAAAGAAGCCGGACATCCTGATGTCGGGCTGGCAGAACTGGAGGGGTTCGATCACGGCGGAATGCCCGAGCCTGCCTTCCCGCTGCTACTCGATTTTGTCCGGGAGAGGTCCAAGCCGTGAGCCCTTCGCGGGTGCGGCTCGACTACTTCGAACTGCCTTCGCTCCAGTGCAGGGCGAGCCAGATGCTTTCCTCCGTTGGCGACGTAGCCGTGACCCGATGGGCCAGGAACGGCTCGATCTCGATCCAGTCTCCCGGCTTCATCCGCAGCGTCTCCCCGGAATCGCGGAACTCGAGCGAGGCGGAGCCCGTGAGCAGCACGACCCATTCGGAGCTGGCCTGCTCATACCAGAATCCATCGGGTGAGGAATGCCCGCGCGAGACGATCCGCTCGATGTGAAAGGAGCCCGCACCGGCGGCGAGGCTCTCGGTGAATTCGACCTGCAGCGAGTCCGGAATCGCAGCGAAAAGGTTTCCCGATTTCATGGGCTCTCCCTCAAGAAGTGGGGACATGAGAGAAAATGAACAGTAGTTCACTCATGTCAGTAGAGATCAAAGAAATCGGAATTGCAGGGTATCAGGTCAAGCACATCGAGGAATTTCGCTACCACTCCATCGTGCATCTGCAAAGGGACAAGGCAGCGCGCCCGGCGTGCCCGGAGCCCCAGACGAGCGTAGCGAGTCCGGGCGACTGAGGGTCTACAGCAAGGGGCCGTATCTCCGGAGTGTCCGTCATCTCGATGCCTTCGGCCGCTCTGTCCTGCTTCATGTCCACACCCACCGCTATCAGTGCCGACGCTGTCGCAAATCGTTCATCCCACCACTCCCCGGCATCCAACGCTATCGCCACTCCTCCGAGCCCTTCCGCAAGGCGATCTATGAGGACCACCGCGATGGCATCGCTGGCAGCGTCCTCGCGCATCGGGAAGGCATTGGCTCCGCCTCGGTCGAACGCTTCTATCACGAATACACCGAGATCAAAGCCGGGGAACGTTCTGACGGTGTCTGCCCTCCCGTCCTCGGCATTGACGAGCACTCCATCCATCGCAAGCGAACCCGCCACCGGCGCGGCACCAAGTTCGCCACGACTCTTTGCAATCTGAGAACCCATAGGGTCTTCGATATCGTCGAAGGCCGTGACCCTCAGGAACTTGACGCCTACTTCAGCTCCCTCAAAGGCAAAGAAAACGTCCGCGTCATCTGCATGGATCTGAGCTCCTCCTATCGCGCCCTGGTCCGCAGGCACTTCCCCAACGCCAAGATCGTCGCCGATCGCTTCCACGTCATCCGTGTGATCCAGCAGCACTTCATGGACCTCGTGCGTCAGATCGTTCCCCAGGTCAAAAACCACAGGGGATACCTCGCAGCTCTACGCACCTGTCCCGACAAGCTCTTTCCGTCACAGAAGGCCACTCTGAAAAAACTCTTCGCTGATCATCCGGCACTCGAACCCATCTACCAGCAAATGAACAAAACCAACCAAATCATGAGAACCAAGAACATCAACGCACGCGAGGCTCGCAAGCTGATCCCTCAGCTGCTCGACCTCATCGATACTCTCAGGGCCAGCGGCTTTGCTCCCCTCGTCACCCTGGCCAAGACCCTCGCCAATTGGGACGAAGCCATCGTCTGCATGTGGCGCTTCAGTAAGAGCAACGGAATTACGGAGGGCTTCCACAGAAAGATGAAACTCATCCAACGCCGGGCATATGGCTTTAAAAACTTCGAGAACTACCGCTTGAGAGTCATCGCGGAGTGTGGCTAAAACATAAAAGTCCCCAAACTTTGGTGGAGACCCGAAGATGGTGCGCGATACTGGATTTGAACCAGTGACCCCCACCGTGTCAAGGTGATGCTCTACCCCTGAGCTAACCGCGCAATAGGTTCCTCCTCGGTTCCGAGGGCCGCGAAAGTAACCGCAGGAGGAAAAATTCGCAACTGGAATATTTCGAGGTGTCGTGAACCTTTCCGGGATGCCGATCGAGAGCAAACGAGGACACCATTATTCCAGCCTGACTGCGGGAAAGTCTGTCTATTACGAACACGTATTGCCGCAAGGGAAATCGCTGGGAACGGTTCTTCTGCTCCATGGGCTCGGCGACCACGTCGGTCGGCACGAGTGGGCCTTTCGCCTCCTTGCGGATTCCGGTTATGAAGTGATCGCGATCGATTGGCCCGGTTCCGGGAAGTCCGCGGGTATCCGCGGTGATCTGCCGAGGGTGAAAGAAGTATCTCCCCTCATCGAAGAGGTCCTGGGGCATGCGGATCGGAGGCCCGTCGGCGTGATGGCACACTCCACCGGAGGTTTCTTTCTCATGCACTTGTTGCGAGACCCGCCCGCGCCGCTCTCAAACCTGGAGTGGTGCTGGTTTTCTTCGGCCCTGCTGCAGCCGGATCACGGACAGCCTGCGATCAAGGTAGCGGGGGCCAGGCTGCTCGCAGCCCTGTTTCCACGATTCACGCTCAGTACCGGGGTGCATCCCTCGGACTGCTACCATGTCCCGCCACGGGAGGACCCCGATCATTTTACCCATGGGATCCACAACCGGATCTCCCTTGGCTTCGGGGCGGATCTTCTCGATACGGCGAAGGAAG
>JBDGVT010000390.1:0-2274 GCA_039585495.1 Gemmatimonadota bacterium | reverse complement strand
CGCTGGGTAGACGGGAGACGCCGTGACCGCGGCGCGGGTTACGGAGCCTGCCCGCGTATTCCGTCGGGTGGCGTTGATCGTGATCGCGGTCGCCGTAATGGCACAGCTCGTCGTACTGCTGCTACCCACCGGCGGCGGCCAGCCGGGCTTCAGGACTGTCGCCGTCGTTCCTGAGCCCGACCCCGGCCGTCCGATACCGGCTGAGGCAGGGGCGTTCACCGACCTCGCCGAAGGACTTCACGTCGTGTCCGCCGGAGACCCTTCTCCCCACGTAGTCGTCCCAACCCGGATCGAAAGAAGGGGAAGACGCGCGTACGAAGGAGCCCCACCGAATATCCCGCACCCTCTCGCGGACGGACTCGAACGGACTCAGGACTGCGCACCCTGTCACACCTTCGGCGGATACAATCCGGCGATCCGCACGTATACGCCGCGGACGCCTCACCCCGAGATGTCGAATTGCCTTCAGTGCCACGTGGTGCTGGTCGAGAGCGATCTCTTCGTGCCTACCGACTGGCAACAGCCCGAATGGCTGGAGATTGGCAAGGACGCCGGCGTGATCGGTGCTCCACCCGGCATCCCACATCTGCTGCAGATGAGGGAGAGATGCCTGTCATGTCATGGTGGAGCCTCGGCCGCGCCCGACATCCGGACGACGCACCCCGAGCGCTTCAACTGCCGGCAGTGCCACCTTCCGGCTGAGGCCCCCGAGACTTTGTTCGTGCGTGGTGAGGGAGCCGGTCGATGACGTCGGTGTCGAGAACCACCCGACTTTGTGGCTCGAGCGTACACATCACGCTGTTGGCGCTCTTCGCGATCTCTGGTTGCCGGCCGGAAGGGCCTCAGGAGGCTTTTCCGAAAGGAGGACACGGAAGCGGACCGTCGGAGTCTCATGCCGAGGAGCCGGCCCCGAGCATCGAGGAGGGTCACGAAGTCGACGCGCCGTCGTCACCGACAGAGGTAGATGCGCGCTTGGACGTGATGCTACGCGTCGTGCCCGCGCAGATGGCGGTCGAGTTCGAAGGCCCAGAAGGGACCCCGTTCTCCGTCGCGCTCAGGACCCCTGAGATCGGGCATTACCCCTGTACGTCGTGCCACATCAGATCCATCGGCCAAAAAGATGAGGCCCTGGACCAGATGCACGCCCCACGACCGGAGCATGAGGGAGCGACACGAATCGACTGTCAGAGATGTCACGATCCGACCAACCCCTTCGGTCTCGAACTCGACTGCGCGTCATGCCACGAGCGTGAGGGGCTGCGGGACCTGATGCCGAGCCGAACCGCCCACCTGACCGTCGAGCTCAGTCATCCCAGCGGGATCTATCGAAACTGCCTGACGTGCCATGCCCCGGAAAACCCCGGACTCCTGGTACTGCGTGACGGCAGGCGAGCCACGCTGGACGAGGCGTACCGGCTGTGCGCGGGCTGCCACTTCCTGCAGGGGAACGATTGGGCGGGTGGTGGGCACGGCAAGCGGCTTTCCGGATGGAGCGGGGAGCGGGTCTCCCTGAGCTGCACCGGCTGCCATAACCCTCATGATCCACAGTTCCCGGTTCGTCGACCGGTCACTTTCCCCAAGATCGCCCGCCGAGAGGCACGATGAAGAGCTCCGAGACCAAGCGCAGTCAGGACCAGGAGGGTCGCCGGGAGCTGACCTTCGAGGACATTCTTCGCTGGCAGGGGATGTCGAAGATCGCGGAGCGGGACATGGGGCGGCGCAGGGCGCTCGGCACACTGTTGGGGACGCTGGTTGCCGGCACGCAGGCGACCGCCGCATGCACCGACGTGATGCCAGATCCCGAGCAGCGAGAGCGACTCCTGCTGGAATTCCAGGACAAGCTCAAGGGCAACTTCCGCGTCATGACGGAAGAGGAGAAGCAGGAGACGATCCTGCGGATCGAGCGGATCGCACAACTCAAGAGAGGCGTGCACATCAACCTCTCGGGTGCCGACGCTGTCGAAGACGTCCTCTTCGGCTACGCGTTCAACATCTCGAAGTGCAAGGGCTATCGAGAATGCGTCGCCGGATGCCTCAAAGAGAACAACCAGGACCGGGCGAGCGGGATCCAGTACATCCGCATCTTCGAAATGGAGGGCGGTGAAATGGACTTCGAAGAGGCGACCGCCGAATACCAACACGAAGTCCCTCGCGAAGGACACTTCTACGTAGGCACACAGTGCTTCCAGTGCGCGAACCCACCGTGCGTCGAGGTCTGCCCGGTGGCGGCCACGTGGAAGGAGCCCGACGGGATCGTGGTCATCGACTACGACT
>JBDGVT010000389.1:0-2192 GCA_039585495.1 Gemmatimonadota bacterium | reverse complement strand
GCTCGGTGAGGCACGGGCACGGAGGCAGATCGAAACCGCCGCCCGTTCCAGCTACATCGGCGATACCAAGGTGGGGCGTCGTCTGGTGTCCGAGGCGGCTGCTCCCATCGCGGAAAGCCTCCGTCACCTCTACGAGACAGAGCAGGCCAAGACCCGGCGGGGGCGCACCGTCACCTGGGCTCTCGAGGTCCTCGATGAGCTGGGCTTCGACACTGTCGCTGTCACCGCTCTCCGCGTGGGGTTGAATCTCACCTGGGCCGAGCCTGCCGACGCCCGCAAGATCTCTGACCGGATCGGGTACGAGCTGTCGGAGGAGGCCTTCTTCCGTCGCCTCAAGAACGAGGAGCGCACGAAGTTCAACCGCGCCGTCCGTCGGGCGAAGCGTGGGCGCAACCGAGTCACCCGTCGGGGCAAGGCTTTCAAGTCGCTCCGCGAGGACGACATCGACTACGAGGTCTGGCCCCGCGACAAGCGCATCTCGATCGGCCTCCTCTTCCTTGAAGCCGTGCGCCAGCAGGCCGACATCTTCGAGTGCCGCACGGTGCTAGAGAAGCGGACGAAGAGGCGTGGCCCTCGGCAGACCGTCGTCGTCACCCTGACGGAGCAAGCTCGAGAGTGGTTCGACCACGCCGCCGCTCGCCAGGAGCGCATGAGCCCCGTCTACTTGCCGATGGTCGAGCCCCCGAAGTCGTGGGACACCGTCTACGAAGGGGGGATGCACTCGGACGAGAGTCGCCGTCGCCCGTTCACTCGGCCCAAGGCCGGCGTCGGTCTCGGTATCTACGAAGAGGGGATCGGTGACGTCCTCGACGCTGCCAACGCTCTCCAAGGTACGGCGTGGAAGATCAACGAGGACGCACTCGAGGCTGTCCAGTACGTCTTCGACAATGATCCTCAGCGTCTCGGGCTGGAGGACGACCGCCTCATCCGCAAGGCAGCGACCGATCTCCAGATTGCCGGCGACTACAAAGGCAGGCACCTCTGGTACTCGCACTTCGCCGACTTCCGAGGACGCCTTTACCCGCTCTGCTCGAACCTCCAGTACCAGTCGTGGTCAATGGCTCGAGGGCTACTGACCTTCGGCAACCCGGAGCCGATCGACACTCCCGAGGCCGAACGCTGGTTCCGCATTCACGGGGCGAACCTGTGGGGCGAGGACAAGGTGAGCTTCGACGATCGCGTGGAGTGGACTCACAACCAGAGGGAGATGATCGAGGCCATCGGCAACGACCCTCTCGGATGCACCGCCTGGCTCGATGCGGACGAGCCCGTTTCGTTCCTCACCTGGGCGATGGAGATGACTGAGTTCCTGGGCCAAGGCCTCGGGTACAAGTCATTCGTCCCGGTGGGAATGGACGGCTCGAATAACGGGCTGCAACTCCTGTCTCTGCTGCTGCGGGACCCTGAAGGTGCCCGATGGACTAACTGCGTACCTCTCGACCAGCCAGAGGACATCTATGGCAGGGTCTCGCAGCGGCTCCTGGAGCGTCTCCTCGATTACCGTTCGGAGGACATCGTCAACCCGAAGGAGCCGACTGAGATTCAGATGACTGGAACACAGGCTGCCAAGGCCTGGCTCGAGTTCTTCCAGTACGAAGCTCCTCCGCGCTACTTCCCGAAGAGGGGCACGATGACTCGGCCCTACTCGGTGAGCCACTACTCCTTCCACAACTACGTCCGCGAGGCCTACGAGCAGATGTGCAAGGAGACGGGGCGCAAGGTTGTCCCTCACGATCCCTACCCCTGCACCGCACTACTCGCCAACGAGATGTGGAGGGCTGTTGACGACGTCGTCGTAGCGGCTCGAGACGGGATGGACTGGATGAAGGAGTGCGCCCCTGGTGCAGCACTCCGTCTGCCCTCAGTGGGTGAGTCCCTCCGGCTTCCCCGTCAGGCAGGACTACCGCAAGAAGGACAAGGAGCGGGTCAACTTCGTCTTCCGAGGCGACAGCGTAAAAGTCTCACGCAACTACGCGACCCGGCTTGAGTCAAGCAATCCCGAGTCACTCGAGGGTCGGGGGCATATGAACGGAATCAGCCCCAACTACATCCACTCGCTCGACGCTGCTCTCATGCACTTGACGATCAAGGGCACGAAGGACCGGATCAAGAGCTATCGGATGATCCATGACGACTACGGATGTCACGCCAAGCACGCGCCCTACCTGGCGCAAAAGCTACGCGAGACAGCC
>JBDGVT010000388.1:0-3433 GCA_039585495.1 Gemmatimonadota bacterium | reverse complement strand
GTCGTCGCTGATTCCCTCGCGGAGGCGGTCTTCCACGCCCATGTCGAAGAAGCGCCGGCGGGCAACGTGAGCGAGTTCGTGGACGCCAGTGGAGACGTCGGAGCCCTTGAAGCCTCGGATGATGGCTTGCCCGTCACGCTTGAACTCGACAGAGCCCTTCGGGGACGAGCCCTCGCCACGCTGGAAGAGATCGAACGGAGGAAGGTCCTGCCGCTCGGCTGCCGTCATGTCGATGTCCATGACCCAGACTTCGTCGATATCCTTCCTAATGCCAGTCTCAGGATCGACCGCGGCCTTGCTGTGCTCAGGCCAACTCTCCTTACGCGGAGCGGAGACCTTGCCCTTCAGCTTCTTGGCGAGCTTCTTCCCCTCCTTCACCATCATCTGGTCGTACTGGAGAAGCATCCCCTTCTTGCCGACTGTGATACCCTCGAGTCCCTCGCCTGCGCCTCCTTCAGGCTGGGCCAGGATCTCCTTCGCGCGGGCACCGATGACATCCTCGAGGTTCTTGTCCAGCAAGTTGGCATCGCCTCGAAGGATCATGCCGGTGTCGGGGTCAACGCCCATTTCGACCTTGAGGCCTCTCTTGAGAGTCAGCTCGACATCGAGCAGGCCTTCACCCCAAGCGTGCTTCTCGACCGCGCCGGCCATCGCCGAGTCGTAGATAGCAGCCTGCATCTCACCCGTAGTCCAGGCGAGCTTCGCCTTACCGTCTCGGACTGCTCGCGTGAGAGCCCGCTTCATAGCTAGGGCGTAGGTGTCCGTGTTCTTGAACGGACCTTCGGGCATTCTCTCGTCGCCTTTAGCGCGCTGGCGTAGCTCCGCTTGCCAACGGTGGTCCTCCAGCTTGAGTTGCGGGTCCTCGAACGTCTCGAGTACCGACTTGGGCAGCAGAGCCTTGTATTTCTCAGGAACGCTGTTTGGCCCGCTGTCGATAAGGTAGTTCCGAGCGATGGAGATGAGCTTATTGATATGCTCCCCATCCGGCGTCTTGGGATCTGGAGAGTTGAGAGGGAACCCCTGCCCTGTGGGCTCATGGAGGTTCGGCAACACCTTGAAGTCGCCGGGTTGGAGAACCTCGTCTAGCTCCGCTGCTAGGCGCTGGGCGCGGGGCGATCGGCGGTTCTCAACCGAGCCGAGGGGCGTCGGCGGTTGCGGCGTCTCTCCGGCAGGCAGGTAGCCGACATCCCGGCCTTTGCTGTGCCAATCGGACTGGATCTCGTCGATGAAGAAAGCATCTTCTCGCGTGCTCCAGCGGTAGTGAAGGACGACGTTCTCGTCGCTGAAGTGGCCCTTGGCGGGGGTGAAGCCTTCCGGCAGGCTCTTATGGTCGATCTGGATACGGGTTTCCCCGTATGAATCCCGAGGGCCTGGCTGGGTGTATTCGAGGAACCGGGTATTCGTAGCGGCCTTGGCGTACAGTTCGGGGTCACTCCAATCATTACCCCGAGTGGCTACCGTATCCTCCCCGAGTAGGTAGTCGTATTCGTACCCCATCTCGCGGAGCGCCTGGAGCTTTTCTTCCTCAGTGTAGTACTGCCAGGCTTGAGTATCCGCTTCGATGATGAGATCCGCGTATCCATCTGCGTCGAGTGTCTCTACGTCCCCGTTGTCTAGCACACGGACCCATTCGTCGGAGGGGGCAGCACCCTCCAGGTCGAGGCCTTCGTCGATCGCATCCTCAAGCGACAGGATGCGGCCCTCGATCTCGCTTTCGGGGAAGAGAGCGTAGGGCTCCTCGCCTTGTCCAGCCATGTAACGGGCTTCGCCAAAGTGACTGTCCATCGCCATGTTCGCGATTTCATCGAGCCCATAGCTGTTCACTTCGAGGTCGCCCTGCTCGATCAGCTCTTCAATCTCGTAGTCGCCAAGGTCGCCAACGCGCTGGCCGATGCCCTCTAGCTCCGTATCGACGGACTCGATCTCTCGGATGTTTAGCTCGATGCCGATTCCCCTCGCCGCTTCATCCCTCGCATCGTCGAGATCGACCTTGCCCGGCTGGAGATTCAGGTACTCATCGAACCCTGACCAGAACAGCTCCGTCTCCTTGACGCCCTTCTTGAGGAGGAAGGCGCGGAGCTGCTCGGGCTGCCACCGCTTCTGGTCGGTTTCGGAAAGGACCGTCTCGAGCTTCGACCGGAGGGAGTCGTCGAGCACGTTCCGAGGCTCCCTGCCCTGATACAGGATGTCGTCAACGTCCCCTCGGAAGCTACGAGCCTCGGTAGCCTTGACCTGCTCGGGTTTGAAGGCGACGGCATTACCGTCGGAGCCGATCCATGCGTCGTACCCAAGCTCCTCCAGCGCCTCTCGGACAGCTTGGCCCTCTCGGAACACCCGACGAGTTGTGAGGTTCTCGAGTGCTGTCTGGTAGTCAGGGTGAGCGTCGGGACCGTTGACGATCTCCTTATCTGCCTGGAGCGAACGATCGACTTCCCGCTTCTTCTTGTCGATTAGGGCAAAGACCTCCGACTGCTCCTCTACCGAAGCACGCGAAAGGTCAAAGGGTTTCTTCGCCGAAACGACCACGGCCCAGTCCCCACTGCTGTCCCTCGAGTTGAAAGGTGTCAGCTCGATACCAGCGGGAAGGTCGCTGCCATTGTTGATGCTACGCCGTCCGAGGCCCTCGCCACGCCCGAGAAGACGCCTCTCTTCAAACTCGAGCGAGGAGCGAGTGCTGTCGAGAGCCCTCGGGCTGAACTTCCCAAGGACGTTCTGAGTTGCGTGGAGCAGGGCCTCGTCTCGGGGTAGCTCCGAGAACTGGTCGGCTTCGGCTTCGATTCGCTGCTGGAGGGTCTCCCCTTCTTTCAGAGGCCCTCCGGCGAAGTCAGAGATGCGCTTCCCGATCTCCTCCTCGGATTCAGCGACCCCTTCACGGAAGGCCAGATCCGCCCTGTTCTCTGCGAGGTCAACTCTGCCAGAAGAAGGTCGGACCCCGCCTTCGAGCCCTCGAACCAGCTCTGGAACTGGGGGCTCGAGGTCAGCTTCTCGTTGGCCGTAGCAACAGGACCCGAAGTGTCAACGTGCGGGTAATCAAGGTCAGGCAGGAGGGAGCCTTGCATCATCGCGCCCTCAGCAGCCCGACCGCCGCGCTCCCACTTCACCGAGTCGCGGTCAATGCCCATCGAGTCCATGAGAGCGACAACCGCCCCAGCCTCGAGCGTCCAGAGACTTCGCAACCTGGCGGGTGTAGGGGTCGGTCTTCAGGTCGCGGATCGTCCGCTCGACTCGACGGCCACCCTTCTCCGGAGCTTCCCCTCGCATCCTGCCGTGGATTCCCTTGAGGCCCGACCAGACCAGATCGACGGCGACACCGAGGCCTGCCCCCTCGAGCACGTTCTTGATCCGCCCCTCGAGGAACCCGTCGTCTTCGTCCGTAGCGAGGAACTCCGTGATCGGGTTCTGGAGTGCGGGGACCCGTTGGATGAGGTCAGCG
>JBDGVT010000387.1:0-2404 GCA_039585495.1 Gemmatimonadota bacterium | reverse complement strand
GACCTCGGCTGGGTAAAAGTTCCAATCCACCCTTTGAGTGAGTCGAGTCCAGCAGCCCGCGGTGAGCACCGCGGGCTGTTTTTTTGCCCCGCGGGGTAGATCCGCCCGGGGTGAGGACTTACGATTTTCGGCCTATGTCGGAACAAAGCGGCGGTCTAGAGCCCCAAGAAGTCGAAGTATTTGCCCGAGGCTTGTACTTCCTCGCCAACCAAGACGGCATCGACCAGAACGAGGAGAACCTGATCAAGGAGTTCCTCGAGGAGGCCGGATCCGATCTGAAGTTCGAGGAAATGAAGAGCGAGGACTTCAGCGCAGTCGAAGCTGCCCAGATGCTGGAGACGACATACCTCCGCCGGATCTTTCTCAAGGCGGCCATCGCGCTCGTGAAGGCCGACGGTGTGTACTCCGACAAGGAACGTGAGGCGCTCGGGAAGTTTGCGGATGCCTTCGGGCTGAGCAACGCGGAGTTCGGGCTCATCGAGCAAGAAGCCAACGACCTGCGCATCGAATAGCAGCGGGCGTTCAACGCAACAGGAATAAGCACCGACCGAATCCGGTTCAGGGAAAGCGCACGAAGGAGTTCACATGGGTCTGATGAATTTTATACGAAACCAGCTGATCGAGATCATCGAGTGGGTCGATGACACGAACTACACGCTGGTCTACCGCTTCCCCGATCAAGACCACGAAATCAAAAGTGGCGCCAAGCTGGTCTGCCGTCAGGGTCAAGCCGCTGTACTGGTCAACGAGGGGCAAATGGCCGACGTCTTCGGACCAGGCACGCACACCCTCAGCACCCAGAACATGCCAATCCTCTCGACCCTCAAGGGTTGGAAATACGGATTCGAGAGCCCCTTCAAGGTCGAGGTCTACTTCATCAACCTCCGCCAGTACCTGGATCAGAAGTGGGGCACGCCCAATCCGGTGATCATTCGGGACTCGGAGTTCGGCGTCAACGGCCGCCCTGGCCGCATCCCCATTCGCGCCTTCGGGAACTACAACTTCCGCATCAGCGACCCAGGGACATTCTTCAAGGAGGTCGTGGGCACGCAAGGTCTGATGACCTCCGACGACATCGAGCGCTACGTCAAGACGAAGCTCGTGTCCTCATTCGGCAAGGCCGCCAACCAGTCCAAGGTGCACGTCGCCGACATGGCTGGCCACGTCGACACACTCGCCGACGACGTTCGCAAGAACATCGAGGGAGACTTCGGTTCCCTCGGGCTCTCACTGACCAGCTTCGTCGTCGAGAGCATCACGCTCCCACCGACCATCCAAAAGGCCATCGAGGAAGCCGCCGCTCAAGCCGCGCGCGGCGTCGACAACACGATGGCGTGGGAAGGCATGCAGGCCATGCGCGACGTGGCCGCCAATGCCCACAAAGCCAAGGCTGGTGGCGGCATGATGAATGCCGGCATGGGCATGGGCATGGGCATGGGCATGGGCAACATGATGGGCAACATGATGGGCCAGGGCATGGGCTACCCGCAGCAAGGTGGCTATCCCCAGCAAGGTGGCTATCCGCCCCAGCAGCAGGGCTACCCGCCCCAGCAGCAGGGCTACCCGCCTCAGCAGCAGCAGGGCTACCCGCCTCAGCAGCAGCAGGGCTACCCGCCTCAGCAACAGGGCCAGCCGCAGGGGCAGCAACAGCAGGGCGCGCCGCGACCGGGCTTCTACCCTCAGGGCGTTCCGCAAGGGCAACAGCAAGTCCAGCAGGCAGCTGCCGCAGGTGCTGGTGCTGCCGCCGCCGGTGGCGGTGGCGAGCCTACGCTCAAGGACAAGCTCGTACGCCTCAAGGCCGCCTTCGATGGCGGACTGCTGACCGAGGCCGAGTACACGGCCAAAAAGGGCGAGCTACTGGCGGCTTTACCCCCGCGAGCGGTTTGGGACCGAGCCCGGCACGGCCGCTGCGCGGCCGGTCGCGTCGCTTTGCGCCGCTCCGGGGCCTCCGCAAATTTGACGGGGTTCAAACGACCCCCTTGAAGGGGGTCTTTTCGTCGACCCGCGTGGCTCGTGTGGCGTTTGTCCGCGCCGGGGTTACTTCTTTTTCTACTTCTTCTTCTTCTTGGGGAGCTTTTTGGGGGCGGGGTTGGCTCTTTTGGATCTGGCGTCGGCCCAGTTGATGAGTTGGGCGAGGAAGCGTGGGTCGACGGGGCGGTCCGTCAGGTAGGAGGTCATGGTCGACTTGCCGGGTTCGCGCTTGAACAGGTGGTCGAGGTCGGGGAAGCGGACCAGGTCGTGGGTCTTCTTGTGGCGACGCGCGGCCCGAACGAGGGCGTCTGGTTCGGTCTTGGGGTTGACCTCGAAGTCCTTGCCACCGTGGGCGATCCAGATCGGGCACTCGACCTTCGCCACGAGTTTCGCGGGGTCGACGTCGAGGATCTCCTGATACCAACGCAGGTTC
>JBDGVT010000386.1:0-2840 GCA_039585495.1 Gemmatimonadota bacterium | reverse complement strand
CTCAGGACGATGACGACACCCTCCACCAGCCTCGCCCAGCGCGCCTGTTCGCCCACACGTCCTCCGATCAGAAGCTCTGCGTTCTAACGTCTCGCGATTCTACTGCACGGCCAGCCCGCTGACGAGCACGTAGTGCTCCCGACTCCGCCTTCCGTGTCAGTAGCAATCGCTTGTTAGGCAGAACCCGGATCGTGGTTACCGAGCCGCGATCACAAGCTCAGCGAGTTCATCGGTCCTTTCGATCAGAGCGGCCTGGAGGCCGAGCCCAATAGCGAGTTGTTGACGACTGAAGTTCAGGTCGCCCGCCAAGCTCACGTTCCCTTCCACCTCTCGGAGCAGTGGACGCGGGTCGAAGTCTCCGAGAGGGATGCTACACTGCAGCGGCTCGTTCTGGGCAGTGCCTTGGACGGGACACTCTGACCTGACGCTCAACTGAATGGCTGTCGGAAGCCGTCGCCTGATGAAGTCGCGATACTCTCGCGGTAGGAGGTCGAGGTTGACTCCGGTCGCGGCGATCTCCCTGTAGTAGTGTAGAAGAGCAGCGCGCACCCCAGGGTCTTGGATTAGGCCCAATCGTCCGGTGGATTGCAGCTCCAAGAAGGTGGTCATCGGGAAGGTACTGGCGAATGAAGGAGCCAGGCTTCGGGACGCGCGGTAGAGGGCTGCCAGAGTTGTAGCAGTGTCTCCGGGCATGCCGGAGTCGCCCAGAAGGTAGGGGCTGACGAAATCCGCATTACGCGCAGCACCCGCGTGTGCCAGACGCAACGAGTCGAGCACGACACGTCCTTGACCGAGGTCGTCTTCGAGCCGCGCTAGGTACTGTTGCTCAAGCGATCGGTCTGAAAGCGCGTCCCAGGGCCGCGAGCACGCCGACCACGATCACGAGGAACTCAGCGAAAAGCGCCTGCCAACTCCTCCCCCTACTCATTCGACACCCTGTGGATTGATGTTCTGCCTAACGGCTCGGAATTCTGCTGCAGGACCGGCCCGATGACAAATCAGAGGTGCTACCCAACGTACTCCAGCAGCCTACCCTGACAGCAGCAATTCCTTGTT
This sequence comes from Gemmatimonadota bacterium, assembly GCA_039585495.1. Lineage (GTDB taxonomy): Bacteria > Gemmatimonadota > Gemmatimonadetes > Longimicrobiales > Gaopeijiaceae > UBA2589. The sequence continues at coordinate 1,784 of JBDGVT010000386.1, read as the reverse complement.
AGGCGCCCGACCCGGTGAGCTCAAGACGCATTAGCGAGGGATCTCTATTGTGCCCGTGTAGCAGACACCCGCGTCATCTACCCCGGGGCGAAGCAGCCCGCAGTAGGTGGTCTGCCCAGCAAGTAGATCGACGTACAGAACGACGAACTGCCCGCTCTCCTCGAACCAGTTCATCATCAGGCGGTGATCATCGAGCCGCACAGATTGAGCGGCGTCCGTCTCGGATCGCCCTCCCTCTCTGAGCTCAGTCCAGCTGACCTCGTCGGGACGGAGAGTGACGTGCATCCGATACGCGGACCCAGAAACGCTGTAGTCGAAGAGCAGGACCTCACCCAAAGCCTGCTCCACAGTTAGACCGAGCGGTTGCGGGGCCACGACCGCGACACGGAGTCCGTCCGAGGCTTGAGCAGCCAGCTGGTGCGGCGCTGCCGAGGCTTGAGCAAGGGCAACTAGAGCCGCTCCGAGCAATGTTCTGAACCGGCTGATCGACATGGACACGGCCATGGACTCTGTTGGCTGGGAGTGAGCTTGCTTAGGGCGCCTAACGACTTCGGAATTCTGCTGCCGCACTCGCCCGGGCGCCAGCGAGCAACGTGAGCTGCCCGCACAGCCTACGCGGACAGCAGCAATTCCTTGTTAGAGTGCGCCCCCGCGAGTCAACATCATGAACGCGCGGGGGGACAGAATCGAAATCGGAGATTGTTCGGCGACCTCCAGCAAATCCTTGTCTCCGGTGACCAACACCTGGACGCCAGCCGCGACAGCATCGGCCAACACCAACTCGTCATCCGGGTCCCGCACGGGAACCGGGCTAGGTTCGCCAGAGGCGGCCGCAGCTTCACATCGGTCGAGGACCGCCGTGACCGACTCAAGCGCCTCGGATGACAGTTTAAACTTCTTGCTCAAGACCCGAAGAGATTCCTCACGCACGATGTCGGGAACGACCAAGTGCTGTTCACTGAGTACGTGCGAGAGTAGATCGGAGCAGAGCCCACGTGCCGCGAAGGCCGCGACGAGTACGTTTGAATCCAGGCAGACCCGGATCACGACATGAGCTTGAAGACGTCCTCGTCGGTATAGACCCCCTGAGCCTCGGCGAACGGAATGACCTTACGTCGGGCCTCTTCAAACAGACGCAAAGTCAGCTGTCGCCGAAGAGCATCACGCACGACCTCACTGCGAGATCGGCCAGTTTCGCGGCAAACCTCGTCCAAGAGCTCTTCGAGGCTCGGATCTAGTCGGATCGTTACGGCTGCGGTCTTCATGTAGTACAACGTACTACGCGGCCCGACGTACGCAAGTTCCAGACGTTGGCCAGCGCACTCTAACGTCTCGGAATTCTGCTGCCGCGCCCTCATGCGCGCCAGCGAGCGTAGCGAGCTGCCCATCGGCCCATATGCGGACAGCAGCAATTCCTTGTTAGGCCGCAGCGGTACTCATCCCCTCCGCCTAATTCGATTCCGGAATGCGGTAGATGTCCATCGACGTATTGGTCTCGCGGATGCCGAAGATCAGGAGGTAGCCGATCATCCAGAATTCTCCGACCGTAGCCGGGAGTGTCAGGCTGTCCATCAGGGCGTGCTGGAAGCCTGCATACTGGAGGAAGGTCTTCAGGACGTAGCCCACGCCGCCCAGGATGAGAATCCGACCGAGCCAGGCCGGCATCGCCCTCGACGTGACCACCATGTGACCCATGGGAATGAGCCACAGTCCAAAGAAAAGCCCTCCCACGCCCCATGCATGCCTGATCACACGTCCGAGAAGCTCGATCAGGAGGATCTTGT
>JBDGVT010000385.1:0-2670 GCA_039585495.1 Gemmatimonadota bacterium | reverse complement strand
TGACTTCGCCTTCGCGTGAAGAGTCGGCGCGTCATCCTCGCCAGTTGAAACCCAGCCGACCCAAGGGCCTTGCGGGCTCGGCTGGTACTTGTGTCGGTCGATCGCGCGAAGCAGCTCGACCTGGTGATGGGTCAGCGTGGGGAACTTCATCGCTTCCTCCGCTCGAAATAGTCCTCGGCCATCGTGGAGACCACTCCGGCCACGATCAAGAACAGCGCGCCAGCGACGGCGAGCGCAGCGACGATCCCGAGCGTCATCGGACGAGGCTCCTACGCGCGGGCATCGGCGCGGGCTGCTCGACTTGCTCGACCTGCTCGACGGTAGCTCGCGCCTGGCTCTCGCCGTTCTGCCATCCGACCTGGTAGGCCGCGAAGCCGATTACGAAGCTCACGACCAGGATCACGACGACATCGACGGAATCGTAAAACACGCGAGACTTCATTGCGCCGCCTCCAGATCGTCGAACAGGGTGGACTGGTCCCGCTCATCTTGCGCGATCGCGAGGTTTCGCGATGCTTGCTCGAAGTAGCTCCGCTTGAGTTCTGATCCGACGAATCTCCGTCCCATTGTGACGGATACATGGCCTTCAGACCCGATCCCGGTGAATGGAGACAGCACGAGATCTCCAGGCGCCGACCAGAGTTCGAGGGCTCGTCGAATGATCGTGAGATCGGGCTGGCAACCTGCTGCCAATAGCTCACCGGATACTGCTCCGCCGTATGGCTGATCGGCACAGGATTCTCCCCGGGCTTCCGCATCGTTACCAGGTAGTCAGGGATGCCCTGCCGAGACATCGACGAATCCTTCCGGATAGTCTTGTGCAGAAGGCCTAGAGCCTTCGTCCGCTGCATCGCCGTTACGGGATTCTTCCAGATACACACCTCGGAGTGGTAGATGAAGCCCTCTGCCTCGAACATCCGAATCAACTCTCCCCGGAAGTCTCTGATCCCGATGTGTCCATCCATCGCCTTGCTGGTCGGAAGATTCATGCAGTGGAAACTGACGGATCGGCCAGGCATGAGGACCCGATATAGCTCTCGAACCAGAAACCTAAAGTGGTCATAGAACTCGGCATGGGTCCGACAGTTTCCCATGTCGCGAATAGAATCTGTGTATGTGTAGAGGCTCGCGAACGGAGGCGAGAACACCGAGAACCCGACAGAGTTAGAATCGAGTCCTCGAACCATGTCGACGCAGTCCGCATGGTGAACAGCCCACCCGTCGCCAGACATAACATCCCCCGAGGGGCTTTCAGTTTTCGTTTCGCGTTCGTTCTCGTCCATACCGTGATCCTTCATCGTTCGAACCATCGAATCAATCATCGACTGAGCGTCGCGCTCTTTCCGCCTAACGTTGTCCACAACGGCACCTTCCGCGTCGCTTGAGACGATCCAGGCCTCGACCTCGCGAACTTGGCCGAATCGCCAGCATCGACGAGTCGCTTGATACATCGCCTCGTAACTGTCGCTCAATCCGCAGAAGACCATGCGCGAGCATTGTTGCCAGTTCATGCCGAATCCCGCGATAGACGGCTTTGTAACGAGCACTCGAGCTTCGCCGTCGGTGAACTGCATCATGCGCTGGGCCTTGTCTTCCGGCGTCATCGACCCCGTAACCTCCAACGCGCCATCAATGGCTGCCGTCAGCGCGGTCGATTCCGCATTCAGGTCACACCACACGATCACCTGCTCGCTAGTCTGATTCGCTATTTGGGCTGCCGCATCGACTCTGGCATCCAGGCTGGCTTTTCTGGCGCTCCGCCGTTCTTGGAGCGAAAGAGTGCCGGTCGCGAACAGTTCACCATCTCGAGAGAACTCGCTGCCGACGACGACATCGCGATACGTGAGCGGGGGAAGCTCGTAGCCGTCCTGGTCGAATCCGATATCCGCCGGAGACCTAAACGCGATGGCCCAGGAGCAGACCCAGCGCCAGAACTCATCGACGGCGTGCCCCTTCAGCCTCCATTTCTGAGTCTCCCCTCCGTCATGAACGAAGTACGTCGCCAGCATCTCGGAGCGGGTGCAAATGCCGAGGAATTCAGCGTGCATCCCGATCTCCATGTAATCGTTCGGCGCTGGTGTGGCCGAGCACGCGAGCCGATACGGGACCTCGCGGAACTGGCGGATCAGCTGATCGCTGATCTTGCCAGTCATCGCCTTTAGAATCGAAGACTCATCGAGAACGACTCCGGCGAAGTTTGAACCCTCGAGTCGATGTAGCTTCTCGTAGTTGGCGATATTGATCCCATCGCGCACGTCATCGGAGCTTGCGACTGTCCGAGCATCGATGCCGAATCGGCGCGCCTCTCTCATAGTTTGCTCAGCGACCGCTAACGGCGTGAGAAGTAGAACCTGGCCATCGATCTGATCTGCCCACGCGAGCTGCATCATAGTCTTGCCCAATCCGCAATCCGCGAAGAGCGCCGCTCTGCCTTTCCTCATAGCCCATTCCACGGCGAACCGTTGGAACGGATACGCCATCGACGGCAGGTCTTTTCGATGCGCCATCGGCATACCCGACCACGCGCTGCGCTTGCCCGCGAGGAATGCGTCATATGATGCTCCGCTCATTGCGCCGCCTCCGGATCTCCGCTGACCGGCTTCGCCCAGTCATCCATGCCATCCACGCTCGCCGTCGCCCCGATCTCGTCGTCGATCGCGTCGAGCATCG
>JBDGVT010000384.1:0-2003 GCA_039585495.1 Gemmatimonadota bacterium | reverse complement strand
CTTCGGGTCGGTCCTCGGTGTGACGGCCGGAATCCTGCACCTCTTCAATCACGCGCTCATGAAAGGCGCGCTCTTCATGGCGATGGGCTGCGTGATGTACAGCGTGGGCTCGGTGCGAATCGAGAAGATGGCGGGCCTTGGCAAGGCGATGCCCTGGACGATGGCTGCATTCGTCCTCGCCGGGCTGAGCTTGATCGGCGTGCCGTTGACCGTCGGCTTCGTGAGCAAATGGTACCTGGTCCAGGCGGCCCTCGAGGCGGGGCTTTGGCAGGTCGCGGCGGTCGTCCTCGTCGGGTCTCTGATGGCCCTGGCATATATCTGGAAGGTGGTCGAGGTCGCGTATTTCCAGACCGAAGATCCTGACCAAGAGGTTTCCGAGGCACCTCTCAGCCTCCTCGTCCCGACGTGGGCGCTGGTCGTTGCGAGCTACTGGTTCGGGATCGACGCGAGCACGACGGCGGACGTCGCGACCCGCGCTGCCGAGGCGTTGCTGGGGGTGATGCCATGAACGGCCCCCTCCTGATCGCGGTCTCGGTGCTGTTGCCGGTGGTAGGCGCGTTCGCCGTCCTCGCGCTCCGGAACCACCCGAACGCGCGTGAGACCGGAACGCTCCTCGTCGGGGGGCTGACGTTCTATCACGTGTGGGGTCTGCTGCACCTGGTCAAGGAAGGGGCGCGTCCACGACTCGATCTCCTGGAGGTCTTGCCGGGCGTCCACCTCGCCTTCGAGGTCGAGCCGCTCGGCATGGTCTTCGCGCTCGTCGCATCCTTCTTGTGGCCGGTCACGTCGCTGTACTCCATCGGGTACATGCGCGGGCATCACGAGCAGAACCAGACGCGGTTCTACTTCTTCTTCGCGATCGCGATTGCCGGGGCGCTGGCGGTGGCGTTCAGCGCCAACCTCTTCACGCTCTTCGTGTTCTACGAGTTTCTGACCTTCTGCACCTTCCCCCTGGTCACGCATCATCAGACCGAGGAAGCGAAGCGATCGGGTCGGATCTACCTCGGCATCCTGGTCACGACCTCCGTCGCGTTCCAGTTGCTGGCGATCATCTGGACGTGGCAGCTAGCCGGAACCGTCGAATTCACGAACGGTGGGATTCTCGCCGGAACGGCCTCCGCAGGCGTGCTCGGCACGATTCTCGTTCTCTACGTCTACGGTGTGGGAAAGGCGGCGGTCATGCCTTTCCATCGCTGGCTCCCGGCCGCGATGGTGGCGCCCACACCCGTCTCCGCGTTGTTGCATGCCGTCGCGGTCGTGAAGGCGGGCGTCTTCACCATCCTGAAGATCTCCGTCTACGTCTTCGGCATCGATCTGATGGGGACGCTGGCGACAACGGGTTGGCTCGCGTGGGCGGCGGCCGCGACCATCATTCTCGGTTCGCTGGTGGCGTTTTCGAAGGACAACCTCAAGGCACGGCTGGCCTACTCCACGATCAGTCAGCTCTCCTACATCGTACTGGGCGCTCTGCTGGCCAATGAGATGGGCATCATCGGCGGTGGCATGCATATCGCCATGCATGCGTTCGGGAAGATCACGCTCTTCTTCGCTGCGGGGGCGGTCATGGTCGCCGCCCACGAAAAGAAGATCAGCCGCATGCACGGCCTCGGGCGTACGATGCCGTTCACCTTCGGTGCCTTCTTCGTGGGCTCGCTGAGCATCATCGGACTCCCCCCCGCGGGCGGATCGTGGAGTAAGTGGTTCCTCGGCATGGGGACGCTCGAATCGGGACAGGTGGGCTTGCTCGCGGTGCTCATGCTGAGCTCCTTGCTCGGCCTGTATTATCTCCTCGAGGTACCGGTGAAGGCGGTCTTCTTCGCCCCTCCCGAGGACGCACATCACGGTGAGGGCATCAAGGAGGCACCGCTGCCTTCGCTCATCGCGATGGGTGTCACGGCAACGGCCACGCTGGGATTCGTCGTCTGGCCCGATCTTTGGTACGGGCTCATGACCATGGTCGTCTCGGGAGGTACGCCGTGAGCCAGGATCACGGGGGGCACCAC
>JBDGVT010000383.1:0-2014 GCA_039585495.1 Gemmatimonadota bacterium | reverse complement strand
CGCTCCGGATTGACCATGAGGTCGATGCCCATCTGCTCTCTGGAGAGCACCGAGCCCTGTTCGTAGTAGTCGGGGTTCGAGATCCGGGCGACGGTGTACTCGACACCGAGACGCTTCGCCGCCAGGCAGGCGATCAGGTTCACCTCGTCCAGACTCGTGACGGCGAGTAGCATGCTCGCATCGCGGACGGAGGCTTTTTCGAGCGCCGAAAGCGAGGCTCCGTTTCCGACGACGGTCTGCACGTCGAGTTGCTGAGCGGCGTGCTCCGCACGTTCCGGGTCGGACTCTATCACGACCACGTCCTGATGTTCCTCGGAAAGGCGCTGGGCGAGGTGGAATCCGACCTCGCCGGCGCCGACCACGAGCACTCTCATTCGGTGCTGGACTCCGCGATGTGCGGTGCGCTCCACCCGGACCGGTTGGAGCCGACGTAGAAAGCTACCGTTCACAAGCGGGAGTGCCAGCCGAAGATCGCCAGCTTGCCCGAAACGATGACGAGGGTCACCTGTCGTGGCTATCTTCGTCGCATCGGGCCCGTAGCTCAGTTGGTTAGAGCAGCCGACTCATAATCGGTAGGTCCCAGGTTCAAGTCCTGGCGGGCCCACTGGCCGGGATCCCTTCGACGGGAAGGGGTCCCGGCATCTCATCCATCGCGAGCGAAGGAACGATCCAGGTGAGAATGCACCGCGAGGTGGGCAAACGGTCACGAATCGCAGCCGTGCTGGCCGTGTCGATGGCCGTCTCAGCCTGCGCGGGTCCCACGCGTATCGTGGCGTTCGGTGATGTCCACGGTGACCTGGACGCCATGCGGAATGCGCTCCGCCTTGCCGGTGCGATCGACGCTGAAGATCGCTGGGTAGGTGGTGACCTGATCGTAGTGCAGACGGGCGACCAGCTCGATCGTGGGGGTGACGAGCAGGCGATCCTGGACTTCTCCGAGCAGTTGCGCCTGGAGGCGGACGCCGCGGGGGGACGCTTTCACGCCCTGCTCGGCAATCACGAACTCATGAATGTCAGGGGTGATCTCCGCTACGTGACCGATGAGGGCTTTGCGGATTTCGAGGATGCGGTCGAGTTCGATCCAGAAGACCCGATGCTGGCCGAGTTCGAGCCCAGAGCCAGGGCCCGAATGGCGGCGATGCTGCCCGGAAGGCCGTACGCGCTCCTTATGGCACGACGAGTGGTGGTGCTCCAGGTCGAGGACAATGTCTTCGTCCACGGCGGCGTTCTCCCCGAACACGTGCAGTACGGCATCGATCGACTCAATCGCGACGCCCAGGACTGGCTCCGCGGGAGCGCTGACCGGCCTGAGATCCTGATTGGATCCGACAGCCCTCAGTGGACCCGGCTGTATTCGCAGGAGCCCGACTCGGTGGCGTGTGAGACGTTGGACGTGGCGCTGAGCGGAATGGGGGCGGCACGCATCGTCATGGGACACACCATCCAGTCCGGTGGAATCACTGACGCCTGCGGCGGACGAGCCTGGCGGATCGACGTTGGAATGGCGGCACACTACGGTGGGCCGGTCGAGGTACTGGAGATCGTCGGAGATTCGGTTCGGGTTCTGCGCCGACGCCCCTGATTTGGGCCCTGCGCCCAAATCGCGCCCACCCGACCCTGCGGATCATTGACTCCGCTGTCCTACGAATCCACGTCGGGTGGCTTTCGCTGCCGCTTCGTCTCTCCCTTCCGCCGTTTTTCCTCCAATCGCTTCTTCTTGGAGGACCTGGGCACACGCGTCCTCTTTCTCGGGACAGTCACCTGGTTCATTTCTGTCAGCTTCTCGCGAAGCCGTTCGAGGGCCCGCGCCCGGTTCCGGTGCTGACTGCGTTCTTCGCGAGCCACGACCCGAACGCCGGTCGGTAGGTGAACGAGCCGCACTCCGCTCTCGGTCTTGTTCTGATGCTGGCCACCGGGGCCGCCTGCTCTGAACGTCTCCACACGACACTCGGCGAGCAGTGCATCGTCGTCGCTGGGGATCTCGATGGTCTCTTCGGCCATGATCGTGCTCATG
>JBDGVT010000382.1:0-2015 GCA_039585495.1 Gemmatimonadota bacterium | reverse complement strand
GAGCATCTTCGCACGCACCACCACGGTCGTCATGAGGAGCAGGTCCGTACCGATGTCGACGATGCGTCCGAGGACGGCTTGCTTCTTTTCGAGGCCCGCGCCGAAGCGGACCATGACGTAGAAGGTCGAGCGAGCGAGGCGGCGCGAGGTGCGCTCGACGTAGCGTAGATGGCGGGCCAACGCTCCGAACTCAGCGTATCTGGGCCAAGTACTCCATCCGAGGAATCGGGTGGGATACCACCAGGCGAAGTAGAGGCCAGCCTTCACGGCGGCGGTCAACCGTGCGCCTATTGGAGCCTTCGGATTGATGAAGTCTCCGGCGACGGAGAGGTGGCGATCCACCGCCTCGCGAGCGATGAAGAGGCGCATGATCTCGGAGGACCCTTCGAAGATCGTGTTGATACGCATGTCCCGCAGGTATCGCTCTATGGGGTACGGCGTCTCGCCACGAGCGAGGAGTGACTCGTGTGTCTCGTAGCCCCGTCCACCGCGGACCTGGAGCGCATCGTTGACGAGCTCCCACCCTGTTTCCGTGGCCCACATCTTCGCGATCGCGGCTTCGAGTCGAATGTCGAATCGGCCCGAGTCGGCCATCGAGGCAGTCAACTCTACGAGTGCCTCCATGGCGAACGTGTCGGCGGCCATCTTGCCCAACATCTGAGCGATGGCGTCGTGGCGGCCGATCGGAAGGCCCCACTGGACGCGATTACCGGCCCAATCCCGGAGCATCTCGAGGGAGCCCTTGCCCGCGGCAGCGCAGAATGCCGGTAGCGCGAGTCGGCCGGTGTTCAGCGTGATCAACGCCAGCTTGAGCCCTTTGCCCTCACCCCAGAGGAGATTCTCACGAGGGACCTTCACGTTCTTGAAGGTCAGGCTGCCATTGGAGAGCCCGCGGAGCCCCATGAACGAGCACTCGTGCAGGACCTCCACCCCTTCCCATTCAGTCTCGACGATGAACGCCGTGATGGGTTTACGGCTCGAACCATCCTTTGCCGGAGTCCGCGCCATGACGACGATGATCTCGGCGCGTGGACCGTTCGTGGTCCAGAGCTTCTCGCCGTTCAGGATCCAGTGCGAGCCGTCTTCTGAGAGCTCGGCTGTCGTGGACATGTTGGCCGGATCGGAGCCGACCTCGGCTTCGGTCAGCGCAAAGGCCGAGAGTGCTCCCCTGGCGAGGCGTGGCAGGTAGCGGTCCTTCTGTTCTTCCGTCCCGAACTTCAGGAGCGGCCCCGGGACGCCGATGCTCTGGTGTGCCGAAAGAAAGGCACCCGTTGCTCCGCAGCGTGACGCGACGATGGCGAGCGCCCGGTTGTACGAGAGCTGAGACAGCCCCAATCCACCGTACTTACTCGGCGTCTTGATTCCGAAGGCCCCGAGCTCGGCGAGTCCGTCGAGCACTTCCTGCGGTACCCACCCGTCGCGGTCGATCTGATCGCCGTCGATGTGGTCGCGGGCGAAGGACTCGAGCCGTGTGAGGAACTCCGAAGCACGCTTCTGCTCCTCGGGATCCGGCTGCGGATGTGGGTGAATCAAGCCGAGCTCGAGTTTCCCCTCGAAGAGGGACCGCGCGAAGCTGTGCTTCTCCCAACTCTGTTCACGGGCCTGCTCGGCTACCTCCCGAGATTCGAGCTCCGTGGCGTGCTTTCTGTCGTCCGACATGAGGCCTCTTCCTGCTATGCGTGCGCTCCGAAAACGGCGTACACACCGTCCCGGAATCTAATACGTGGGTACCCAATGAAGCGTCCGGATGCCTACGCCTCGTCCTGCCGGAGAAAATCCGCGATCTCGTCGGAGCGGGCCTCCGCATCGGCTTCGCCGATATCCATGAGTGCCCTGAGGTAATCGGGCTGGAAGAGCACCAGGCTCAGAATGTCGGGGCTCTTGGTCTGGCGCGTTCCCAGGCCTCGTGTGAGAAAGCGGAACGACCTCGGCAGTTGAGCCTCGAACTGTGAGGCGAGCTTTCCCAGATCCTGAGACGGCCGCAGCACCAGCAGCTTCACGGGCTCCAGGCCGAC
>JBDGVT010000381.1:0-2570 GCA_039585495.1 Gemmatimonadota bacterium | reverse complement strand
GCGGCGTACGGATGAGACTCGTCAACGGCCGCCGGCCGCAACAGCGGGTCATCGTAATCCACGCTAGCCCAGAGATCACCGAGTCTCTCCCAGTCTCGATCGAGGCGCGCTTGTCCGATCGACGCCAACGCCTCCCCGACCTCGGCGCGCCGTATGGTCTTTCGCAAACGGCGGTGTCGCACGATCAGGGCGATGAATGCGGCGAGCGCCACGAGTGAGACCGTGGTGGAAAGCGCCACCGGCACCGGAAGGTCGCCACGAAGCAATCCGACGATCGAACCGATGAGGAAACTGATCATCCTGCCCGCTTCGACCCGCCTCGCTTGCGCCCGCAGCGCCAGTAGCTCGGCCTCGAAACGCACGAGAGCATCCGAATACGTGTCGCGCGGGTGGCCCACCCCCGGCTCATCCCCCAGACTACGCGACGTCATCGATGTACGTCTCCTTGTCCTCGCTGAATATGTCGACCAGACCCTCCTCGCGTTCCCTGCCCTGGCACAAGCCGGGATGCCCCCTCGTCTTCGGAATCCTGCTCACCGCATGTTCAGGCAGTGAACAGACTCCTCCGGAGCAACCCTCGGGCGACACGCCGGTTCTTCACCACGTCGGGCTCAATTCCACGGACTCGGACGCCGCAATCGAGTGGTACCTCCGGATCTGGCCCGCCGCTGAACGGACCACGATCGCGGGACGTCCCGCGGTTGCCGCAGAAATGTACCTCCTGTTCAACGAGGTGGACGACCCGCCCTCGGGTGCATTCGACCCCGCGTTGGGGCGACCCGAGGCACAGAGCGCCTTCTGGCACATCGGAGCCTTCGCCAACACGACGAACATGGACGCCGATCTGGCTGCGATCGGGGTTGAGCACCTGCCTCTGTACACGGGCCTGGACGACCCGGAGTCCGTGTGGCGATCCGGACTCACCCCCTACTCGGGAACCCTCACGACGGATCAGCTCCGCGAGGCCGAGTACTCCGATCCGCGCCCCGGGGGCTTCAGCTATGTCCTCGGTCCGGACGGAGCCCTGTTCGAGTTGACCGGCGGAGCGAATACGACGCCTTCGATGTCTCACGTGCACTTCTTCAACGAGCACCCCCAGTGCGCGGCGAACTGGTACGTGGAGCATCTGGGCATGTCTCTCCCGCCCATCAGGAACGAGGACGGCACGAGGTCCGAACGTCCGCCTTACGAACCGTGCGAAGCCGAGCACGGAGCGGCTGGCTATCCGTCGCTCGAACGCGCCGGGACCATCAGACAGCCCCGCGGTACTGCCGTTCACGGAAACGGGAGCCTGTCGGGGTATACCAGGCAATGCGTTTCCGGTCGGTGCGGCGATGATCAACCGCTCGTGCCGTCCCGCGGCCAGGTACTCGACCACATCGCGTTTACGGTCGCCGACCTGGACGGATGGCGCGCCTGGTTGGGCGCGTCAGGCGTGACCATCGTTGAGGACGTCCACGACTTCGGCGACAGCAGGGCGTTTATGATCGAGGGACCGGATCGTCTCGCGATCGAGCTGGTCGAAGCGTCCGGTGTCGCACCCGTTCTCGCCCTCGGGCCGGACGGTTCAGGTGCTCCCCGCCGGGATCGACTCAACCCGATGATCGCGTCACACGAGAGAGGGCAGCCGCTCTTCGGTCTCTACGCCCCCGCGAATCGGGGCGGACGCGGGGGCGCGCCACCACCCGAAGCGAAGACGCCGGCGCAACTCGCCGAAGAGACGCTCGCTTTCGACAGGAGCGACTACGTGTTCAATGGTTCGATGGAGGGGAGTGTGGATCGGGGACTCCCCGCGTGGACGGCATACGTGCAGGCACTCATCGCCGCCGGAGCCTCGGTGCAGAGTCACCCGCTCGTGGTGAAGACACCGTATCGGTCGGCAACTCGACAGTGGAGCGAGCGGCGTGATGTTCGTGGAGGTCGAGACCGCTGAGGAGGTTCGACAGGGCCTCGCCGCCATGCGCTTCCGATCGCAAGGAGGCACCCGGGCGGAATCCGTCGGGTCAGCGCCCTCGTACTGGGGCCTCACGGAGGCCGAATACCGGGTGAAGGCCGATCTCTGGCCGTTGAACCCGGAGGGCGAACTCATCAACTGGACAATCGTCGAGTCACTCGAGGGTCTCGACAACGTAAGAGAGATCGCCGCGGTCGAAGGGATCGGAGTTCTCTGGCCCGGCGCGGGGACCTTGCGCGGCATCTTCTCGACGAGGGACGCCGAGGGAAACCGCGTGCTCGACGAGGAGGCTTGGGAGGCTGCGATCCAGAAGGTCCTGTCAGCGTGCAAGGAGTTCGACGTACCGTGCGGGTTCCCCGCCAACGAAAATGACATCCAAATGCGCATGGAGCAGGGCTTCAGCGTCTTCGTCATGGCATGGGGAGACGGCGGGTTCCGCACGATCGACGTGGGTCGCGCGGCCTCCGGACGCTGACGAGTGCCGTCTCAAGGGAATGATGCGAAGATGCGAATCGTAAAAGGGCGACACGCCGGTCGATCACTGACATCGCCGGGAAAGCGCGTGCGTCCGACCCCAGAGGATGTGCGGGACAGGTCCCTCGATCTGGTTCAGGCA
>JBDGVT010000380.1:0-2240 GCA_039585495.1 Gemmatimonadota bacterium | reverse complement strand
GGGTCGTTCCATGCCGGAACGATCTCTGGGGGCACCGCCGAGTCGGTCTACCCCGATCGTTGTGAGCTACTCCTCGAGCGACGCACCATGCCGGGTGAGACGGTCGATGCCGTCATGGCCGATTTCGAGGGAGTCCTGGGCAGCCTGTCAGGCACGGAGCCATCGTTGAGCGCGTCACTCGAGTGCACGCTCGATCGGCCGGGCACCGAGGTGCCGACCGACAGCGTCCTCGTCACCGGCCTGCTGGCTGCGGCTGCGGAGCTGGGTGCACCCGAGAGCGTCGAAGGCATGACCGCATGGGTAGACGCCGCCTTTCTGAACGAGGCCGGAATCCCGGCCGTCTGCTACGGTCCGGGCAGCATCGAACAGGCCCATACCGTCGACGAGTGGATCGGTGTGGAAGAGATCGCCGTCTGTGCCGACGTGTTGGAGAGTTTCGCGCGGAGCCTCGTAGCCTGACTAACGGACGAGGGTAACGATGATCGCCCCACCTCCATGTCCGGTCCCGTACCGCGTGGTCGCATCGTTGGAGTTCATGTAGTCGATCTGCTGGATCTCCGTGGTCCGGTAGATCCGTAGGTCATCGAGACTCTGACGCTTCGTGCCGTCGATGTAGAGTACCACCGGGCTGGCACCCATGGCCCCACCACGACCCTGCAGCCATTGGCGCCGGAGTCGCTGAATGGCCTCGAGCCCGTCCAGGTTGTCGGCTTCCTGGAGCTCTGCCCTCCCGATCCGATCGGCGGTCGATCCCGCTGGCCTGGCGCTGCTGCCACCTCCACTCCCGGCCGCGCATCCGGCGACGCCGAACGCAAGCGCGAGGAGGAGGGCAGTAAGATGCCTCGACGTGTGTGCCCGCATGAATTCAACTCCTTCTTGACCCGTATGGTTGAGGGGATGCACAAAATGAATGAGTGCCCCCGGCTGCGCCACTATACGTTGGACGCGTAGATTCCTTGCGCGGAACGGGACCGAATCAGGAGATGTGAGACCGATGTCTCAGGCGGACGATGCGGGGCGGGCACCCTTGAGCCAGACGAGGGATGTCACGATCGACGCGCTCATGGAGCACTTCGCGAACGACGTGATGGACGTCGACGAGTTCGAGCGTCGGGTGGATATCGCACACAACGCGACCGATTCGAATTCATTGAAAGAGCTGCTGCGCGATCTGCCGGGCGGTGGAAACCTGCCTGCCGTGGCCGGTACCGGAGATCTACCGGCCCCGGTGCCGAACTACACCGTTACGTCGGCGGCGAACGTGAAGGAAACGGGCTGGGTGGTCGCGGCCCTGGGCGGGACCAAGCGCGCTGGACGCTGGACGCCTGCACGGAAGAACTATGCGGTCGCGGTCTTGGGAGGCACCGAGCTCGATTTCCGGGAAGCCGCCCTCGGCCCCGGAGTCACGGAGGTGCAGGTGTTCACCGTAATGGGAGGTGTCGACATCATCGTCCCACCGGGCCTGAACGTCGAGAGCCGCGGTATGGCGCTGATGGGGGCGTTCGAACACAAGGCGGACGCGACGATGCATCCGGACCCCCACGCACCCACACTCCGCATCACCGGACTCGCCATCATGGGCGGAGTAAACGTCTCCGTTCGCCAGTCCGGCGAGAGCGCGAACGACGCACGACGTCGGCGGAAACTCGAACGACGAAACCAGCGCAAGCGGTTGAAGGGCGGCTGACCGCCCGGAATCAGTCGCGGAGCGTTCTCTCCAGATAAGCCTTGAGGCGCTCCCAGGCGTCGAGCCCCGCGGCTCCCCTGGCCTCGATATCGTCGCCGACGCGCAGCCAGAAGCCGTGGTTCACATCGTCGTAGATGTGTAGATCGTTCTCGATCCCGGCCGATCGCAAGGCGGCCTCGAACGCTTCGACCTGCTCGGGTGAGGGTCCTGAACGTTCCGTAGACCTCGTGGTCCATCCCGGCGAGTACGGCTGGGTCATCGACCAGTCGCCCGTAGAAGATTGCCGTGGCTTCGTGGTTGTCTCCATCGAGGCCGAACGAGAGCGCAATTCCTCCACCGAAACACCACCCCATCGACCCCACACGGCCCGTGACGTCGGGGCGGGCGCGGAGGAACGCGACCGCCGTGTTCAGGTTGTCCACCACGACCCGCATGTCTCCGCTCGCGGCGTTCATCAGCGCGATGTTCTCTTCGGAGGAGGTTCCGACCTGGCCCCCGTAAAGGTCCGCTGCGAGGGTCACGTACCCTTCCGCCGCGAAGTCGTCCGCGACCT
>JBDGVT010000379.1:0-3818 GCA_039585495.1 Gemmatimonadota bacterium | reverse complement strand
GGGAAGTCGCACCTCGACCCGCCACTGTGTGCGGGACGGGAGGTCCATCGCACCGACGAAGACGCTGACGCTGCCGTCGTCGTTCTCCCTCGTGGTGTAATCGACCGGGGTCGCCGTGGACGGTGTGTGGCCGATCACGCCGAAGTTGAATTCGATTCCGCCCGACGTCCACGGACCGCGCAGCGCGATGTTCCGGAACTTCATCACCTCGTTGCGATAGATGAACTCGTGTCCGGTGTCCTTGACGATCGCCCCCCAGATTTTTCCGCCGACTTCGGGAAGAACGAAGACCTCGATGAAGTCGTTTTCGAGGACCACCACCTTCCAATCGCGAGGCTCAGGGTCGACCGCGTAGCCGTCAAAGCCGTGATACGGGTAGAGGCGAGCGTCCCTCACGAGGATCGGAATCGGATTCGGGTCGGAGAACGGGTACGTCTCGAGCGTACGGATCTGCTCGGAGATGCGTGCTTGTGCCGACGCCTGGGGTGAGGGGACCAACGCCGCGGTCGCGGCGAAGGCGAGGAGGAGCCGATTGAGCCCGTGCATGACGAGTGGGGTGGGGGCGTGAGCCGGGACGGTGCGGTCGAGTCCGCTCCGCAAGGACCTTATCCGGACGCGATCCGGGGTGTCAATCGGCGACGGTCAAGAACCGATGACCGCATTGGAAACAGCCCGGGGCTGAGGGGGCATGGAGTACACGTTCCGCTCGTAGTCCTCGTTGTACGGACTGATGTTCACCGTCTGCTCACCGACTACGAGGGTACTGCTGCCGCCGGGGTCGAAGCCCATGGCGCTTTCCACGCCACGTCCGGAGAGAATCGCGGCCATTTCGCCATGTGTCGCGCCGACCGATTCCCGAATCCGTCCATTCACCGTGAGTATGGAGAGCGTTCCGACGCTATCGATTCCGACCGCGATTTTGGGTCCACGCATGTCGAGGTAGTCGAGCCGGGCGGCTTGGGTGGCGATCGAGTTGGCAGTCTTCCATCCCTCGGCCTCCATGTCGATACACGGGCGCCCTCCCGAAACGAGCACTGGACCTGCCTCGACCGCTTGATCCACGCCCTGGAGGTCCGGGAGTTCACACTCCAGACGGGTTCCCACGACCCATCCATCGGGCGACTCGCCCTCATCGAAGGAAAGCGTCAGTCCGACCGGCAACACTGGGACGTTCTGCCCCCGCGATGTGTGGATCACCTCCATCACGCTTGTGCCCGCCAGTCTCACGAATGTCCGCCCATTGCCCGGGAGCTCACCCTCCGGGAAGAGAAGGTCGTAGAAGCAAGGGTCCGGTCCCGGCACCGTCGCATTGTACCCCGGGTGCTCGAAGTGAATCGTCTCACCCGCCCCGCTCAAGCTCAGGCCCGATCCAACATGGACTCTGCGTATGGAGAGCGACCCGTCGCTGCGGACGAGGAGCGCCGGCTTGTTGAAGAGAGGTGGACACACGTCCGAGATGATCAGACCCAGCGGTGAACCGATGTAGGATTCCGGCAGGCCGAGTTTGCCCACGAGCTCGGCGTTCAGGATGTAGCCTCCGTTCCAGGCGATCCGCGCCCTGGACCTCGTCCCACAGTTGAATCGTCTTACGATGTCGAGCACTGTGCGAGGTGGGCCATCGCCCTGGACGATACGGTAGCGGACCCCGGCGCCTGAGGGCACTGTGGCAAGGGCGCCCGACCAGGGAAGGCCATCTTCGTATAGCCCGTTGATGACTTGAGAAGTCACGGCGGACTTCTTTGCCGTAGGCGCTTCCATCAGGTCTTCGAGAACCCGTACCGCTGGCGATCCTCGCTCCACGGCGTCTGTTCGTAAGGCCGCGAGGGTTTCCCCCTCGCCCAACTTTTCGGCGGCCGCCCGAAAGAGCGGCCCCTTCAGTGTCTCGCTCAGACCATGTGCGGTCTGGACCGGTGTCGGGTACGCGAGCGTGGCTCTCAGGCCTGCGGGTACCCACTGAACGAAGCCGTCACCGACCTCCAGATCCATGAGGTTGGCGGTCACTACGTCCTCCGCCTGTCCCACGTGGAATCGCTCGATGTCGAGGATGTCGGTGCTGAGGGAAGCGTGTTCGGTCGCCGCGACCAGGAATCCTCCTCCGGACCGCACCTCGGCGAGAACCCGAAGCGCTCGAGAACCGAGTTGCCGTACGTCGATTCCTACCGATATCTGGTTCGTGGGAACCACCCTGCAGACCCCGTGCTTGAACAAGAGTCGTAGCTCGTCGTTGTGACTCTCATGCACGTGGGCCTTCAGCATGTCCGAGGTGAGGCTGTCGCCCAGAGGCTCGCGGCGCTGGAACAGGTGGATGGGTGCCAGATCCGACGTCTTCAAGAGCCTTCCGGTCAACTCCTCATGAGCTTCGAGCCCGAGCCGAGCACGCACCGCCTGGAGGACGAACAGCTCGATCTCCAGCTGAAGCGCGCGTCCTGAGAAGAACGCGACGGGCACGTTGGTCTCGAGTCGCTCCCAGAGCCTTTGCCGGTCGTCGATCGCCAGTGATCCACCACACCGCTGCTCGATCATGAGATCCCATTTCGAGAAGTGGGACGCCCGGTGACGGGTCGCGCCGAGGGAAGACGGCGGCGCAGCGATCTTGGCGAAGAGCAGGTTGATGACACCGGTCAGCTCGTGCCACGTGAGGTCTCGATACTTGTAGTTCCACCGGTTGCGGTGTCGATAAGCGAACGAGTGGTCGAACATGATCGGAAGGTCCCCGGTTCGTACCAGGAACAGGTTGTCCACGCAGTTGCAGAACTCGAAATACTGGGGGCGAGTGAGCCCCGAAGGATCGGGGTGCTCTGAGAGGAGGCGCTGGGCAAAGGCGAATGCCATCCCGCGCTGGGCTTGCTCTTCGATCCGGAAGTGGCTCGGGTCGATGAGTGATTTCAACATCATCATGAAACCCAGGCGTCCATGGCCCGGGAGATACTCGCGCCGCTCGGTGTTCATGATCGCCGCGAGTTCATCGGGGTGTCGTCCTACTCGTCTCTCGAATCGCGAGAACGCGTCCGATGCCGTTTCAAGGTCGCGATCGTTCACCTGAAGCTGCCGGTGGAGCTGACTGAAACAGCGCTCTACGTCGCGAGCCAGGGAGTGCATCGCGAAGCGATCGCCGACGACCTGGCGGTTGTGCGAAGCTTCGGCGCTGAAGCGTAGCGGCTGCAACAGGTGTTCCTTGACCGAGCTTACGAGCGCAGGAGTGATCCGATTCCGGAATGAGATCACGTCCAGCCGTTCGTCCCTCTCCAGGTGTTCGCCGACCACCTCCGCGAAGACGTCCTCCGGCTCATACCGCCGCGTCACGATCGCCACCCCGCACGCGGCGGATTCGATGATGGGCAAACCGCGGCCTTCCGTCTCACTCGGGAACTCGGGAGCATGACCAGAGACGCGACCCCATAGAGGTCGGCGATCGTGAACGGCCGCTCGAACCGAACTCGGAAGGCCGGATAGTCCATCCCGCTGAACAGGAGTGCGAGGAAAACCCGATCTCGCACGGACTCAGGGAGTCCGGACACACATCGCCCGAAATCGCGCAGCAGCTTCAGGAAGTACCGCTCGTTGTCGCCCGCGACCGGCCCGCTTACGAGGAGAGTGATCTTGAGATTCGATGATCGGTGAAACGCCTCGATGAACTCCGAATCCGCGAACAACCGGGAGATGATCCGGAAGTCGGTTTCGATCTTCTTGCGCTTGATGATGCGTGTAGGCTGCAGCAAGAGCACGTTATCGTGGACGAAATCCACCCTCGTGATGTCGCGGCGGGCGAGCAGCATCGGGGTCGGATCCCCGGCGAGTCGGTCGTTGGCGAGGACGGA
>JBDGVT010000378.1:0-2027 GCA_039585495.1 Gemmatimonadota bacterium | reverse complement strand
GGATATGACCCTCTCGTCTTCAACGCGCTTCGGGTCGACGACTTCATCGCGAACAACTACATCGTGGGCCCCGATGTCGATCTCACAGGTGCGGACCTCACAGATGCGGACCTCACCGATGCGAATCTCACGGGCGCGGACCTCTCGGGCGCGAACCTCACTGGGGCGACGCTCACCGGCGTCCGCGGCCAGCTCTCTGCGGCTACCGGGGTGACGCTCCCGACGGACTACTTCATCGCGAACAACTACATCGTGGGCCCCGGCGTCAACCTGGCTGGCGCGGATCTCGCCGGTGCGGACCTCTCCGGTGCGAATCTCACGGGCGCGGACCTCACCGGAGCGGACCTCACTGGCGCCAATCTCACGGACGCGATCCTGACCGACGCGGTCTTCTCTGTCTGCGCAGTCCTGCCGCCGATCAGCCAGGGAGTGGTCACCACCTCGAACGGCGGTACCTATCCGAGCACCGCGAGCTACACCTGTGACTCTGGCTACGAGCTTCTGGGCTCGCCCACCCGAACCTGCAACCCCGACGGAAGCTGGGACGGCACAGCGCCCACCTGCGCGGGGCTGGCATGTGAAGCCCTGGCCTCCCCTGCAAACGGAACGGTCAGCACCTCGAATGGTGGGAACTACCCGAGCACTGCGAGCTACAGCTGTGACCCGGGCTTCGAGTTGGTCGGTTCCGGAACACAGATCTGTCAGAACGACGGAAGCTGGGACGGCACGGCACCCACCTGCGTGGCGCTCGCCATCGTCGACGACTTCAGCGACAACTTCGCCGACGGCTGGTCCGAGGTGGACAGCCCGGATGTGACCGAGACCTACACAGCGACCGACCAGGCCTACCGACTCGAGGCAGCCGCGAACGGCACCCCCGCGAATCCACCGCGGGCCGGTTCCAACCGCCTCGGGCTCGGCGAATTCTACGGCGACTTCACGATGGCGGTCGATGTGGTCGACTTCAATGCGACGACCGGGAACGTGTTCGGCCTGTTCGCGAGGCAGAGCGACATCGGCGTTGGGACCACGGATGGCTACATCCTCGGTTACAACTTCTCGACCACGACTTTCTTCATCGACCTCGTCCAAGCCGAGTTTCCCTTTCCCATCTCTAGCGCGAGCGCGATTCTTAGTCTGAACCCGTCGAACGACTACCGATTCGTATTCGAGGGCTCGGGCTCGACGCTGACGGGCACGTTGTACGAGTTGCCCAACCTCGCGGAACCGATCGCCCAGATCTCTGGCAACGACGGGAGTTATGCAAGTGGCCGTCCCGGTCTGTTCGTCGCCGACTTTTCTGGACTCGGACTCTATGGCGCGGGCGCAACCTTCGACAACGTGGCATTTGGAGACCCGGCGGTCGATACCGATAGCGACGGGCTCTATGATGGCTTCGAGATCGCGTATGGACTCAGCCCGGGCGTCGGCGGACAACAGAGCGAAGATCCGGACGTCGACGGACTCGACAACCTGGCCGAGCAGGCAGCCTTCACGAACCCCAATCTCGCTGACAGCGACGGCGACCTCGTGCTCGACGGTGCGGAGGTCGCGGCCGGCAGCGACCCGAACGACATCGCTGACTCCACCGTGGCCACCGCGGCTAACGACCTGGGAGTCGTCGACCAGGACGCGCCCCCTACCCTCATCAACGTGCTCCTCAACGACGACGACCCGGACGGGACGCCCGTCTTCACCATCGACTTCGTGACGCAGCCGGCGAACGGCACGGTCGTGATCGACGTCGACGGGCTCGGCCTCACCTACGAGCCCGACCCCGGCTACAGCAACGATGGCCTAACAACGGACGACTTCACCTACACTCTGATACCGGGGGGCTCGACCGCGACGGTTTCGATGACCGTGCTCGGGCTGGGCGACTATGGAACCGTATTGGGTGCCTCTGCTGACGGGGCCGGCAACCTGCTCGACATCAGCTTCGATGTCTCGGGACAAGCCGTGATGTTGACGGCAGATGAGCTGCAAGGCTCGACGCTGATCCTATCGACTTTGTCGCCAGCTAATCC
>JBDGVT010000377.1:0-3611 GCA_039585495.1 Gemmatimonadota bacterium | reverse complement strand
ACCGTCCGCACGTGGAACCAGTCTTCCTCCAGCGATGGGTAGCAGCCCGCTGCGACGGAATCATGCCCTTCGTGGTCAACATCGTCGCACGCGACTACGACGCGCTGTGGACGGCAGCGGGTGGCGGAGACGTGCTCGCCATCTGGCGTGACACGGGGCTGTACGACGAGGAGGGGGGCGGCGCCCCGCTCTCGAGCTGCGGCGTGACGAGCTGATGCGACCACTCGATCAGCCCTGAACCGAGAGCTCACCCGTCAGTGACTTCGGCCTGGGTGGCCGGGTTGGCATCGTCGCCCGGGTCGTGAAACAGTCCTGCGTCGACCTCAACCGACTGCGCGGGGCTGTCCTCGGCGAGGCACGCCAGCACGTGGTTGTCGGGGTCGTCGTCGACGAGCGCGAGGGGGTTCACCGTGGCGCCATCCTCGAGCAGCACCCGAGTCCCGAGGCGTTGGTCCTCCCCTAGCGCGGCGCCGGCGGGGCCTGTGACGCCTCCTTCCCAGGTGAGCTGGACGACCTGGGCGGTGCCGTCGGGACACTCTCCAGCAAGGCCGTTGGTGTCGGGTGCGAAGCGTTCGGCGAGGACGACTCGGGGCCCGTCTTCGAGTGGGGTGATGTCTTCGGTGCTCACCCCGAGAAGGGACTCGCCGTCGAAAGAGAGCAGGGGGCCGGTGACCTCCACCCGCAGGGGCGTTTCTCCGAATGTGCCGAAGTCGCCGGTGAGCAGGACGGTGCGCTGCTCGAGAGGCTCCATGGCGGGGTTGAGGGTGGCGCAGTTGGGCACCACGCTCTCGCCGTCGGAGCGTTGCACCAAGAAGGATTCCGGGACGACGCTGTCGACCTGCAGCTGCGTCGAGAACACGACCGGCATACCGTCGTCGCCGGCCACGTTGAACCCGCACAAGAGGTTGGCGGCCACCGGGAGCTGGTCGAGACCGTGATATGCGGACAGGATCGAGGAATCCTGGGCTTGACCGGTGTCGCCGTCGCCATCTCCATCTCCATCCCCAGCACTCGATCCACTCTCGCCATCCGCACTCGTGGTGGCATCCGTCGCGTCATCGCTGTCGCCCCCACAACCACTGATGGTGCCTAGGGTGAGAGCCAATCCGAAGAGAACGACGGAGGGGGAACTCCTCACGCACGCATCGTGGCGCAACCCCCGTTTTTCCTCAAGAGTCGAACGAGAAGCGCCTCGTAGAGACCCATCAAGCCTCTATCAACCCACATCCCTACCGCCGGCCGACACCGGTTGAGCGGGGTTTGGCGGGGTTGATTCCGCTTTCGATTCCCGGCGCCTCCACTGAGAATCGGGTCGCTAGCCAAGGCTGGCGGCCCGATTTGCCTTTGACGGTGGATAGGAAAAACAGGACTCCACTTCCCTGAACCCCTAGTTGCAGAAGACACCCTATCGGCCTTCTCGAACCCTAGCGAGCGTAAGGGGAGGAGCAATGCTGGCCGCCGGCACCCACGATCGCTGACGTCGTTTGCGGTGTCGGTCCCCTCGCGCCATAGGGGCCAGTGGCGCGTGTTCGCCGTTCGCTGGTGTTCGCTCGATTGGCTGGCCGATCTGCCTTATGGTCGCACCATGTCTTCGAACGGCGACTCCGCGGCGAGGGCACTGGCACGCTTGCGCAAAGCAGGCTTCGTCGCGGCCGTGGTCTACGGCGGGTTCGCTATCGCAAACGAGGTGGCACAACGGCTCGTGGCGCGCGGGATCATCGAGTGGCACGACCTCTACGGCTACGTCTCGGACCTGTGCGTGGTCCCGGCCCTGAGCGGGCTGATGACCGTGATGATCGACAGGCCCTCGCGGGCCTGGCTGGCCTGGCTGTACCCGGCGTGCGCCGGAGCCCTGTACACCGCGCTGGAGTTCGAAGGGACGTGGGATCCCTGGGATCTGGTCGCGTACGGGGTGGGTGCGGTTGGCTCACGGTGCTCGCGGCGCGCCCGGGGCCGCCGAACGAAGGCGCCATTGGGGCGGAGCAATGACGCAGGCCGAGCGGCCAAGAACCGTCGGCTCATCCATGGCTACTTCGGCGGGGGGAACCGCGGCTGGACCATGGTGAAGAGGACCAAGAACTACCTCTTCGCCCGCAAGACCTGACGCCGCGGTACCGCTGCACCAAGCTCGACCCGTAGCACCCCCATCAAACCCATACGTACCGGCATCGACTCGCCAGCACGCCCTCGGTTGATGTCGGTTGAGCGGGGTTTGTCGGGGTTCGTGCCGCTTTCGACTCCCGGCGCCTCCACTGATCAACGGTCCCGCAGATATCTCTGCGGGGCCGTTTCCGTTTGTCGACGGCAACTGCACCGCCGCCGCAGGATCATCTATCTGTGCCGGTCCGCGCCCCCCTTCACGAGGAGGCCAAAGGGGCGAATCCCATGCATCTCGAGCAAGCGCTACCGAGTACTTCGCTGCTTGTTCAAGGTCGTTCGGCTCACGCCATGGAGCCGACGAACGTACACCTGCGCCATCGCCCACGGCCCCGGCGACGGGCACTCAGAGCTTGTACCGACGTCGTGAAACTCGGTGGGCGGGCCGACCCGGCCGGCGGGACGGGGGCGCCGGCGAGAAGCTCCCGAGCGAACGTCGCAGTGCTGACCTCTGTGCGCGACCGGTTGGACCCTTCTCCGCACCCGATCCTGTGATATCGTGCCTAACACTAGGAGATAGCCATGTCCGTCTACGCCTTCTTTTCCTACGACGTCCACGACCAAGAGCGCTTCGCTCAATACAGCCCCGGCAACCAGCCCACGATCATGGCCTGCATCGATCGCCACGGCGGAAAGATCGTGTTCGCGGGTGGCCCCGAGATCTACCAGGACGGCACGCCTCGGCAACACAACGTCTGCATCCAGTTCCCCTCGGCCGAGGCTGTCCAGGGCCTGATGGCGGATCCCGAGTACGCCGCCGTTGCGGTGCACCGCACCGAGAGCACCCACAACTACACGATCTTCCTCGCGCCGGAGTTCGTGCCTCCCCAGTAGGGAGAGCCGGATGCCGCGTCGCACGCGCGGCGCGTCGATGGGCCAGGGGTGCGGCGGTGCTCGTCGATGAAGGCCACAAGGGTCTCGTAGACGTTGTGCCGATCCGCGATGCCCCCGGGAGCCAGGCCGTCGCGGAGGATGTGGTGGGATGAGTCGCCCATGAATTCGCCCGGCTGTGGGCGATGGGTCGCCCATCGAACCCGACTGCATTCGACCGACCCGTGTGATGTCAATGTGCTGTAGAGCCGCGCACACGACGGGACGAGGCGGAACAAAACAACCCCCTCCCCCTTCACCAGGAGGCCAAAGGGCCGAGTCCCATGCACCTCGAGCAGGCACGATCCTCCACCAAGCACAGCCAGACCTCCCGATCGCCCCTTGGGGGTGAGATACGATACGATCCGTGGACTCGAGCACCGTTCTACTACTAGCGGTTGTGGCCCTCAATATTGCCGTTCTGGGCGTTGCGATCTGGCTCCGTATTCGTGACCGCAAGCTTTACGGCACCTCTTGGAAATTATGGGGAATGCTCGTGTTCCTGCTCGCGTTCTACCTACTGGCGCACGGCAGGGCACAACATGCGTTCGAAGAGTGCGTTGAACAACACCCGCTAGCGGAGA
>JBDGVT010000376.1:0-2046 GCA_039585495.1 Gemmatimonadota bacterium | reverse complement strand
CGCGTCGAAGTACCTCTTCGATACGATCGAGTCCGAGGTGTAGCTCCAATCCCGGACGTCGGTCATTCGCACGATGCCTTCGCCCGGCATGTCGATACCGGCGAGCACCGCCACATCCTCGTCCCACTCGCGGGTCAGGGACGGAGAACGCATCGACACGATGAGGGCCAATGCCGTGAGGATGAAAAGTGCTGCCAGGGCCGTGAGTTGGAGTCGTCTTCGCATTCGGGACTCAGTTCTCCAGGCCGACCAGTCGGCGCCAGGCGTCGGCGAGCGTCTCCGATGCCAGCCACGAGGTCGGGTAGGTCGTTCGTGGCGCATCGGCTGCCGCGTGGACTCGTCCGGACTTCGGATCGGCGATGAAGCCCGAGTCGCGATCCAATGGTCTCAGCATCGGTGTCCCGTCCGTGCGGGAGGATGCCTCCGGCAGACGAAGAGGGACGACCTCGTCGAAGAACAAGGCGGCCATGTCCTTGGAGCCAGCGACCGCGTGACTCACGCCGGGCTCGACCGCGAGGGCCCAGAGTGCGCCTGCGCGTCGGTTGATCGCGAAGAGTCCGGCGAGTCGGAAGTCCGCGACGTCGTAGTTCGCTCCAGGTGGCAACGAAACGTCGAAGGTCTGCGCATAAAGAGGCGACGCCATGGGCCCGAGCACCGTGCTGAGGGAAACAGCGAGGCTCGCGATTCTCATCATGCGGGACCTCAGGAACGAGAAGAGGTGGAGGACACAAAGGGTCGAGGGACAAGGTATGGGGCGGGATGCCAGATGGGCGAGAACGGACCCGTCGTGTCGTCGCACAGGATTGTCGGGCATCGGGGCGGGCGATAGGCTAAGCGGATCTGCCCACTTCGCGCCCCGCAGTGCCGCCCTGCTTTGTCGAGGACGGTTCGCCAGGCGTCAGCTCCTGGAGGTCTTCATGACTTCGCTCCGCGCTCTACGCCTTTCCCTCGCCATGCTGGCGATCACGGCGATTCCCTGCTTCGCCCAGTCCAGCTCGTTCGGGAATACGGTCGTCATCGACGGTGACGCACTGATTATCGGGGAGCCGAACAACAGCTTCCGGCCTGGAATGGTGTACGTGTACCGTCAGGAAGCCGGGGCTTGGGTCGAGTCGGCGCGGTTGAGGGCCCCGGACGCCGAGCGGGCCGACGGCTTCGGTGCCTCTCTCGCACTCGCGGGCAATACGCTCTTCGTCGGGCAGCGAGGCGGCCGTATCCACACCTTCGAGCGTGCCGGGACGAACTGGAGCTTCGCGTCGACGCTCGCCGAGGATGACAGGGTGGGCCTGGACCCGCGCTGCAACGCCTACGGGTACTGCGGTACAGACTTCGGGATCACGCTGGCTGCAGCTGGAGACTGGCTGTTCGTTGGGGAGCCGGGCACCCAGACGGACCTCAGCCGCCTGAGGGTCCGACGACGCACTGGCGACGACAGCGCGCCCCCACCGCCCGCTGGTGCGGTGTATGCGTTCCGGCGAGCGGCCGACGGGAGCTGGACCGAGCAGCAGCGGATCGCATCGCCCCAGAGCGTGTCCGGGGATGCGTTTGGTGGTGCGATCGCCGTGGTCGGTGACCGCGCGCTCATCGGTTCGCCCATGGCGATGCAGGATGGGGTAGAAGGTGCCGGACGGGTCTTCGAGTACCGCCTGGTCGACGGTGTCTGGCAGGCGGGGGCCGAACTCACCGTGACTGCGGAAACCGATGCCGCGTTCGGTGCGTCCCTGGTGGTCGCCGGAGAAAGGGCCGTCGTCGGTGCCCCGGGAACTGGGCTCGGTTTCGGCGCCGCGTTCGTCTTCGATCGTGATGCGTCGAACGATGGTTGGACGCAGAGCAGGCAACTCGCGGCGGCGGATGCGCTCGAAGGCGACGTCTTCGGGGCTGCGGTGGCGGTCGACGGGGACGACATCTGGGTGGGTGCCCCGGTTACGCGCGGTCTGGAGACCGGCATGGCCTTTGTCTTCGACGGCGACGACGATGAGGCGACGCCCAATCGGGTGCGCTTTACCGAGGATCAGACCAACACCGAGGACTCGTTCGGACACCGGA
>JBDGVT010000375.1:0-2075 GCA_039585495.1 Gemmatimonadota bacterium | reverse complement strand
CATGGTCATGGTGACGGTCGAGTTCTCGGCCGCGCCGTCGCCACTGTTGTTGACCGTGACGCAGTACTTGGTCGGACGACCGATGAACTGCTTCTTGCCACAACGGGTGAACTTCAGACCGATCTTCGGCTCCTTGAGTGAGGCGGTGGCCGTGGCCGACGAGGAGAGACCCCCGTCCGCGGTGGCGGTCGCCTGGCTCGAGTAGCTGCCGCAGTTCTCGCCCTTGAGCTTGACGCGGTACTCGCGCTTCTGCCCGGGAGCAAGGGTTCCGGCGTTGATCACCACTTCGCTCTTGCCGTCGGCCGTCTTGAGGCCGGCGGGGAGGGTCTCCTTGATGACCGTGTTCGTGGTGTTACCCGAACCGGTGTTGGCGACGGTGTAGTAGAAGTAGAAAGGATCGCAGCACATGACCTCGCCCGGACCCTTGTGGGTCAGTTCGAGAGCAGGCTTGACGACCTCGGTTCGTGCGCAGCACTTCGAGGTGTAGTCCACCTCGGCGCAGAAATCGAGGGCCGCTTCGCCCGTGGGCGTGCCGGTGATCTTGATCGTCTTGTTGCCGTTGCCTTCGATCGCACCGAGGTCCCAGCACATCGCGCCTTCTTCGGTCCCCGTGGAGGCCGGTTCGGCGTTCTTGAACTGGAAGCCGCCGGGCATCGTCTCGCAGACGCTCACCCCGCCGAGGCTACCCGGCGTGAGGTTGGTGACGCGCAGCTCGTACGAGTATGCAACGCCAGCCATGACGGTGGCCGGCTGGACCCGCTCGAGGTACACCGCACTCGTGTTGCGGTTGCCCGTCGGGTAGGCGCAGCCCTGGATGATCGTGTCGCCACGACGCGTGGTCTGCGCGGGAGCTTCCTGCACGGGAATGATCGGAGCGACCGGTGCCGTGACAGGCTCTTCCCACTGGCCCATGGTGAGGTCCATTTCGCCCTCAGTCCACGCACCCTTCGGATCCAATTCCTTTTCCATCTCGCCTTCGGCGTAGGTCTGGTCGTTGCCATCCCACGTCGAGTGATCGCCGCCAGCGTCGGAAGTGCTTCCACACCCCGCGAGCGCGATGGCGCCGAGAAGCGCTACCGCACCGGTAAGCCGGCTCTTAGCCTTGAAAAACATAGTCTCAGATTCTCCTGTGACTTCGCTAAACAGTTGCATGCTCTATGGAATGGTTCCAAAGAGCGGCTTAATAAAGTAGGCCATCAAGCTTCCCCGCCTGAATGGCCGATATCGTCATTGAGTTCTGACGATCGGTGGGCGGAAACCGCCCGCGCGAAAAGCTCCCATGACCTACCCTCCGGGGTTTGGGTAATTGAAAAGTAACTTGTGTGTCGGTGTGTGCGACCCGGCAGAGCAGTCGTCATGCCAGCCCGCACGCGTTGTTTCCTGAGCGACGCGAATCCCTACGGGGAAGCGGTTTCGAGCACCACTGAACCGTATGGAACCTCCGTGCGCGGCGGCGTCGGGTGTCTCATGCTGATACGCCCGACATTTTTCGCGATCACGAAATGAGAAGCTTGGATTGAAACAGTGAACCGATCTCCCTTCGGTTCATTGCGCCACGCGTCTCCCTCAGCCGCGCGGCCACGAAGGCGGATACTCTATCAAAATCAGAGGATAGCGCAAGGTCTCTAATCCGCCTGCAGTGCGGCAATTGCAGGGGGGGTAAGGTCTTTGCGAGTGGGCGATGTTCACACGGCTCTTCGGCATAGGAAAACCAGTCGATTCGCGAACGGATCGGTTACGAACAACCGGTCGAATCCGGGAAGCCGGCGGTCTTGCTGAACCAAGCTATTCACCTCGGCGAGACGCTCCTTGAGGGCGGTGTAGGCCCCAGCGTCGAGTTCGAATGCAGGATGAGCCCGATGCTCTGGGCGGTACGCATCGTTGACGTCGACGTGGACTTCGGCTTCGCCGAGTCGGAACCACAGGCCGCGCCCGAAGAGGCTGGCGGGGCGTTCGATCAGCTCCGCCCGGACAAGGTCACACCAAAACGATCGCGCCGCTTCCTCGCCCCCGCGCGGCATGCCGATAAGGACGTGGTGAATTCTGGCCACGCTGCGATCAGCGCACCCAGATCG
>JBDGVT010000374.1:0-2082 GCA_039585495.1 Gemmatimonadota bacterium | reverse complement strand
AAGTGCAAGCTATCAAAGGCCCTCGATGAGGGGGCTGATCCGACAGATTCAGGAGTGGGGGCGGCGCGGGCTGGCGCGTCTCGATGCAGTGTTCAACCGCATTTACGGTTGGCGCTACAATCCGCTCTACCACTCGGGTGCGCTCGTGGTGGCGAGCTTCCTCGTCCTGAGCGTGACCGGGGTGTATCTGCTGCTCTTCTACCGCATCGGCTCACCCTACGAGTCGGTGGCTCGCCTGGATGGTCAGCTTTTCACCGGCCGCTGGATTCGTTCGCTCCATCGGTACGTGTCGGACCTCGCGATCGTTGCGGCGCTCGTTCACGCGTTCCGGATGGGTGTGCAGAATCGCACGTGGGGTCCGCGGGCGCTGGCGTGGGTGTCGGGCGTCGTGCTATTCGGGGTGTTCCTGGTGTGCGGCTGGACGGGCTACGTCATGGTCTGGGACGTCCAGGCCCAGGTTCTGGCTGCAGAAGGCGCGCGGTTCTTCGACGTCCTGCCCCTCTTCTCCGAACCCATGGGCCGCGCCTTCGTGGGGGAGCGGGCGATGCCCAATGCGTTCTTCTTCCTCAATCTCTTCGCGCACATCGCGATACCGGTGGGGATCCTGCTCATTCTGTGGATTCACGTCTCCCGGCTCGCGCGCACCTATCTGATGCCGCCACGCCCCTTGTTCTGGGGCATGGTCGGGGTGTTCACCTTCATCTCGGTCGTTTGGCCCGTTGCCCTGGCGCCGAAGGCGGACCTCCTGAAGCTGCCAGCGGAGATCCCGCTCGATCTCTTCTACAATTTCTGGTTGCCCTTCACCGTTCAGGTGCCAGCCGGATGGGTCTGGCTCGCCATTCTCGCAGCGACCACGCTTGTCGTCGCGATTCCCTGGATCACGGGTCCGACCCGTGAAAAGGCGCCGCCTCCGTCGTGGGTGAATCCGAGGTTCTGCACCGGGTGCGAGCAGTGCTATCACGACTGCCCGTACGAAGCGATCAGCATGGTCCCCCGCGACGACGGGCGTGACGGATTCGTCGGCCTGGTCGACCCTGCGAAGTGTGTGAGCTGCGGTATCTGTTCCGGATCATGCGCCCCCATGGGTGTCGGACCCGAGGGGCGGACGGGAAGGGATCAGCTCTCAGAGGTGAAGGCGTTCATCGACCGGGTCGGTCCGGGTGCTGAGGACGTGGTTCTGGTGGGGTGCTCCCAGAGCGCCGCCGGATGGCGTGCCGAGGACGTGGGGGGCGCGCATGTGTTTCCCGTCTCATGCGCTGGCAGCATGCACACTTCGGTCGTCGAATATCTGGTGAGGGCGGGCACAGGCGGGGTCATCGTGGTCTCGTGCCCACCTCGCGATTGCTGGAATCGCGAAGGGGTGACCTGGATGGAGGAACGCCTCTACAACCAGCGCGAAGCGGAGCTTAAGGACCGTGTGGATCGACGGCGTGTCAGGGTCGTGTACGCCGGGGAAGGCGAGGTCCCAGCGCTCGAGCAGGAGATCGACCTTTTCCGGGCCCAGGTGAGGACATTGGGTCGCGCCCTTGGAGAGTCCGCCATCGAGATTGACGTCCTGTGCGAGACGCCGGAGGTGTCGGTTGCCGAGGAGTTGACCCGATGAGCAACGCCAGCAAGGGGACGGCGGTCTTCGTCGGGCTCGTCGCGGCCGTCGTCATCGCGTGGCTGTCAGCGCTTCCGGTTACACGGGGATCCGACCTGGCGGTCGTGCGCGCGTCGTGGCGTACCGCTGGCATCGCGATCGAGGAGTGCCACAGCCTCACCGAGGAGGAGTTGGCAGAGATTCCGGCTCACATGAGGCGGCCGGAGGAGTGTGTGGGCCGGGTTGCCGATTACGAGCTCGTCATTGCGGTGGACGGCGAGACTCAGCTGGTCGACACCGTGGCACCCGCTGGGCTTCACAAGGATCGTCCGATCTATGTGTTCCGTGACCTGCCTGTTTCCCCGGGTCAGCACTCGGTGGAGGTCCGTTTCGCCGCACTCATTCCCGAAGACTACGACCCCGGTGACGCGCCTGTCGGGTTCCGATGGACCGGGGAAATGAGCCTCCAGCCTGGAGACGTCGGCCTCGTTACCACCGAT
>JBDGVT010000373.1:0-2091 GCA_039585495.1 Gemmatimonadota bacterium | reverse complement strand
CTGCATCGTCGCCCACCCTCTCTTGACTTTGGCGAGGCAGATGTGCGTCGGCACGAGCGTGAGTGAGGGACCCGCTGGCCTGTGGGCGCGCTCAAGCCATAACTTCGCCCCGCGAGTTAGCTACTGCTGGAGTGACCATGCCGCTCGAGTCGACGACGTTCACAGTTCTCGATCTGGCTCGCGTTCGAAGGGCGGCAGGTCCGGGAAACGCCCCCGGAAGCCCTCAATCGGTTCTACTGGAACGAGCTCGACCCGGGTGCCGATGGCGAACGCCTCGATCTTCTGACCCGGTCGGATATTGAGCTTCTCCCGGACATCCTTAGGGATGACCACCTGGTACTTCGGTGATACTGTTACGACAGTCACATCCCACCTCCCGTATCGATACGATAACCGTAATACGGTACTGTGTCAGGCGTGTTCCGGTCAACCGCGTCCAGAAGCTGTCCAGGCGAGCTAACGTCTCGCGATTCTGATCCTATAAGGCGACTGACTGGCCTCACGTGGGTGAGATGTTACGCTGGGATTCTCAAGGTCCTGCGGCATCTCAACCCAAGGAGACCAGCCATGTTTGTCGCAGGGATCGACGCACACGCAACGTATTCGGTAATCGCCATCGTGAGCAACACAGGTGACCTCGTGCACAAGCCAGTACGCATCAGGAACCACGAAGTGGATCGACTCGATGAACTGCTCGAGCCGTTTCGCCCTCTTGAGGTGGTCGTCGAGACGAGTCCGGCCTGGCCGTGGCTCTTCGATCGACTCGCCGGTCCGGGGGTCCACTTCGTATTGGCCCATGCGAAGCGGCTCAGGGTCATCGCCGAGTCCAACTACAAGAGTGACGACATCGATGCCGAACTCCTGGCACGCATGCGACTCGCTGGACTCATCCCCGAGGTGCACACCAAGTCCGTCGAGCAGAGAGAACAGGCCGTGCTCCTGCGCAGTCGAGCCCGCTTGGTTCGTCAGCGAACTCAGATGGCCAACCGTATCCACTCTCAGCTCCACAACGTCGGACTTCACCTCGAGCGCGGGCGCCTGCTCACGCAAGATGGACGCGAGTGGATTCACACCCACGCGTGGCCGCGCTTCGGAGAACAACGACGGCTGTTCATCACCATGCAGTGGGAGCTCATCGATCATCTCGAACCGATGATCAAGACCCTCGATCGCACGGTCCTGCGCATGGGCCACAACAACCCGGCCGTCGCCCAGCTCCAGACCATTCCTGGTATCGGAGCATATCGCGCGCTCGTCATCGCCACCGAGACGTTGCCCATCACGCGATTCCGGACCCCGGCTCACCTCGTGAGCTACGCCGGTCTCGCTCCTCGTTCCTCACAGTCCGGACTTCGACCCATTCGCCATGGGTCCATCCCGGCCGGTGCCAACCGCTGGTTGCGTGGCACCTTCGTGCGCGCCGTCGTCAGCCACGTCACGCACGCACCCGACAGCTGGCTCACGGCTTCCTACGACCAGATCAAGCAGCGCCTCGGGTGGCAGGTCGCCCGCATCGCTACCGCTCGTCGCCTCGCCCGTGCCGTACACGCCATGCTGCGGTCAGGTGACGACTGGAACGATCAACCTCTCGCCTTACACAACTGAAATGCACGTCCTCGACACACCGGACCACGACAGGGGGAAGCTCCGCGCGCAGCATGTCGCTCGACGACCGCAGATTCTGACTGAGCACCCCGCTCGCATAGCAGATCTTGAGACGTCCCAGCGTCCAGGGATTGATCTCGAATAGATGCCTGAGTCCCGTGAGGACTCGCCTACGATCGGACGCGACGTGGATTCCGTTACCACTTTTTCATGACCCAGGACCTTGAGCCACAGACCAGTCAGCCACTCCCCCATCTGCTCGCGCCGACGGGTAAGGGTGGGCTGCGCCCGCTTGACTTCAGTCGCCTTATAGATGCTGCGCGGGCGACCTGCTAACAAGGGGCGCGAGCTGAAGGCGAGTGGCCCGACCGCGTCGCGGATAACCCGCGACAGTAGCAATCGCTTGTTAGATTTCGCGGCCACTTCGCCACACTTCACACGATTGGGCGACCCATCCGAGGCCAGCCTGGCACGCCACTTCGACTG
>JBDGVT010000372.1:0-2100 GCA_039585495.1 Gemmatimonadota bacterium | reverse complement strand
GGGCCCGATTTCACTAGGCTAGGCGTGCGTGGTGGCTCAATTGTGGTGTCAGGCCACACTGAATCTACCAGTCTCTGGTAGTATGTTTTGGATTGTTCGTCGTACGAAACAACCGCGGTCGTGTCATCTTCAAAATCCGGTTTCTTTTTAAAAGGCGACTTCGACTCCGACATGGCGTGAGCGTGACGTGCGGGGGTAGGTGTGTGCTCCCACAGGCAAAACACTGCACCTGACCGAAATTTCCTCTGCTCCACGTAAGATGGGCCCCGGGTTGGCTTCGCACCACCCAGCTGTCACCACCGCCACTCTCGTCTCAAGAGTGGTAAGTCGTAAACCCCCGCACCTGCGTAATCATGCATTCAATCTTGTGTTGGTTTGTGTTGAGTCATAACACGTGACTCACGTTATGCCCCTTCCACTATGACCTGCCTCCCCTTCCATTGTGACTCAACACAATCACTGTTGTTGAGACATCACATTTTAGTATCCAAACTCCGCCGCGTCCATGGGGTTTGAGTGACCCCAGAGCTGCTGGAGCTCTCTCTTGTTCCGCCGCCCCCGGTGCTGCTGCAGGAAGCTCTGGTTGCTCCTCTTGCGATGGTGCTCCTTGCGATGGTGCTCCTATCGCAGCCGCCCCCGCCCCCATGCTTCCGCGCCAGGTTTAGGGGATGCCCCAATCCCCGTGCATCGCGGGGTGCCAAGTCCCGGTGCACATGCTTTGCGTACCCCTTGCCCAAGGGGGTACTTTGAGCTCGGGAACAGAGGTCCCTGGGGAAAGGGTGCCTGGCCACCGCACTTCCCCCCTACAAACATACTGGGGGGATAACTGTGGCGCAACTGTGTGCACTCTTGGGCACGTGTACGAGACAGTGTGCGCCCGCGTGTCGGCCCAGTGCGGGCCTCACCCCCTGAAAACAGACGCGCCCACTGGGGGCATGCCAATGTAAAATCACAGCGCTGGGTGGGGCCACTATGGTGACCGCGGCACCCGAGGGGGGAATCAATCATCATCTCATCATCTCATCATCGGGGGGATCAATCATCATCTCATCATCTCATCATTCTCATCTCCTCTCACAGCCTCCGGGTTATCAGTGAGGAGGCTACAGGCGTGAGACAAGGTCGGGGACCCCCATGGTGGCTCCAGGGATGTGGGTGATCTGGAGGGGGAAGCCGACGATGTCAGAGATGAGGCGTCGCACCCAGTCGGGGTCATGGGGCAGTGGGGTGATGGACTGCGACAGGCTGTGGTGGTCTGTGAAGACTTGGATGTCACGCCCGTTCTTCAGCAGGTGAGCCCAGTGGACTAGCGCAGCCCTCATTGCCCCCAGCTCCAGGGAGCGAGCCGGTGCCTGCTGCTGCCTCCGAGAGCGCCAGCGCCCGCCCGAGAAAGCCACTGGTCGCCATGGTCTGTCCTCTTCTTGCATGTGCTGCCACTCCTCAGCGTTGGAGCGCTGCAGGAGAACAGCCCCCCACCCGACGCCAGATCCATCACACTGCACAGCGAAGCTCTTCCCCATGTCGGGGATCTGCAGGGTGGCTGGGTGGAGACACAACTCTCTCACCTTGTCGAAAGCAGCAGTGGCCTCGGGGGTCCATTGCACGGGTGCTGCCTTGGGGACCTTGCCCCCCACAATCTTCACTCCATTCTTCTTCAGTGTGTCAGCACGGATGAGGTCGTTGATTGCAGCCATCAGCACCTGAGAGGAGGGGAGGTGGTCGATGACCCACCCCACCGACGCAGTCCAGCTCCTCACTTGGCCCACAGTGGAGGGACGGGGACGTTCTAGCAGCTTCTGGAGGTAGTCAACTGGGGGATGGACAACTCCCCTGGCGATGATCCTCCCCAGCCACTCCACCTGAGCCATCAGGAAATTGCACTTGCTCATGCTGAACACCAGCCCAACCTCACAGGCGCGCTTGAGGATGCGCTCCAGGCAGTCAAGGTGAGCCTCCAGGGTGGGGTGAAACAACAGCAGGTCATCGGTGTGAAGCCATGCCCCTTCTTCATCATGCAGCTTGAGCACCTCCGAGAAACGAGCCTGCGCCCAGGAGGACGCCGGTTTGAGGCCCTCCACCAGCCTGGACCATCTGTACATC
>JBDGVT010000371.1:0-2122 GCA_039585495.1 Gemmatimonadota bacterium | reverse complement strand
GTAGGCGCGGCCCTCGACCCCGAGTCGCTGCAGGTACGCGATGACGGCGATGATCTCGTCATCCCAGTCGGCGGTAATTCCGCTGGTCGCCAGCGACGCTGTGATCCCCGCAGCCTGTGACTCGAGGCTCGCCGCGACAGACGCGTCGTCCGTCTGAGTGTAGGGCGTGCCCGCCTTGGCGAGCGCGCGTATGGAGGCGCCGATGTCCACAGGATCGATCTTGTCTCGCAGCAACCACGGATACGTCGGCATGACCGACCCCGGCGACGTGGAGCGGGGATCCCGCATGTGTTCGTAGTGCCAGGCGTCTGGATACTTCCCGCCCTGGCGCTGCAGGTCCGGTCCGAGGCGTCTCGAGCCAAGCAGGAACGGACGATCGTACTGATACTCGGCCGCCCGGGTCCAGGGCCCGTACCGGAGGATCTCGGCGCGCATGGGCCTGACCATCTGTGAGTGGCAGAGGTAGCACCCCTCACGCACGTAGATATCACGGCCCGCGACCTCCAGCGGCGTATACGGCGTAATCCAGTCGCCGCGCTCCCACGAGATGGATGACGCGGTGAACATGGGGACGATCTCGACAAGGCCGCCGATGCTGATCGCCACCGTTGTCGCCACCGCGAAGAACGCTGGCCGGGCCTCGAGAAGTCTCCGATGCAGTCGGCC
This sequence comes from Gemmatimonadota bacterium, assembly GCA_039585495.1. Lineage (GTDB taxonomy): Bacteria > Gemmatimonadota > Gemmatimonadetes > Longimicrobiales > Gaopeijiaceae > UBA2589. The sequence continues at coordinate 1,456 of JBDGVT010000371.1, read as the reverse complement.
GTATTCCGTCCCCGAGTCCTTCTGATTCTCATTGCTCATGGTCGTCTCCTCAATCTGCGCCGACGGGGATGGCATCGGTGGCGACTGGATCGCCCAGACCACGGATCGTCTTCCAGAAATTGATCGCCATCATCACGGCGCCCACCAGGTACATCGATCCACCGACGACTCGCAGCCAGAGGAACGGACTGAGTCGAGCGGTGATGTCCACGAAGATCGGGTTTGCGAGCTGACCGGCATCGTTCAGGGCACGCCATTGCAGGCCTTCCATGAGGCCGGCCGCCCACATCGCTACCGTGTAGATCACGATCCCGATGGTGGCGAGCCAGAAGTGGTGGGACGCCCATTTGGGGTGAGCGAGCGCCCGCCCCCAGATCTGCGGGACCATCCAGTACATCATCCCGAAGGACATCATGCCGACCCATCCCAGTGCCCCGGAATGGACGTGTCCAATGACCCAGTTGGTGTAGTGGGCGAGCCCGTTGACGGCCCGGATCGACATCATGGGGCCTTCGAACGTACTCATGCCGTAGAAGCTCACGGCCACCACCATGAACTTGAGAATCGGGTCTGTTCGAACCCGGTCCCACGACCCCTTGAGGGTCAGCAATCCATTGAGCATGCCGCCCCACGAGGGGGCGAGCAGGACGATGGAGAACACCATGCCCAGCGTCTGCGCCCAGTCTGGGAGCGCCGAATACAGGAGATGGTGCGGTCCGGCCCAGATGTATAAGAAGACGAGTGCCCAGAAGTGGATGATCGAGAGACGGTAGCTATAGACCGGACGCTCGGCCGCCCTCGGCAGGTAGTAGTACATCAGCCCGAGGAACGGGGTGGTCAGGAAGAAGCCCACCGCGTTGTGCCCATACCACCACTGAACGAGTGCATCGGTGAGTCCCGAGTAGATCGGGTACGAGCGGACCAGGGTCGCGGGAATCACCAGGCTGTTGACGATGTGGAGCACGGCGATCGTCAGAACGAACGACATGTAGAACCAGATCGCTACATACAGGTGCTTCACGCGACGAATCGCGAGCGTCCCGAAGAAGTTCACCGCGAACGCGACCCACACGAGCGTGATCGCAACGTCGATGGGCCATATCAGCTCGGCGTATTCCTTGGACTGCGTCAGACCGAGAGGGAGCGTGATCGCCGCCGCCACGATGATGCCTTGCCAGCCCCAAAAGTGGACACGCGAGAGCGTATCGTTCCACATGCGGGTCTTGAGCAGACGCTGCATCGAATGATAGATGCCGGTGAAGCATACGTTCCCCGCAAACGCGAAGATCACGGCGTTGGTATGCAGTGGCCGAAGGCGACCGAACGTGGTCCAGGGCATCCCGAGATTCGCTGGCCACCAGGCGAGCTGCAGGGCGATGATCACACCCACCAACATTCCAACGAGAGCCCACACGACCGTGGCTGTGAAGAACATCTTCACGATATCCATGTCGTA
>JBDGVT010000370.1:0-2329 GCA_039585495.1 Gemmatimonadota bacterium | reverse complement strand
ATCGGTTCGACGTTCAAGGCCCAGTCCACGGTGGCACTCCTCCAGCAGATGGAGCAGGGGAAGTTCGACCTCGACGATGCGGTGCATGACTACCTGGACATCGAGATCCGAGGGGAGGACCCTGCCAACCCCGTGCGGTTCAGGCATCTCCTCACCCACACATCAGGCCTTCCGGAGGACTTCGGGCCACACCTCGTTTGGGGGAACTCCGCGCCGAGACTGCCCCGCTTCAGGGGGTCGTGTACTCGAACATGGCGTACTCTCTCGCGGCGTACCTGGTCGAACAGTTCAGTGGAGTACCGTACAAGGAGTACATCCGGGAACACGTCTGGGGCGCGTTGGGCATGACGAGTACTGCCTTCGATCTTCGTCCATCGATGGAAGAGCGACTGGCGATTCCGTACGTGCCCGACGAGCGCACGAAGGATGGCCTGGTCCCGACTCAACGCCTAAAGGCCAACGCATGGCCGGCGGGAATCGTGTACGGTACGATCCACGACCAGGCGCGGTGGGTCAGCTTCAACCTCCGAGACGGGACCGCGGACGGCACCCGGCTTCTCACTGAAGCGACGATCGAAGAGATGCAGTCACTCCAGTACGAACAGTTCAGTGGGCAGGGGATACCCGAGGGTTGGGGGTACGAGGACCCCGGATATGGACTGACGTGGTGGACCACGACGCGCCAGGGAGAGTCCTTTTTCGCGCACTCCGGCAGTGTCCCGGGCTATACCGCGTTCGTGATGGGCAATCGTACCCTGGGCCACGGTGTGGTCTTCCTGACCAACGGACACAGAGCGCATCCGCACCTGATCCGACTTAGCAATCTGGCCCTCGATCTGATGGCCCAGGAACTCACAAACGAGGAGTAGACAGGTGCAAGCGCTTACCGAGGGTTGGATCACGCAGGGTGGATTGACGCTCGTCCTCCTTCTGGTCGCGACCATCGCGTACCGGCTCACGGTTCGGATCATGCGCGGTGTGCTGCGCCGCGCGGCATCCCGCACGACCTCGACTTGGGACGACCGACTCATCGATCGGAAGGTGTTCGCCCGCCTCGCGAATGCCGTACCCGCAGTGATTCTCTACTTCGGAATCGGCCCCGCGTTGGGGTTGACCGTCGTCGAAGTGCAGGGCGGTGTGAGCCTGCTCGCCCTGGTCGCCCTATTGACGCAACGCGTCTCACTCTCTGTGATCGTGCTGAGCGCTGCGACGTCCGCAAATGCGCTTCTATACGCGATCAACGACATCTACAACGAGTCGTACTCCGAGGCCAAGAGTCGCCCGATCAAGGGCTACCTGCAGGTCATCGGGCTCGTCATGTACATCGCCGCGGCCGTGGTGACCGTTTCGATTCTTGCCGACCGGTCTCCGGTGGTCTTCCTCTCCGGGCTGGGCGCGCTGACCGCGGTTCTGATGTTGGTCTTCCGCGACACGATCCTCTCACTCGTCGCGAGCATGCAGATCATGTCGAACGACATGATCCGGATCGGGGACTGGGTCGAGATGCCTCAGTTCAACACGGACGGCGACGTGATCGACATCGCGCTGCACACGGTGAAGATCCAGAACTGGGACAAGACGATCTCGACCATCCCGACGCACAAGTTCATCAGTGAGTCGTTCAAGAACTGGCGGGGAATGAGTGAGTCGGGTGGGCGGCGCATCAAGCGGTCGCTGAATCTCGACATGTCGACCGTGCGGTTTCTCACCGACGAGGAGATCTCACGGCTCAGCAAGTACGAGTTGCTGCGCGACTACATGGCCTCCAAGAGGGAGGAGCTGGACGCGCACGCCAGCAACAGGGTCGCCGCGGAAGACGTGATTCCCGAGGCGAGGCGTCTCACCAACGTCGGGACGTTCCGGGCATACGTCTTCAACTACCTGAAGGCGAGCGAGGTGATTCACGAAGGCATGACTCTGCTCGTGCGCCAGCTCGCATCGTCGCCCAAGGGTCTGCCGATCGAGATCTACTGCTTCACGAACGACACGGCCTGGGCGAACTACGAGGCGATTCAGGGAGACATCTTCGACCACTTGATCGCGATTCTGCCGGAGTTCGGCTTGGCTGCTTTCCAGGAGCCGGCGGGTTCGGATTTCGGGCGGATGGGCGCTACGGCACCCCTGCAAGACCCTTCGGCGTAACCACGCGTTCTGCTCCGGCCAGGACCCCGTCGACGATCAACGCCAACACCGCCGCCGGAATCGCACCGGACAGAATCATCCGGGTGTCCGTGAGCGCCAGTCCGGCGACGATCGGGTCCCCCAGTCCACCCGCTCCGATGAACGCGGCCAGGGTGGCTGTCCCGACGTTGATGACGGCGGCAGTCCG
>JBDGVT010000369.1:0-2134 GCA_039585495.1 Gemmatimonadota bacterium | reverse complement strand
GGCAACGAGACCCCTTCCGGCTCGACGGCGGCCACCCGCCCACGCACCAGTCGCCGGGAATCGACCTGACGCTGCCGTACTGGTTCTCGAAGAACCACGCGTTGATTCGGTAGAGTTCAAACCAAGCCTCCGCGCAAAGCCCGTCGCTCTCGAGCGGCGGGTTTTCTTCATCCGGATTGGGCCCCGCCACCCTAACGTTTCACGACCTCGTGACATCGCGCCCACCCACCGGTCATAGCTCTGTCATCGTTTGGTCATTTGGACTTGTGGCGACGGCGGGCCTATTGACAGGCCTTTTCGCCTGCCTATCATCCACGGTCTCAAAGCCCTCGTTTCTAGCGGGAGCGACCCCTCGGGAACCACGCGAATGTGTGGGCCCAGGTTTTGGACGGGTCGCTTTGGAACGAGCGGTGATTTTCGATGTTGACCCTCGGGAGAAGGGGTAGGCCATGAGCCTTCTTGGCAAGATTCTCATCGTCATTCAGACGATCCTCGCGCTGCTATTTCTGGGTGTGTCAGCAACGCTGTACCACCACCAGAACGACTGGAAGCAGGCGTACGAAGAGACGGTAGACTCGAACGCCAAGGTGGTCGAGATCAAGGAAACCGCCCTCAAGGCGGAAAAGTCCAAGAACGCCGACCTCGAGCGCGACATCCTGACGCAGCGTCAGGTGGTCGAGTCGCACCGCAAGGAAATGAAAAACCTGCAGGGGCAGCTCGACGACCGCATTCGCGAAGCGCAGCAGACGCGCAGCGACCTCGACAAGCTGCAGGCCGACCACAGCACCGTCGTCGCCACGATCAGCGAAAAAGACAGCCAGATCAGCGAGTACCTCTCGCGGATCGGCAGCCTCGAGGATTCCCTCAAGACGGCCACCGGCAACCAGGAGCTCGCCGAGTCCCAGGTCGCCCGCCTGCTCGCGCAGCGCACGGCGCTCGAGAAGGATCTCACCGAGGTTCGTATCGACTACACCAAGGCCAAGCAGTCGGTGCTCGACTACCAGCTCGCCATGGAAGAGTTGAACCGTCAGAACATCCCCGTCGACACGATCCTCACCAACTTCCCGCCGGCGCCGCCGATCCGCGGACTGGTGACGGGCGTCGACACCTCGCTCAGCCCCCACAACGTGGTGCTCAGCGTCGGGCAGCAAGACGGCGTCAAGCGCGGCTACACCTTCACGATCTACCGGGGCGGCAAGTTCATCGCCAAGGTCGTGGTCATGAAGCTCATGGCCGACGGTGCCGGTTGCCGCGTGCTGTTCGCCGCCAACGGCGAGACCGTGGCGCCTGGCGATCAGGCCGCGACGGTCCTGGACTGAGTCGGTTAGAGCAGGGAGTAAGACATGGCACCTTATGACGACGACGACGTCCTGATCCAGCGATCCTCGCACCCGGTCACCACGACGCTCCTGATCGTGAACATCCTGGTGCTCGGCCTGGCGATCTGGATCAACGCCAAGCACCTGAGCCAGTACGTGAACCCCGAAACCCGGAGCAACCTCAAGGAGTTCCAGGTCACCGCCACCTCGTGGGCGAAGAAGGAGTTCAAGAGCAGCTACGGCACGCTCGACGAAGACGAGGGCGAAGACCGCACCGAGTAATCGACGCGTAGTCAGCCCGAGACACCGCAAAGCCCGTCGCTCTCGAGCGGCGGGCTTTCTTCGTGCCCCCTCAACTTGGCGTGCGGACGTGCCGATAGCGGCAAAGGGAAGCGTCTTCCCATCCAGGCAACCACCGGGACGAATCACGTGCTGCTCAACTGGCTCATGGGGATGTTCTCCGCCGACATGGGGATCGACCTCGGCACGGCGAACGCGCTCGTGACCGTCGCCGGTCGCGGCATCGTGCTGACCGAGCCCACCGTCGTTGCGATTCGGCGCGACAGCCGCGAGGTTCTGCTGGGGGGCAACGCCGTCGGGCATGTGGCCAAGGCCATGGTCGCGCGCACCCCGCCGCACATCGAAGCGGTGCGCCCGCTGCGCTCGGGGAGGATCGCGGACTTCGACCTCACCGAAGCCATGATCAACTTCTTCATCCGCTCGGTGCACGATCGCCGCTGGGGCCTGCGCCCCCGCGTCGTCATCGCCGTCCCGAGCGGCATCACCGCGGTCGAAAAGCGGGCGGTGTTCAGCTC
>JBDGVT010000368.1:0-3498 GCA_039585495.1 Gemmatimonadota bacterium | reverse complement strand
TCTGGGCACCCTGACATTTGTCTCCTCCATGTTTCAGTTTCGGGCAGGTTGGGTTTGCTCCTTCCGGCAAGAGATCGGATCTCAACGCACGAGACTGGCCTCTCTCAGCGCGACCACCTCCGGAGCCGCGTACCCCATGGCTTCCAGCGACGACAGGACGCTCCTCGCTTCATCCGCGCGGTCCAGGCGAAGGAGGGCGGTAGCGAGCGTCGTTAAGAGGTCGAAGTCAGTGGAGCTCTCCGCCTGCGGGACCAACCGATCGACCGCCGACTCATTCATCTCCACCGCTTCCGCAGTCCGACCCGACGCGGCAAGCACTTCAGCTCGAACCAACTCGCGCTCGGCAGCGACGATCGCTGCATCACCGAAAGACGCCAGGTCAGCGATCACCACCTGGAGACACTCCGCCGAGGCCCGATCGGCTTCGACGAGATCGCCCTGCATCAGGCGCACCGACGCGAGCACACTGAGTGCTCGTACGAAATCCGCCCGCCAGTTCGGTTGGTCGGGGTTCTGGTCGACGAGTTCTTCGAGTCGCTCAACCGCAGGGCCAATGAGTCGCCCGGCTTCGCCATACTCTCCAGTGTCCGCCAACACGTGCGCCTGCTTCGCCTCGACGACGCTCAAGTTACGCGCCCACCGGAGATTCGACGGGTCATTCTCGACAAGCGGGATCAGATACTCTCTGCGGACCCGATGTCCGTCGAGCGCCCGGGCAACGTCTCCGCGTGCGTGCTGGAGGTCCGCCAGGTAACCCATGGCTACCACGAGCCTGAATGCGTCCGGCGCATTCTGGGGAGCCTGGGCTACGAGTCGTTCCTTGATCTCGACGTCCGCCTCGAAGTGCAACTGGGCCTCATCCAGGCGGCCGATGTCCCTCAGTACGGCGCCCAAGAAATTGTGGGCCTGACCAATGTCGCGATCCCGACGCGGCCCGGGGTCGGCTGCTGCGACCCGGCGCTTCGCTTCGAGAGCCTGTTCGAACTCTACCAGGGCGCCTGCCAAATCGCCGGTCCGATGTAGAACCCCACCCACGTTCGTATGGCTGAAACCGACTTCGAGCTGGTAGGTGAGATTCTCGGGGTCTCTTCTGACGAGCTCGTTGGAGATGTCTCGATAGGCAGAGAACCCCTGGAAGGCCTCCTCGTACCGCTGCTCCTCGTAGTACCTCTCGGCTGAGTAGAACTCCGCCTGCCCCAATTCGAAGAGTCGATCGTCGTCCGCCGGGTCGCGATCGTAGAGCGCCCTGGCCAACCCCAGCGATGCCTCGAATGCGGCTCCCGCCTCAGGAAGCCGGCCCTGATCCCTCCGCACGTCACCGATCTGGTACATGGCCTGAGACAGCGAAGCCAGTTCTGCGTCCGTGAATCCGTCCGGCGGCACGGACACGAAGTAGTCCACAGCCTCGTCTCCTACCTCCGCAAGGATATCGAGGCGGCCCAACGGTTCGAGGCGCTCATACAAATCGGTGAGCATAAAGTCGATCAGGGTTTCCGCCTGCGATCTCCTCGCCTCGGCCTCTTCGTGAGCCCGCTCGATCTGGGCCGCTTGCACCGACGTCGTGATCGCGAAGAGGACCACGCCCGCCGCGATCACGGTCCCCGACCCCACCGCGATCCTATTTCGCTGAACGAACTTCCGGATCGCGTAGCGGACCCCCGCCGGGTGGGCGTGCACCGGCTGGTTGGCCAGATGCCGTTCGAGCTCGAGCGCGAATTCGTGTGCGGTTTCGTACCGCTCCGTCCTCTCCTTCGCCATCGCGCGACGCACGATCCAATCTATGTCGTCGTGTAGCTCCCTCCGGAGCCCTTCCGGAGTAGTGCGGCGGAGATCCGCCACCGTGTCCTGTGTGTCGATCGAACTGAAGCGTGCAGTCGGCGTGGGCGGATCGGACATGATCCGCGCTGCGACTGCCCCCCACCCGGCCCTCGTGGGCACGTCGAATGGAGCGGCCCCAACGAGGAGTTCGTAGAGGATGATCCCGAGAGAGTAGATGTCGCTGCGCGTATCGATGTCGCTGAGCCCGTTGATCTGCTCCGGGCTCATGTACCCGTTGATCTGCTCCGGGCTCATGTAGGCGGGTGTCCCGATGACGCTGTCGCGCGACTCGGAGCGGCTCCGCACGAAGACCTCGGGATCCGCCGCCGTGGCAATGCCGAAGTCTATAATCTTCGGCATTGGACGCCCGTCGACCTCCGAAACCAGGATGTGCTCCGGCTTCAGGTCCCTGTGGATGACGCCCTTCTGATGCGCGTGTTGGACGGCGTGACAAACCTTGGCGAAGAGGGTCAAGCGCTCCCTTATCGTGAGCCTGTGCTCATCGGAGAAACGCAGGATGGAAGAACCCTCGACTCGCTCCATGACGACGTACGGGTTCCCGTCGTCCGTGACCCCCGCATCGAAGACGCGGGCCACAGAGGGGTGATCCATAACCGCGAGCGCTTGACGCTCAGTTTCGTAGCGGTCCAGGACTTCGGCGGGCTCGTCAGTCGCCTTGAGCACCTTGAGCGCAACGGTGCGTTGGACCGGCTCCTGCTGGTGGGCGATGTAGACTGTACCCATGGCACCCTCGCCGAGTACTTCGGCGATTTCGTACGAGCCGATCCTCGTGGGTTGCTCCATAACATCCACCCGGGGTCGCCTGCGAGCCATCCGGACCCCATACTCCCGGCGATCACTTGCCGCTTTCGCCGTGTATAACCTGCGGGAGCATGGCACGGGCGCCGCAGTTTCGCAAGAAGGAAGAAGGACATCCTATGGTAATCGCCGTCATTTCAGATACGCACGGCCTGCTGCGCGATGAGGCTCTGGTCGCGTTGCAAGGAAGTGATCTCATCATCCACGCGGGAGACGTGGGTGACCCGGACATTCTCGTGCGCCTCGGCCAGATCGCGCCCGTCCATGCGGTACGCGGAAATACCGACGGTGGAACCTTCGGGGCGTCCCTGCCGTCCACCGAAGTGGTGGAACTGGTCGCGGGGAGCGACCCTCCGACGTCAGCCGTCCTGGCCTTCGTGCTTCACGACCTCGCCGAACTCGATCTGGACGCTGGCGCGGCCGGATTCAGTGTGGTCATCCACGGCCACACGCACCGCCCGGACATCACCTGGCAGGACGACGTGCTCTACTTCAACCCCGGAGCGGCCGGCCACCGGCGCTTCACATTGCCGGTGACCGTGGGTCGGCTCGTCGTCGGATCAGGCGCTCGCATCGAGGCCGAAATCATCGACCTGAACGTCCCGGGCTGAACTTCCTCAGCTGACCAGCTCGCCCCTCCTCGCCACCGGTACCGGCTCGATACCGATGCGCTCCAGGATCTCGTTGAGGGCGGGCACAACCTCGAGGATCACCCGATCCAGCTCGTCGAGACTCTCTGCAAAGTCGCCCTCGGTCCTGAGCAACCGCCTCATCTGATCGTCGGTCGGACCGGTCATGGTTCCCTGGGTCGACGGGCCTCCGTCGAACTCGCCGATCAAGCCGCGCCACCAACCGCGAAGC
>JBDGVT010000367.1:0-2140 GCA_039585495.1 Gemmatimonadota bacterium | reverse complement strand
AATGATATCTCTCGGGCCGGATCAGGAGTTTGGATCGACCTCTCCACTCTCGTCCGGTGACCCTCGCACGGGGCTGGTCGTCGCCTTGCCCCAGGCTGTCGATGCGGATGGGAATGTCTATGCGAGATCCATGGGCGGTGGGATGCGCGGTAACCTGCCCGATTCGGGTTCGGTCCTGCGTGTCGAACGTGGAACGCTGGCGCTGGACACGGTCGCCCACTTCAAGCTCGAGGACCGGGTGATTAGGGAGAGCGGCGGCGCAGGGGAACGAAACGTCTCCCTGGAGGTCACGCCGCTGTCGCTTGAAGACGCGTGGGGGGTCGCCTCGGATGGCTCGGTCGTGGTCGCGCGCTCCTCGGACTATCACCTCGACTGGTTCGGTCCGGACGGGTCTCTGACCGCTGGGCCACCGGTACCGTTCGAGCCGGTGGCGATCGGGATGGCCGAAAAGCAGGAGTGGAACGATGCCCGTGGCCGTTCCGGTGGCGGGGTGGGGATCATGATCGACATGGGTAGCGATGGCTCCATGTCGACGAGCTTTTCCCGTGGTGGCATGACCGAGGCAAGAGAACTCGATCAGTACGATTGGCCTGAGGTGATGCCCCCCTTCTACAACGGACGAATCCAGGTCGACGCCGAGAATCGTGCATGGGTTCGTCGTCGTATGCCTGCCGGAGAGGATGCCACGTACGACGTATTCGATCGCGCCGGGGAGTACGTCACGACCTACTCCCTCCCGAACAACCGTCAGGTGATCGCCTTCGGCGCCGGTACCCTCTATGTCGTTGCGTTCGATGAGTTCGACCTCGCCTACCTCGAACGATACGCCATCCCCGGGGCCTGATCCGCGGCATCAGCGCATGAGGTTCCCGGCGAGGTAGACGGCTTCGAGGCTTCTCGTGGCGGTGATGTCGACGAGCGGATCTTCGCCGAGCACGAGGAAGTCGGCCCACTTGCCGGCTTCCAGCGTCCCGATGTCCGGGGCAGAGAGGCACTCGGCCGCCACACCGGTCGCGCTGCGGAGCGCCTGGGCCGGCGTCATTCCCGCTTCGACCATCATCCAGAGTTCCATGTGCTCGAAGTAGCCCGGGAATCGCGCCGCAGGACCCGCGTCGGTACCCATTGCCACGGGTAGCTCAGCGTCCGAGATGACCTTGAGGTTGGACATCGCCTGATCGAGCGCGGCCCGATAACCCTGCGCGGTCGGACTCTTCGCCATCCTGTCCATGAACGCCGGCTGCGACACGCGTTCGACCTCACCCCTGTGGGCATGCGCCGTGAAGAATGGGTCGTCGAAGAAGGAAGGGCGTTCGGCGTAGACGAACGTGCTGACCTCACGCGTCAGCGTCGGGACGTAGCAGACGCCCGACTCGCGCAGCTGCATCAAAAAGTCGGTGTCCACATCCGTGTCACGCACCGAGTGCGCGATCATCCCGGAGCCCATCTCGAGCAGACGCTTGGCGTCGGCGAGATAGAAGAGGTGCGTGGCGAGTCTCAGACCGCGCTCGGACCCGACCTCGAGGACCGACTGGACGGCCTCCCACGGCATCTTGTCCGAAGTCCCGAGATTGTCGTCGACGCGAAGCTTGAGCCAGTCCACCCCCGCGTCGGCGTTCGCCCGTGCCGTGGCACGTGCATCATCGGCATCGAATTCGGTGATGACCGGACCGGCAGCGAAGAGGCGCGCGCGCGGGTCCGTGGGTGTGGCCGCATCGCGGGCAGAGATCACCACATCGCCGTCACCGAGGCTATTCACTGTCGTGACGCCGTACGTTGCGAAGAGCTCCAGGTCGCCACGAACCCGATCGACCTCGTCCGTGATGCCCTCAGCGGCCCAAAGTCCGCTGACGTGACCATGGGCGTTGATCAGACCCGGAATCACGAACTTCCCGTCGAGTCGAACGACCGCTGCGCCACGGGGCGGGGAGCCGCCTGCGACCACCTCCAGGACGCGCCCGTCTTGAATGAGGATCGTCGCATTCGTGATCGGCGGTTCGCCGGTGCCGTCCCACACGGTCGCACCGGTAAAGGCCGTCGTCGGAACAGCGGGCGAGCAGGCGGTGGCGAGTACGCACAGGAGCGGGGTCGGACGGAGCAGTCGATTCTTCATCGACGCATTCTGGAGGCGTAGGAGCGACCG
>JBDGVT010000366.1:0-2944 GCA_039585495.1 Gemmatimonadota bacterium | reverse complement strand
CGACTATCAGCTCCGCAGCATCGCCGGGATCGAGGAATACCGGAACGTCGTGGACTTCCCCGAGTACCTCGCGGACCAGCTTCGCAGGAACCGAACAATTCGGGTGAACGGTGGCTCCGACGGTCCTCTTCGTTCGCTCGTCCTCCCGGAGTTCGGCTCGCTGAACGCCACGCAGACGATGCTCCTCAGGCTCCAGACCGAATTCCCGGAAGCCCGTATCGAGAACGGCTTCGCAGAAGTCGCTCGCGGGCGGATGGTGAAGAGCAGCGCCGAGATCCAGCGGATGCGGATCGCCGCCGACGCGACGGCTCGAGGAATCCGATCTGCCGCCGCACGGATTCGCGTGGGCACAGACGAACGCTCGATCCAGGGCGAATTCGAATCGACGTGCCGAACTCTGGGCGCACAGTCCATTCCCTTCACGCCGATCGTAAAGTCCGGACCCAACAGCCTGTGGCCCTGGCGCGTACTGGCGGCCCATTACGATCGTCGGAACCGCCCCATGGAGGCCGGTGACCTCGTGATCCTCGACGTCGGATGCGAAATCGACGGGTACATCAGTGACGTCGGTCGGACCTTCCCCGTGAACGGGCGCTTTTCAGACGTGCAGCGGGAGAAGCTTCTCGTGAGCACCCGTGCGGCGGACGCGATCATCGCAGCCGTTCGTCCCGGAATTACGCTGCGGGAACTCACCCGGATCGCGTACGAGGCCATCCCCGACGCTGAAGAGCAGTACATGCAGGCGCCGACCTACTTCGGTCATCATATCGGACTGGTATCTGGGTGTTCGTGGAAGACGTGATTCTGGTCACCGAAGACGGTGCAGAGGTCCTGACCGCGGGGCTCGCGCGCACACCCGACGAGTTGGAGGCACTGATTCGATGAGCGAGAAGGAAGCGGCGGCAGCCTTGAAGGAAGCGACCGAAGACGGCGACGGCATCCTCTGTGTCCGAGCGCCGGAAACGCACCGCGGGTGGAACGGCATCCGATACAAGACAGGCATGTCGGCCAAGAATGTCGGCTCGAGCAAACTGTCGATGAACGTCGCAACGGTACCACCAGGGGCCGTCGCCTACGCGCATATCCATGTCGATTTCGAGGTGATGCTCTTCATTCTCCAGGGCAAGGTCAGGCACGAGTATGGAGACGATCTCGAGCAGACGATGGACAACGAGGCGGGAGATTTCATCTTCATCGAGCCGGGTGTGCCCCATGAGGTGATCAACCTCAGCGACACGGAACCCGTCATCGCCGTGGTCGCCCGCTCCGACGCATCGGAGTGGGAGAACATCGTGAACTATCCCTCGACGAGGAGACCGGAATGAGTGGCAGGGTGGAGGCGCTCTGGATCAAGCGGGCGCTCAGGGGAGTCATGGATCCGGTCGACGGCGTCAGGCTCGTGGAGAACGGCGGCATTGAAAACGACGCCAATTTCGGACGTGCGAAACGACAGGTCACCGTGATCGAAAAGGAAGTTTTCGACGCGATTGCCGCGGACCTGCCCGGTGTCGACCCGGCCATGAGGCGGGCAAATGTCATGATCAGCGGTGTCCAGCTGAACGAGACGCGCGATCAGATTCTGACGCTCGGCGGTGTCCGGATTCACATCCACGGCCGCACGAGACCCTGCGAACGGATGGACGAGCAGCTCCCCGGGCTCACGGCTGCCCTGGGGCCCGAATGGTACGGGGGTGCGTACGGAGTGGTGCTGAACGACGGCGAGATCAACGTCGGTGACGAGGCTTCACTCTCGGTCCCGGCCGCCGCGATTCCGAACGACTAAGCGCTACCGCCTCGAACGACATCGCCGAGCGTTTCCATCGCTTGCACGATCTGGGCGTCGGTCAGGTACGGCGCTGGCCCGTATCGAAGCACGGTCCCTCTCGAGTCCGTGCGGACACCCCTTTCCAGGAGTCCGGTAGAGAGCTGGCCGGCGTCGGGAGCATGAAGCGCGAGGAATCCACCTCTACTCTCCAGAGCAACGTCATCGGCGAGCCGCACCACGGCGGGATCGAGATCGAGTCCGGTGAACGTCTCCACGAGCAACCCGACCTGTCGCTGACTGGTCGCCCGAAGAACGTCGACGGTCAGACTCTGCTCGACGAAGAAATCCATCACCGCGGCACCCCGGTACTGAGAGGTTGGATCGAAGGTGGACCCCGCGAATCGGGCGGGGCCCAGCCCGTACGGCACCTCACCCGGCACCCGCCGATCCGCCAGTTCAGCGAATTCGGCGAACCATCCCGTGACGACCGGCCGCAGGGTACACCCGGGAGGAACCCGCAGGACGCAGTTCCCCTCTCCCAACTGCAGGTACTTGTAGCCGCCACCCACCACGAACGCCTGCTCCCGGCCGTCGAGTGAAAACGGGACGACGCCGAGAGAATGGTACGCATCGATGAGCAGCTCCACCCCATGGAGTGCACACGCCTCTGCCACGGCCTCCAGATTCGGAACGATCAGGCCGTTTCCGAACAGGACCGACGATATCATCGCCGCGGATGTGCGCTCATCAATCTCTTGCGCGACCCGCTCGGCGAGTGTGTCCACGGGCTCAGCCGAGACCTTCACGACCTCGAGGTGGTCTTCACCCAGTCGGTCCAGCTGCCGGCGAATCGAGTAGAACTCTCCATCGGTCGTGACGATTCGCGGCCTATCGCGGAGCGGCAGGGCCGATAGAAAGCGTACCACCAGCGCATGCGTGTTCGTGTCGAGCGTGAAGTCTCCGTCGCACTCGTCCATGAGTGTCCGGTACCCGCCCGCGACGCGCTCGACCTTTTCCGAGACCGCGTCCCATTTGCCATCGGCCAAATCCGCGGCATCGAGCCAAGCCTGCTTGTGCCCCTCGAAGCCCGCGTCCGGCCAGGCCTGGTGTGAGTGACCTGTCAGGAGCAAGCGCTCGGAGACCCGGAAAGCGGTGTAGTGCTTCGCGAGGCTTTCCGGG
>JBDGVT010000365.1:0-2365 GCA_039585495.1 Gemmatimonadota bacterium | reverse complement strand
GCCCCGGGCCTTCTACCTCACGGAGACGTTCGAAGGACGAGAAGGGGATCCGAGGGAACGGCGCACGATCCATCTCGGCATCGACATCTTCGACCAGGCGGGCGCGACGGTTCGCGCCCCGCTCGGCGGGATCGTGAAGTCGGTGCACGACAACGGAGGAGGACTCGACTACGGGCCAACGATCGTCCTCGAGCACGAAGGGGAGGACTCGACTACGGGCCAACGATCGTCCTCGAGCACGAAGGACCGGACGGGCCGTTCTGGACCCTGTACGGGCACCTCGAGAGGGAATCGGTTTCCGATTTGGTCCCGGGATCTGAAGTCGAGCCCGGAGGGGAGATCGCAAGGATCGGTCCCTACCCTGAAAACGGGGACTGGCCGCCGCATCTCCACTTCCAGGTCATGACCGATCTGCTCGGCTTCGAGAATCAGTTCCCCGGGGTCGCTTTGCCTCGAGAAGGCGAATTGTGGGCTTCGTTCTCGCCCGACCCCAACCTGATGCTCGGCCTGCCGGGAGAGACGACGTATGTCGCCGAGGGAGACCTCAATGACCGCCGGGCGGAAGCGTTCGGCGCCAACCTGAGCCTGTCGTATTCCGAGCCGTTACACATCGTGCGCGGCGTCGGCTCCTATCTCTACGACACCGTGGGACGGGGCTACCTGGACTGCGTGAACAACGTGGCACACGTGGGGCACGAGCATCCTGCGGTGGTACGCGCCGGCCAACGTCAGATGGGGGTGCTGAACACGAACACACGGTACCTGCACGAACGGGTGATCGAGTACGCCGAGCGCCTCTCGGCCCTCCTCCCCGATCCGCTCTCCGTGTGCTTCTTCGTGAACTCGGGTTCGGAGGCCAACGAGCTCGCGCTACGGATGGCCCGCGTCCATACCGGCGGGACCGCCGTGGTCGCCATCGACTCCGGCTACCACGGAAACACGCAGGGTCTGGTCGACGTGAGTCATTACAAGCACGCGGGTGCAGGCGGGGCCGGCCCTCCGGCTTGGGTCGGAACCGTGCCCATCCCGGACGACTATCGCGGCCGTTACGGTCGGGACGTGCCAGATCGGGCGGCGCGTTATGCGGGCCATGTAGGTGAGGCCTTTGCGGCATTGAAGCCAGACTTCGCACCCAGCGCGTTCATTGCGGAGAGCATCCTCTCGTGCGGCGGTCAGATCGAACCTCCGGCCGGTTACCTCGAGGCGGCGTACCGCCACGCCCGCGCGGTGGGAGCAATCTGCATCGCCGACGAGGTCCAGATCGGCTTCGGCCGGATCGGGAGTCACATGTGGGGCTTCCAGTCTCAGGGGGTCTCGCCGGACATCGTCACGCTCGGGAAGCCGATCGGAAACGGCCATCCCATCGGTGCGGTCGTCACCACACCTCAGATCGCGGCGTCATTTGCGAACGGGATGGAGTTCTTCAGCACCTTCGGTGGCAACCCGGTCTCCGCGGCGATCGGTCTCTCGGTCCTGGACATCCTCGAGAGAGACAAACTGAAGGAACACGCGGCCGTCGTCGGGGGCACGCTCAAGGCCAATCTCGCCTCACTGGCCATGCGTCACGACGCGATCGGCGACGTTCGCGGACGAGGGCTCTTCCTCGGCTTGGAGTTCGTGAGCGACCGGTCCACGAAGACCCCCTCTCCGGAAATCGCGACCTATGTGGCGGACCGTGCAAAAGAGTTGGGCGTGCTGCTGAGCACCGACGGCCCAGACCACAACGTGATCAAGATCAAGCCTCCGATGACGTTTTCGGAGCACGATGCCGATAGGCTGGTCTCGACGATGGATCAAGTGCTCGGCGAAGACCCAGTGCGCGCACTTCTGAAGAGCTAGTCGGCCAGGCAGGTAGCTTCGGCCTCTGCGAGCCGGTTGATATCCCTGAATTCCAGGACCTCCATCGGAGCACCGACCCGGGCCGCCCGGATGAGCGCGAGGCCCAGCTTCTCCGTCGTAGTAATGAGGCGGGGCATGACGCGCGTGAAGGGTGAGAGCGCAGTGTAGAGGGCGTTGTAGAGTTGCGTCCGTGAACGCACCCCCTTCATGGGCTGGATGAATCCCGGCCGGAAGATCCACGTCGAACCGAGCCCCTTCGCCAGCAGTTCGTTCTCGAGCCGATCTCTCACGCGCGCCCACGTCACTCGCCCCTTCTCAGAGCTGTCCGCCCCCGCCCCCGACACATAGACAAACGCGGAACCCCGGACTCTCCGCTGCGAGCACCTCGGCCGCAGCGATCGTGATGTCGCGGGTTATCCGCGAATAGTCTTCGTCGGACATGCCCATGGCAGAAACACCGAGGCAGAACAGGCACGCGTCGAATCCCGCGAAACGGTCCGCGACAGCGGAAAAGTCCTACAGGTCG
>JBDGVT010000364.1:0-2179 GCA_039585495.1 Gemmatimonadota bacterium | reverse complement strand
TGGACGTGACCTACCTGAGCCAGGAAGAGTTCGACGCTGTCATGGCGCTGCGCGAGCGCATGGCCGAAGAGCCGACGAACCAGAACGACGCGCCCAACCGGTAACGGATCGCGGTCCGGAGTCTCGCGTCAGGCCTTAGCTGCCGACGCGTTCCGGGCCGCGATTTCCTTCCGGACCACCGGTGCCACCTCGGTGCCCAGCAATTCGATAGCACGCAGCACCTTGTCGTGCGGCATGGGGCCGACCGTGAGCTGAATCAGAAACCGGTCGTGCCGGAAGACGTCGTACTGGAACAGAATCTTGTCGACGATCTGCTGCGGGCTTCCCAGGAACATGGCACCCCGGAGCTGGGCTTCCCCGTCGAAATGGGCGCGGGTCGGTGGTGGCCAACCCCGTTCTCTGCCAATCCGCCCCATCGTCTCGACGTAAGGTGGAAATGCCAGTTCGGATGCCTCTTCAGGGTCCTCGGCGATGAAACCGTGTGAGTTGATGCTCACGGGCAGCTTTGCCGGATCGTGGCCGGCACGCTTTGCCGCGTCGCGGTAGAGATCGACCATCGGTGCGAACCGCTCCGGCATTCCGCCGATGATCGCGAGCGCCATGGGGAGACCGAGTGACGCTGCCCTTACCACGGAGGGAGGATTGCCACCCACCGCGACCCAGATCGGGAACGGGTTCTGGACCGGTCGAGGGTATACCGGTCGGTCGTCGATCGATGCACGGTGTCGCCCCGACCAGGTCATCCGGACGCCTTCCCGGAGGGCTATGAGCAGCCCGAGCTTTTCTGCGAACAGCTCGTCGTAGTGCCCGAGATCCTGCCCAAAGAGCGGGAACGATTCTGTGAACGAACCCCGTCCGGCCATGATCTCGGCGCGACCGCCCGAAATGAGATCGAGCGTTGCGAAGTCCTGGAAGACCCGAACAGGATCGTCGGAGCTGAGTACCGTCACCGCGCTCGTCAGTCGGATGCGTTTGGTCCGCGCGGCAGCAGCGGCCAGGACGACTGCGGGAGCCGAGACGGCATAGTCCGCTCGGTGATGCTCACCCAGACCAAACACGTCGAGGCCGACCTGGTCAGCGACCTCGATTTCTTCGAGGAGGTGTGCCAGGCGCTCCTCAGCGTCCAGTTGCTCTCCGGTCGACGGGTCGATCCGTGTCTCACCGAAGGTGTAGAGGCCGATTTCCATTCGGGGAAGGTAACTTCGCGCTCGCCCCACGTCCGATCATGCGTGCCGCAGGTCCGACGGGTTCATTCGATGTTTATATGTACAAACCTTTTACAGTAAGGGCGGCCCTGTGCACCACCTTTTTCGTCACATGTGTATACATATCCTATTGATATAGGGTTGCGCGTTCCTCGGTTCCATATGATGTTTACTGTATAAAAGTTATACAAACGATGAACACACGATTTGATGATAGAGACCGCACTGACCCTCGCCTTGGTCATCCAGCTACAGGCCGCCACGGACCGATTCATAACACCACAGTTGGCCGAAGCGGCGCCACCGACCGCGAGCGCCGTGTACGATGGCTCGGTGCGTCAGCTCGACATCGCGGCTCCGCGCATCATGGATCCGCGCATCCAGATCGATGGCCGGCTGGACGATGCTGCATGGGCTGATGCAGCTGTCTTGACCGGCTTCACACAGTTCGATCCGATCGAGGGCGCTCCGGCTTCCGAGAACACAGAAGTCCGTGTGATCGTGGCGGCGGACGCGATCTACTTCTCAGTGCGGGCCGATGACTCGTCAGGGGGCGTTCGGGCGACCCTCACCGACCGGGACGGGTACGGCCGCTCGGACGACTACGTGCGTTTCGTCCTCGACACCTTCCACGACCAGCGGCGCGCCTACGTGTTCATGGTCAATCCGCTCGGCGTTCAAGGTGACGGACTCTGGATCGAGGGTAGGGGCGGGCGGGGTGGTCCTATCGACTGGTCCCCGGATTTTCTGTGGGAATCGGCCGGTCGCGTGGACGAGATGGGATTCTCTGCAGAACTGAAGATCCCTTTCAAATCGATGCGATTCCCGGAGGCCGACGTCCAGGACTGGGGCCTCCACATCCATCGTGCGATTCGCCGGACGGGCTACGAGCAGTCGTGGGCCCCCATGACAGAGAACGAGGCGAACGGTCTGGCGCAGGCCGGTTCCATTCGGTCCCTCGAGGGGATCGATCC
>JBDGVT010000363.1:0-2206 GCA_039585495.1 Gemmatimonadota bacterium | reverse complement strand
GGTGTTAGCGGCGGGCCAAAATTGCTCAGATGTGGCGGCCGAAAATTGCACACTCGACGACATCGTGGCTGCGAGGCGCCGGGCCTGATGCGGGAGCTCGGAGCGAACTCGTAGCCGATCGTTCACGTTTGCGTCTTCCCGATGACGGTGGAGGCGCGATGATCGGATGGGAGAAGCGAGTGTTGCTTAGACATTATCTGGAGCAGGGCCAGACGAAGGCGGCGGTAGCCGAGCAGTTCGGCGTGAGTCGGCGCACGGTCCACTACTGGATCAAGACAGGGCAGTTGGACCGGGATATGAGCGAAGAGACGGTGAAGTACGGACCTCGCCCGCCGGTTCCGACGAAGGTGGGTCCGTATAAGGCCATCATTCTGGATCGACTGACCGAGTACCCGGAGCTCACAGCGGTACGGCTCTTCGCCGAGATCAAGGCTGCGGGCTACGCGGGCGGCTACACGCAGGTAAAAGAGTACGTTCGGACGGTCCGACCTCGGCCACCTGAGGAGCCGGTGGTGCGCTTCGAGACGGCACCAGGTCATCAGGGCCAGGTCGACTTCGCGGACTTCGTGCTGCCGTGGGGCAAGCGCTACGCGCTCCTCGTGGTCCTGGGGTATTCGCGTCAGCTGTGGCTGCGCTTCTTTAGCCGCAAGACGATGGCTCACGTGTTCGAGGGCCTGGAGGCTGCGTTCGCCTCGTTCGGCGGTGTGCCGACTGAGCTGCTGTTCGACCAGATGAAGGCGGTCATCACCCGAGACGAACGTGACGCGGGCGGGCGGGTCACGGAGAACGCGGAGTTCCTGCGCTTTGCACATCACTGGGACTTCCGCGTCCGAGCATGCCGACCCTATCGGGCCAAGACCAAGGGCAAGGTCGAACGACCGGTGAGCTACGTGCGTTCGAGCTTCTTCTACGGCCGGACGTTCACGTCGGACGCCGACCTCAACGCCCAGGCCCAGCACTGGCTCGATACGGTGGCCAACGTGCGCATCCACGGCACGCTCAAGGAGCGCCCACTCGATCGCCTCGAGCGGGAGCTGGGTGATCTGAAGCCGCTCGCGCTGCGTCCGTATCGCTCCTATGTCCTGGCACCGGAGGTGAAGAAGAGGCGGACGCAGCCCTTCGTGCCGCACATCGACGTTCAGCGCCGACCGCTCGAGACGTATGCCCAGGTCGCGGGAGGTGCCCGGTGAAGGCCGCCGCCCGCTCGCGTCGCGACCGGATCCGGGGCCAACTCGCGGACCTCAAGTTGCCGGGCGCACTCGAGTCGCTCGACGATGTGCTCACGGGCGTCGATGGTGGAGGGGTCACCGCGTCCGAGGCCATCGAGCAGTTGCTCGGTGCTCAGATCACGCTGCGTAACAACCGAAGACTCCAGGCTGCGATGCGATCCTCACGGCTTCCGGCCATCAAGACGCTTGGCGACTTCGACTTCAGCTTCCAGCCCTCGATCAAGCGCGAGCAGATCGACTCGCTCCACGAACTCGGCTTCTTGGAGCGTAAGGAGAACGTGATCTTCCTCGGCCCTCCGGGTGTCGGCAAGACCCATCTCGCGATCAGCCTCGCCATCGAGGCCGCCCAGAGCGGTCGCAGAGTCTACTACGGCACGCTCGCTGATCTCATCACCTCGCTCGAGGAAGCCAAGGCCGCCGGCAAGTTCACCCATCGCCTCAAGACCCTCACCTACCCATCGCTCCTCGTCGTCGACGAGATCGGCTATCTGCCGGTCTCACCGACCGGAGCCATGCTCTTCTTCCAACTCATCAACCGCCGCTACGAACGCGCCTCGACCGTACTGACCTCGAACAAAGGCTTCGAGGAGTGGGGCCACATCTTCGGTGACGAGGTCATGGCCGCCGCGCTCATCGATCGGCTCCTACACCACTGCCATATCGTCAACGTCCGCGGCAACAGCTACCGCATGCGGCATCATTCCGAGCTCGCCAAAACCCTCCACGCTGCTCCTGCGGAGCAGCGCTCTCGACTCCCGAGGCCTAGGACAAAAAGAACAAAGGAGAAAGCGACGACCTGAGAGGCTGGTCACCTCCGTCGGGTGTGCAACTTTCACCCGCCACCAATGAGCAACTTTCGTCCGGCGTTGACACTTGTGAAGTTCATGACGATGACCATGCTGTTCTATGCATTCACCGCCGCATTCAGATCTCTACTACCTACCCTTGGCGAATCTTTCGACCTGGAACCGTGGACG
>JBDGVT010000362.1:0-2234 GCA_039585495.1 Gemmatimonadota bacterium | reverse complement strand
CTATAGCCGGCGCGGCGTCCACCACGGTCGGAGATGAACGCGAGCGAGGTCCCGTCCGGGCTCCACACGGGTCGGCGGTTCATGCCCTGATAGTTGGTGAGTCGACGCGCGGGGCCATCATTGAGCTCTTTGATCCATACCTCGGTTCGATCCAATTCACCGACCGTCACTGCTGCGCGATCACCGCTCGGAGAGAGCTCAACGGATTCGAATTCGCCCGTGAACGACGTGTCCACGCTCTCGATCTGGCCCGCGCGGTCTACCCAGATCAGCTCTCGCACGTCAACGGGCACTGCGGTTGGCCTCGCCCAATACGCCAGATCGCCGGATTCCGAGAGGGTGAACATCGCATCGCGGCCGCCAGGGATGATCCCGACACCCTCCACGAAAAGAACCGGGTCCCCGGTCAGCACCATGGCCTCGGCATCGAGCTTAGCCGCAAATAGGCGACCCCCTTCCCTGACGAACACGAGATAGCCGGACTCGGTTACGAAGGGTTTCATGCCGTCCGTAAGTACCTCGCGACGGCCGGACCGCGTGTCCACGATCTCGATACGACTAGACGGAGCCATCAGCGAAATGACCGCTCTTTCCTGACCCGGGATGGGCTCGTAGTACACGAACTCCTCTTGTTCTTCGGCCTCCGACGCGAAGAGGCGCTCCGGCTCGCCACCCGCCGCGCGTACCCGATAGATCTCCGCCTCCTCATTACTGAAGTACACATATCCGTCGTCGCCCCAGCGCAGACAGCACACGATCCCCTCGGTCACCAACGTGCGCACCGAACCTCCAGCGATGGGTGCGACGTAGGCGCCATTATCGCTCCCAAATGCCACCATCTCTCCGTCGGGTGAAACCGTAGGGTCATAGTGGGCGGCACTGTTGGAGCCCGGAATGGGCATGCTCGAAAGGTCGTCGAGACGCCGCACAACGAGTGAATTCTGCGTAGCTCCTCGCGCCTCGGCGGACAGGATCAGCGCTGATCCGTCCGGCGTGAGCTCCATCCACTCGCTTGCGCCGGCCCAATCAGTGACGGAGAGAGAGAGCCACCGTACGTCCGGAAGCGGATCAGGCCCTGAGACGGAAGCCATCCACAACCCGCCGAGCGCGGCCGCAGCGGCCCATCCGGCAATGGTCCACAGTTTCAGCCGCGCGGGTGCGACGGCACCGACAGCAGACCCGTATCGGAAACTCTCGTCTCCGAGCGCTTTCGCGAACTCATCTGCTGACGAAAACCGATCTGCGGGTAGCTTCTCCAAGGCCCTCGACACGACCGCGTCTACGTGCTTGGGGACTTGGCGGCGCTGCGAAGTGACGGACTCAGGATCGCTGGTGATGACTCTACCCAGGATGGCCTGTGCCGTGCTCCCGGTATGGGGAGGCTCGCCCACCAGCATCTCATACAAGACGCACGCCAAAGAGTAGACGTCGCTGGGTGGTCCGACGACCTGGTCGCCGGTCGCCTGCTCGGGACTCATGTAGTGCGGCGTCCCGAGGCTGAGGCCCGTCTCGGTAAGTCGGCTCCCTCCCGCTGCGCTGACGGCGAGTGCGATCCCGAAGTCGGCCACGAGGGGACGCCCCTGGCTGACCATGATGTTCGCGGGCTTGACGTCACGATGGACGACACCGTGTTCGTGCGCCGAGTGGAGCGCCTCTGCCACCTCCGTTGCGATGCGAACCGCCTCGGCTACCGGAAGTTGCTTCTCACGCTCAAGTCGGTCGCGGAGATTCTCCCCATCCACGTGGGGCATGACATAGAAGAGGAAGCCGTCGGCTTCACCTGAGTCGAAGAGCGGCAGGATGTTGGGGTGCTGCAGATTCGCCGTGGTCTTGATCTCGGCGAGGAATCGCTCGGCCCCAACCACGGCCGCCAGTTCAGGCTTCAGGACCTTGAGCGCGACTTTCCGCTCGTGCTTCAGGTCGTCAGCGAGATAGACCGTGGCCATCCCACCTTCACCGAGCTCGGACTCGATGAGGTAGCGACCACTCAGGGCGCTATTGAGGCGAGAGATGGGTGCAGCGCTCATAGGAGCAAGATGCGGGTTAGATGAGCGCCCCGCGAGACCCAATCGTCACACTGAGCCAAAAACGCCGCGGACGCCAACCGGAGGTCGCTCCCAACCCAGGTCGCCGTCCGCGGCCCTCTCCCGAGCCTCTTGGCGGCCGGCGCGCCTACCGTTCCGCCACCCCGGCAAGGGGTAACGCCGCGGCCCCGGACGCCGTACTCTCCCACA
>JBDGVT010000361.1:0-2877 GCA_039585495.1 Gemmatimonadota bacterium | reverse complement strand
AATATCCCCGGGGTGCGCAGGACTCTACCGGAGCGAGCACGTCGGGGCGTGGAAGCGAATCGTGGACTTCGTGCATGGGCAGACGCCTGCCAAGATCGCGATGCAGCTCGGTCATGCGGGCCGGAAGGGTGCCACGAAGAACATCTGGGAGGGGGACACCGAGCCGTTGGAGGATGGAGCCTGGGAGGTCTTATCGGCGTCACCCATTCCGTACTTCCCTGACCGCAGCCAGACGCCACGGGAGATGACTCGAGCGGACATGGACGAGGTGGTCGCGGATTATGTGCGCGCGACCGAGTACGCCAACGAGGCGGGCTTCGACCTGCTCGAAGTACACATGGCGCACGGATACCTCCTGGCGTCGTTCATCTCTCCGCTGACCAACGAACGCACCGACGAGTACGGGGGCCCGCTCGGAGACCGCATGCGTTTCCCGCTCGAGGTGTTCGATGCGTGTCGCGCCGCCTGGCCGAATGAAAAGCCCATGAGCGTGCGGGTCAGTGCGGTGGACTGGGTCCCCGAGGGAATCCAGCCGAACGACACGGTCGAGGTCGCGCGTCTTCTTTCCGAGCACGGTTGTGACGTCGTGGACGTCTCTTCCGGGCAGACCGTTCCGTTTCAGCAACCGGTATACGGTCGCCGTTCGCTGATCGGGTCCGGCACGAGGTCGGGATAGCCACGATGGCGGTCGGCAACATATCCTCGTGGATGGACGTGAATACGATCATCGCCGCCGGTCGGGCTGACCTTTGCCTGATCGCCAGGGCGCATCTGTTCGATCCGTACTGGACCCGACACGCGGCCCACATGCTCGGCTACGCGCTTCCGTGGCCCGACCAATACAAGTCTGTCCAGCAGTACACGCCGCGCTTCGAATTCCACTTCGGCGGGGAATAGAGAATGGATATTCGGACCAAGCTCGTCTTCGCACTCGTGGCGGTGTCCCTCTCGAGCATGCTCTCGCTCGGGGTCATCATGTATGTCCGCGTTGAGGCGGAGCTCGGGAATCAGACCCTCGACCGTCTCGAGGGGCTTGCCGAATTCAAGAGAGAGGCAGTGAACGGTGTCGTGGCGGGATGGCACGACCGCGTGAGTCTGGTTGCGAGCCGGACCCAGCTTCGTAGCAGCCTCTCGGAGTACAACACGAACAGGGATGCCGTCGCGCTCGGTCGGATCGAGGCGGTCCTGGCAGACGTACTCGAGGCGTCGTCTCTATTCACACATCTCCGGGTGCACGCGTCGGACGGCAGTCTTGTGGCCGAAGTCGGATCCGACTCCGGCCGGTTGTCCGCGGAGCTGTCGGAGTATGCTCCGAGCGCGGGCGATACCGAGTACTACGGAGTGATGTTCGACCGTGGAGGTCCAGTGACGGTGGCCTTCAGCGCCCCGCTCACGCTCGACGGGCAGGGTCTCGGTTATCTCCACGCGATCCTTCGCGCGGATGAGATCGTCACACTCTCTGCCAACTATCGGGGCCTTGGAGAGACCGGCGAGACTATGGTCGTGGCCGAGGACCGGGAAGGCGTGATGCGTGTGCTCCACCCGGTACGGGCACCGCCTGAGGAAAGGCCAGACGTGGCTGGGCTCCAGGTCCGACGCGATGGCCCGGGTGGCCGTGCGTTGCGAGGAGAGGAGGCGCCACTCGACGAGGGGCTGACCGACTACCGCGGCGAAGTGGTCTGGGCAGCGATCAGGGGAGTGCCGGCCACCGGGTGGGGCGTGGTCGTGAAGGTCGATGTGGCGGAGTGGCGCCAGCCGATTGCGGACTTCAGGGCAGACATGACCCGACTCGCTATCGCTCTCTCTGCGTTCGCGATCCTCGCCGGCACGATTCTCGGATTCCGCTTCGCCCAGCCGATCCATTTGCTCGCGGAGGCCGCGAACAGGATCCGGGCCGGTGAGCTCCAGGCCCGATCCAATGTCCAGCAGGAAGACGAGGTAGGCTTGCTGGCGCGGACCTTCGACGAGATGGCGACCTCACTCGAGGAGCAGGTCACCTTGCTCACCGAGTTCCGGAGGTTCTTCGACATGTCACTCGACATGATGTGCATCGCCTCCACGGACGGGTACTTCAAACGCGTGAACCCGGCGTTCGTCCGTGAACTGGGCTGGTCCGAGGAAGACCTCCTCAAGCGCCCCTTCCTCGATCTCGTTCACGAGGAGGACTCCGGGGCGACTCTCGCGGAAATCGAGAAGCTCAGCACCGGAGCGCCCACGATCTCCTTCGAGAATCGGTTCCTGTGTATGGATGGCACCTACAAGCGGCTGCGTTGGAACAGCTACCCGGACGAAGAATCGGGCCTCCTCTACGCGATCGCCCGCGTACGGGCACCGAAACCAGGGGAAGCGTCCTGATCTACCTGGAACTCGTCGGTGGCTTCATCTACCTCCTCATGGGGGGGGACCTGCTCGTCCGAGGGTCGGTATC
Organism: Gemmatimonadota bacterium; assembly: GCA_039585495.1. Taxonomy (GTDB): domain Bacteria; phylum Gemmatimonadota; class Gemmatimonadetes; order Longimicrobiales; family Gaopeijiaceae; genus UBA2589. The sequence continues at coordinate 449 of JBDGVT010000361.1, read as the reverse complement.
GCTCGCCCGAAGACTCCAGGTGCCCCCGGTCGTCGTGGCTGCCACGGTCGTCGGATTTGGCACGTCCTTGCCCGAACTCGTCGTTTCGCTTCGCGCGACACTGACGGGCTACCCGAACCTCATTCTCGGCAATGTCGTGGGGAGCAACATCGCCAATGTTCTGCTCGTCGGAGGCGCCGCTGCCGTGGTCTACCCGTTGGTGCGCGAGGACGCCGCGGTCCGCCGCAACGTCCTGATCATGCTGGGGTCGATGGTCGCGTTCACCGGCTTGGCCGTCCGGGGCGAGTTCGGGGTGGTCTCGGGGCTGCTGCTGCTCTCAGCCTTCGTCGTGGTCATTGTTTCGACCACCGGGTCCACCATTCGAGCACATCAGGATCGGGACCCGTCGACTCCTCTGGACTGGGTACTCGGATTGCCCAACCGCCTTTCGATGATCGGCATCTTCATCG
>JBDGVT010000360.1:0-4306 GCA_039585495.1 Gemmatimonadota bacterium | reverse complement strand
GGGAGCGGGTCCGTCAGCAGCGGCCAGGCCGCGGTCGTGAAGACGTGGGGTGCGGACTGGGAGGCTCGCACTCTGGATGCGACGGGAGGGCTGAAGGTCGCGATGGGCGCGAAGCGGCCGCACACCGAAACCAGCATGGCTACGACGTCATTGCTGCGAGAGAAGTTCACGCGGGCGCGCGAGTATCAGGCCTCACTCGACGCAGCCGAAGCCGAGGGCGGCGCCGCGCCGCCCGTTGACCTCGACATGGAGGTGCTCGCCGGGATCCTCAGGGGAGAGAACAGGGTCAGAGCGCACGTCCACTCGGCACATGACATCATGTCGCTCCTGCACCTCAAGGACGAGTTCGGATTCGGGCTCACCCTTCACCACGCGACCGAGGCGTACAAGGTCGCGGACGAGATCGTCGCCCGGGACGTGTACGTCGTGGGCGTTCCCCTCTTCATCCGGATCGGATTGGTCGAGGAGGTGATGCGGGCCCCGGCATATCTGGTCGAAAAGGGCATCACGTTCGCCTTCCACACGGACGATCCGGTCGTCATGTCCAAACACCAGCGCTACAACGCTGCGTTGGCCATTCGATATGGGATGGCTCCGGAGGACGCGCTTGCCGCTCTGACCATCAACCCGGCACGCATCGCCGAGGTGGAAGAGCGGGTCGGCAGCATCGAGGTCGGCAAGGACGCGGACTTCGTCGTGATCGACGGCCCCTGGTACGAACTGACGTCGCGCGTCGAGCAGGTCTATGTCGATGGGCAGCTGGCCTTCGACGTCACCGAGGAGGACGACCGATGAGGGCGATGGCGAGCGTGTCGTGCAGGATGCGCGCGAGCGGGTGGGCGGCTGCGTTGGTTGCGCTTTTGGCGGCCCTGGCGCCCAGTCCCGTTACCGGACAGGTCGTGGCGATCCAGGGCGGAACGGTCATGCCCGTGTCATCGGCACCGATCGAGGGTGGCACGGTGCTGATCCGCGACGGGCGAATCGAGCAGGTCGGGTTGAACGTTTCGATCCCTGCGGGCGCGCGCGTCATCGATGCGACGGGTCGGTACGTGCTGCCGGGCCTGGTCGACGCGATGAGCTACTACGGGATCGCCGGGGCGGATCTCAACGAGACTTCGTCTCCGAGCACGCCGCAGCTCAGGGCGATCGAGGCGTACTACGCGTTCGGCTCCTTCAGCGACGGTGAGGCGCCGACGTCTCCTCGGTCGGTCGATCTGCTCATGGGTGGCGTCACGACGCACTACATCGCGCCCGCAGATGCGACGGTCATCGGAGGGCAGGGGGCCGTGGTGAAGGCCGCTGGCACCACCTTCGCCGATCTCATCCTTCGGGAGCCCGCGGCGATCGACATCACGCTCGGGCAGCGACCGGCCGGCACGTTCCGGGAGGGCGGGAGATCTCCGGGAACACGCATGGCGGTCATCTCCTTCCTTCGCGAGCAGCTTGTGAGGGCCCAGGAGTATCAGGCCCAGATCGACGCCTCCGGCTCGGCTTCGGTACGGGACCTGGGCCTCGAGGCGCTCGCCTCGATGTTGGCCGGCGAGATCCCTGCGCGGATACAGGCGAACCGCACCACCGAGATTCGTGAGGCGCTCCAGCTCGCCGAGGAGTTCGGGTTCCGACTCATTCTGGACAGCGGTATCTCCGCCGATCGGATGGCGGCCGATCTGGCCGGTGCCGGCGTCCCCGTGGTTCTCGGACCGATCTCGCATCCCTGGATCTCAGGCGAGGAAATCCCCGATCGCGAAGAGTACGTGGACCCGGACGAGCGAAGAGCCGCGAGGTTGCTCGCCGGTGGCGTCGAGATCGCCATCGCCAGCTTCTCGAGAAGCTTCGGGTCACTGGGTCCGACGGGGTCCGGGAAGTGGCTCCTCCTCGACGCCGCATTGGCCGCAGGATACGGCCTCACCGAGGCGCAGGTTCTGCACGCGGTCACGCTCGGCCCGGCCCGGATTCTGGGGGTCGATGATCGGGTCGGAAGCCTGGAGGCGGGCAAGGACGCGGACGTGATCATCCTGGATGGTCCACCCTTGAGCGTCATGACCTGGGTCGATCCTGGATGGTCCACCCTTGAGCGTCATGACCTGGGTCGATCGTGCCTTTGTGGACGGGCAGGAGGTGTACGTTCGGGACTGATCAGCCACGATCCGGCGGGTGCCCGAAACGCCATGTGAGACCACCGCTCGGAAGCAGTCCGTCGCTGTTCCTCGTGATCGTCATCGGGGGGCTCGTCGGCTGCTCTGGCGTCGATCGTCCCGTGGACGGCGACCCCCGAGCGGAGGCGTCCTACGTCGGCGGTGCCGAATGTGCGATCTGCCACACGGAAGAGACGGAAGCCTGGACCGGATCACATCACGATCTGGCCATGCAGGAGGCCACGGCCTCTACAGTGCTCGGCGACTTCGACGACGCGCTCTTCACGAGCTACGGATCGACGACCACGTTCACGAAGCGGGGAGAAGTCTTCGTGATCCGCACCGAGGGGCCGGACGGGGTCGAGGCCGATTACGACGTGTCCTATGTGTTCGGAGTGGACCCCCTTCAGCAGTACCTCATCGAGCTGGACAGAGGGCGCTACCAGGCGTTCACCGTCGCCTGGGATTCCAGACCCGAGGAGGAGGGCGGACAGCGTTGGTTCCACCTCTATCCGGACGACCGGATCGAGCCGGGCGATCGACTGCACTGGACCGCCCCCTCGATGACCTGGAACTGGATGTGCGCGGAGTGCCACTCCACGGACCTTCGTCGGAACTTCGATCTGGAGACACTGACCTACTCGACGACCTGGTCGGACATGGACGTGTCGTGTGAGTCCTGTCACGGGCCTGGATCCCTTCATGTAGAGCTTGCGAGCAGCTGGACCGATGCCGAGACGACGGGTCGGCCATCCGAGGAGCTCGGCCTGAGCGGTGCGATGGCGCATCCGGGCGGCGGTTGGGTGATCGACCCGGGAGAGACGATCGCCCGGCGCACCTCGCCCATCGAGAGCAACCGCCAGGTCGAGAGCTGCGCGCACTGCCACGCCCGTCGGGCGACGATCGAGGAGGGAAGGGTCGCGGGTACCTCGATCCACGATTCGGACATCGTCAGCCGGCTCGTAGAGGGCCTCTACTATCCGGATGGACAGATCCTCGAGGAGGTCTACGTCTACGGTTCGTTCGTGCAGAGCAAGATGTATGCGGCCGGGGTGCGCTGTTCGGATTGCCACGAGCCGCACAGCCTCCGGCTGAGGGCGGAAGGGAATGGGGTGTGCGCCACCTGTCACCTGCCGACGGCCTATGACACGACCGAGCACCACAACCATCCCGCGGGCTCCAGCGGGGCGGAGTGTGTGGCGTGTCACATGCCTTCGACCACGTATATGGGGGTCGACCCGCGCCAGGATCACTCGATGCGAATCCCGAGGCCCCACCTCACGGATCGCCTCGGCGTGCCGAATGCCTGCAGCCGTTGCCACGAGCGTGAATCCGTCGCGTGGGCGATCGAGGCTGTCGAGCGTTGGTATGGTGAAGATGCCGGCCAGGTCCAGCACTTCGGAGAGGTGCTGGACGCCGGGCGAGCGGGGCTCCCCGGGTCAGCCACACAGCTCCGCGACCTTGCGGCGTCCGGCGATCAGTCCGCCATCGTTCGGGCGACCGCGCTGGCCCTGACCGCGGCGGACCCGTCCGCCTCCACGTTGCAGGCGATCGAGGCAGGATCGGTGGACCCCGATCCATTTGTGCGACTCGCCGCGATCGCGGCACTCGAGGGCTTCCCTCCGGACGCCCGACTGCGCGGCGCCTTCCGCCTGCTCCGCGATTCGATCAGAGCGGTTCGGACCGAAGCCGCGCGTGTCCTCTCGCCGATCAGCGTGGCATCGCTCACGCCGGCCCAGCAGTCCCTGCTTGGCGAGGTCGTGGAGGAATACGTCGCGACTCAGATGGTCAATGTCGATCACCCCAGCGCTCATGTGAACGTGGCAAATGTTCGCGCTCAGCAGGGTGACCCGGTGGCTGCCGAGATCGCGTACCGCGATGCGATCCGTGTGGACCCCGGCTTCATTCCAGCCTACCTGAATCTGTCCGATCTCTACCGGGCCCTCGGGCGAGACGGCGACGCGCGCGCCACCCTGGAAGAGGGGCTCAGGATCGATCCCGAGGAAGCTGCGCTCCATCACTCCATGGGCCTGGTGCTCGTGCGGCTGGGAGAATCCGGATCGGCCGTCGAGTGGTTGGCCCGTGCCGTGGAACTCGCTCCTGAGGCCCCGCGATTCGCGTACGTGCTGGGAGTAGCACTCAACTCGACCGATGATTCGGACGCGGCGATC
>JBDGVT010000359.1:0-2260 GCA_039585495.1 Gemmatimonadota bacterium | reverse complement strand
CTTTACCTGCTCCTCATACGCTCCGTTTGCCTCCGCACCAAAGGTCGCTCTGAGGAGCGCTCCCAGGACGTCGTTGAGGCTTGGAAGCGACTCGTCGAAGAGCGCCTGCTCGACCATCCGAGCGGCCCGGTCCGGCGTGAGGAGTGAGTTGACCGTGTGTGTGGCCGAGACCACCGCAGGAGTCACCGCGTCGAACGCACCGCCGGTGTAGCGAGGGAAGAGTTCACGCGATCGGCCAAAGCCGGGCGGCCGTGGAGGGATCGCGTTGATGACGGATACGGGCACCGTCAGTTCAGACGGACTCAACGTGCGCATGAGCGCCTGGATGGCACGGTTCTGCTGGTCGGCTGGCACGCGCCACATCGGCGTGAGCCCGTCTCCCCGCATGGCATACGTGTACGACACACCCCCGACTGCGGTGGCGGTCGACTCGACCTGATAACGGTGGTGCATGTAGAGCGGAACCAGGACCTCCTCGATCATCGCCATCGGCCTGCCGTTCCGGATCGCCGTTTCCCCGAAGCGGGAGAGCGCCGCTGCCCGGACGTCCAGCATGCGCTCGAGCTCCTCGGCCATGTCGGTGCCGTTGGCCCATTGATCGGCCTGTGGGGTCGTCGAAATGTCCTGATTCGTCATGTACCGGACGTCCTGGTCCCACGCCTCGTCGAGGATGCGGGAGAGCGCCGCCGCCTCATCGGTGCCGCCCGGGAAATCCTGGTAGCCGTAGGTGACCGCGACCTTGTCCCATTCGCCGATGTCTGCGTCGTAGACCTCGGAATGGTCGAGCGAGCCGTCACCGTTCAGCTCCACCAAGGGGTGTGGGTAGTCCAGTACCGAAATGCGTCCCACGGAGCTGTTGTAGTAGTTGTGGCCGAGCCCGATCGTGTGCCCGACTTCGTGCGCAGAGAGTTGCCGGATGCGGGCCACGGCCCACTCCGCGAGTTCAGGCGGGGCCTCGTCGCCGGTCGCGTAGGGAGACAACAGGCCCTCGGCGATCATGTAGTCCTGTCGGATTCGAAGAGAGCCGAGTGTAACCACGCCTTTGACGATCTCCCCGGTCCGCGGGTCAGAAACAGAGCCACCCGTGCTCCATCCGCGTGTGGAACGGTGCACCCAGTTGATGACGTTGTAGCGCGCGTCGAGGGAACTGATGCTGTCAGGCCGCATGACGACCTGGAAGGCGTCACGGTATCCCGCGGCTTCGAACGCCTGATTCCACCAGCGGGCTCCTTCGAGAAGCGCTGACCGGACAGGCTCGGGCGTACCAGGATCCAGGTAATAGACGATCGGCTCGACCGGATCGCTGACCGCCGCGTTCGGATTCTGCTTCTCCAGGCGGTGTCGACGGATGAACCTCTGGGTCATGTCTTCACCGAGGGGCACCGCGTAATCCTGGTAGCCGGATGAGCCATAGCCCGACCGAGGATCGAACGCTCGCGGCTCGTAGCCGTCGTCCGGGAGCTCCAGGAACGAGTGATGGAGACGGATGCTGGCGGCCTCACCGGTGGCCGCCACCTGTCCGACGCCCTCGAACGCTCCGCCTCCCCGTCCGCCACGGCCACCGCCGCCTGCTTGCTGAACGAAGGTCAGCTCGGCTTCCATCTCCGTGTTGGTGGGGAAGACGTTGGTCATGTCCATGTAGACCGTACTCCGGCTCGCATCCAGCCTGTACGTGCCAGGCTGCATCCGACCGGCGGCACCGATCGCGTCGCGAATCAGGAAGTCGGTGAGGTCGACCAGAACGCGCCCGTTCGTTTCTGCTTCAGGCGTGAATCCCCAGAGGACGGATCGTGCAAACGCGTCCGTCACCGCCCGAACCTCATCCGGATTGTCGCTGTTGGCTCGGAACCGGTAGTTCGGCTGAACCATCAGAACTTTCCGTCCCACCCGCTCGAACTTGACGATCCTCGAGCCGCGCAGCGCGCCGCGGTCCAGGCCGAGGTCGTTCGAGCCCAGGCCGGCTCCGTATCCCATGAAGTGGATCATCTCCTGGTCGAGCCGCGGGATCTCCATCCAGAGTTGGCCGAGATCTGCGTCCCAGTACAACGGCAGGAAGCCGTCCATTCGCTCCATCCCGGCCGTCTTGTCCTCGATCGAGGGAAGGGGGCTGGCAGCGCCAGACCCGCCACCTCGCTGAGCCAGGACGGGGGAAACGGCCACCATGGCCAAGAGCGCGAGAGACAAGGTGACTTCAAGAACGATGCGGTGTCCTGCGCGGATCATTCGGGCCTCCTGATGGGGTCTGGCCGTGGGCTTTCCA
>JBDGVT010000358.1:0-2261 GCA_039585495.1 Gemmatimonadota bacterium | reverse complement strand
TCGATCAGCACCCCTGGATGAGCGAGGTGACGGTTGCCTTGTCGCTCGAGATGAGGGGGGGCGGTGGACCGTCCATCATGTTCGAGACCAAACGTGAGAACGGCTGGATCGTGCAGGCTCTGGCCGAGTTCGACGCCCATCCGTTCGCGAATTCACTATCGCTCGAGGTGTACGAGCGGATGCCAAACGACACCGACTTCACGCCGTTCAAAGAAGCGGGCGTCCAAGGGCTCAACTTCGCCGCGATCGACAACGCGCGTGTGTACCACCAGCTCTACGACCGACCCGAGAACGTGTCGGAATCCACGCTTCAGCATCATGGGTTCCACGCCCTCGGGGCATTGAAATACCTCGGCAACGCAGACCTGTCTTCGGTCGACGCACCGGACGTCGTGTACTTCTCTGTCCCCGTCCTGGGGCTGATCGTGTACAGCCGGGATTGGTCGATCCCCATCTCCGGCGTGCTCGTCCTCCTGTTCGGGGCTTCCCTCTTGGTAGGCCGCCGGGCAGGTGCCAGGCTGGGCGGAGCGGCTGCGGGCCTCGGTGTCGCGGTGCTTTGCGGCGCTCTCTCGTTTGGAGCCGCGTGGGGACTCCAATGGTGGCTGCCACGTTTCCACGGTGAGTTCGGAAGCCTGCACGGCGCAGCCTTCCATAGCGAAGGCTGGTACATCCTGGCCGTCGCGTTTGCCACTCTCTTCATCGTCCACACCGTTACCTCGGTCGCCCGGCGGTGGCTCTCGGTCGTCGAGCTCTCCGTCGGCGCGGTCGTCGTGCCACTCGTTGCAGCTGCCTGGCTCAGCTGGGTGGTGCCCCTGGGTGCGATGAACCTCCAGTGGCCTGTCATGGCCGCCCTCCTGGCGATCATCTTCACGGCTCTTCTCGGAGACAAGTCTGAAGGCACGGTCGGCTGGATCGCCTCTGTTTTGCTCGCCGTGCCGGTGCTCGTGATGCTCATCTGGGTGACCGAACTCCTGTGGTTGGCAATGAGCATTCGGCTCGCGGGTGTACTGGCTGTGATATTCGCGGTCGCGTTCCTGCTCTGCCTGCCCGCGCTCGCCGGGCTGAACCATCCGAATCGGTGGTGGGCCCCGGTCTCCACGCTTGCACTCGCCGCGGTGATGGTCGGGCTCGGGCTCCTGACATCACGACCGAATGCCAACCGGCCAGCGCCGACGACCCTCGTCTATGCGTACGAGCACGGTACCGGCAATGCGCTCTGGGCGACGGCAGCCTCCGACGAATCGGAGGGTAGAGCCTGGGCGGTACGACAGGCCCAGGGTGCTTTCGCGGACTCGCTCGATCTGAGTGACTTCGGGTATCGACCGGGGCTGACCCCGATCACATCCGCCCCCGTAATCTCCGCCACCCCGCCCTCGGTCGTTGTCGTCTCTGACACGATCGCCGACGGAGCGCGACGGGTGACACTGCGCGTGCGGTCGCGGATCGGCGCGGAGATGTTGGCCTTCGAGTACGATGACCCGGGCAATACCCGCCTCATTTCGATCAACGGCGAGACCATTCAGGATCCTGTCGGTCTCGTGTGGGCGGATCATTGGGGCGAGCCCGACGGCGACGTCGTCCTGGAGCTCACGATGCCCCCAACCGAACCGATCGGGTTGCAGATCATCGAGCACCTCCTCCGCCCAGCCGAACTTCTCGGACCGGAGCCTTTCGAGCGTTCGGAGGAGTTCGCGCCGGACGTCACGTGGATGAGCGACCGCGCCATGTTCCGATACTCGGTGGCCGCGTTCGCCGACCCGAGGCATGCGATTTTGCTGCCAGGCGGTACATCACCCGAACCCGCACCGGGCATTCCCCTCGACACCGTGCCGGTGCCCGACTCGGGCGCGGTGGACACGACCGCTGTCGGAGTGGTCGTCAGCGACACGGCGGCCGCGGACACAGCCGCCGTGGACACGCTCACCACGGACACCCTGTTCGCGGATTCTCTCGTGGTGGCAGACACGCTCGTGACCGATACCATTGGTGGAGGCTGACCCGTGCTGAGAGCTGTTGTTACGACGGGGTTCCTCGTCATCGCCGCGCTGATACTCTGGTTGTCGTTCGTCATCGGTGTGGACAGCTCTGCTGGAACGCTGTTCATCAACCTCGGCACCGAAATCGTCGGCATCGTCATCACCGTCGCCGTGGTAGAGTGGTTCTTCGAGCGTCGCCGCTTGCAGAACCGAGGTAAGCAGCTCGCCTGGGATGCCCTCCACGCGGTGGAACACGCGGTATGGGTCTGGCAGGGCGGTCCTCGC
>JBDGVT010000357.1:0-2271 GCA_039585495.1 Gemmatimonadota bacterium | reverse complement strand
CGCTGGCTCGGATCCAGCCCTATGTGTTCGCGATAGGGATGCTCATCTTCTCCCTGTCGATGACCTTCGCCGGCACCTTCGGCGTACCACGCCGTCATTGGGACATCACCTTCGCCGGTGCACCGTTCGATCTTCAGTACTCTCCGGCGGTGGATCTCATGATGACCATCACCGCGATCGGTGGACTCATCGCGGCGGTCGGGGGTGGCATGTACATCCTCGTCACGGTCTGGTCGGTCTTCCTCGGCAAGCCGTTGGGAGATGATTCGAGCGAAGCAGCACTGGCCGGCACCGTGCCGCCGGGGCTGTACAATCGTCCGTTCGCAGAGCTGCCCACGGAGGACGTGGAGCTCGAGGAGCACGGAACCCTGGGCATGATGCCTGGAACGATGATCCTCGTGGCGATCTTCATGCTGGCCTTCGTGGTCTACTACTTCGCCAACTGGAAGCTCCTCTCAGCGATGTGGCAGATCGGATAATGGATCGAAGGGACCTTTGGCCACTCGGGGCGATCGGCTTCATCCTGGTCGTCACCGTGGCGTGGTGGACGCTGGCACTCCTGTCTGTGCCGGGCGCCCCCGAGTGGCTGGAGCGTACCCGTGCGGTCTGCTTCAACCTGACCGAAACGGGTCTTCCCGATACAAAGGGGTGGCTGCTCCTCTTCGGACAGCCACCCACCATGTTGGTCCTGTTGTTCGTCGGCTGGGGAGATCACGTAGGAGCGAGTCTGCGCCGCCTGGTATACAGGCGGGGCGGGCGTCTCGCCATCCTCGGTACCCTGACGCTCCTGCTCGCAGGATTATCACTCGCAGCGGCCAGGGTACGTGGCGCCGAAATCCCGGCGATCGTTTTTGCCGACGACGAGCCTGCGCCTGAAACCTACCCTCGACTGGATCGCCCCTGGCCTCTCATGGAGGGGCTGGTCGATCAGCATGGTGAACCCTTTCAGCTGTCCAGTCTCGAAGGCCGGGCAGCGCTGATCACCTTCGCGTTCGGGCACTGTGGGACCATGTGCCCGGTCGTGGTTCACCAGACGCGCCAGGCGCGCCTCGAAAACGATCCCGGGCTGGCAATCGTCGTCTTCACACTGGATCCCTGGCGCGACACCCCGAACCGACTTCCCTCGCTCGTTGATCAATACGGCCTGGAAACTGGGTCGGATTTCGTCGTCAGTGGCAGCATCGAAGACGTAAACGCGGTGCTCGATGCGTGGAACATGCCACGCGAGCGGGACGAGCGTTCGGGCGATATCACCCACCCGGGCCTCGTTTATCTCGTGGACGGAGACGGGACCACAGCGTACGGTTCAACAGGCGGGGTCATCCAACTCTCGAGTCTGGCCGCGCGACTGACCCGATCCTGAGAAGAACCATGGCCGAAGTCGTCATCGTCGGAGCCGGTCCTGCCGGCCTCACCCTGGGATGCTACCTCGCACAAGCCGGGGTACCCTGCCTGATCCTCGACAAGGCGCATCATCCGAGACCTCACGTCGGTGAGTCGCTCATGCCGGCGACGGTGCGTATCCTTCGGGAAATCGGCTTTCTGGACATCGTCGAGACCGCCGGGTTTCCGCGATCGGGTGGAGTGGTCTACCACCCCCGGGTCGGCTTCAACGTGCCGCTCTCGTATGCCGACTTCCCCCAGGAGGGGGTCGAACAGGGCTACACGTACCACGTGGATCGCGCTCGCTTCGATATGCTGCTCCTGAAGCACGCCGAGAATCTGGGCTGCAAGATCGTAGAGGGGGCCGCCGTCGATGAAGTCAACTTCGACGCGGATGGACGGGCGATCGGCGTTCGGGTCAGGATCGGAGACGAACCCACGGAGATTCCGGCGAAAATCGTGGTCGATGCGGCTGGGCGTTCCACCCTCATCGGCCGACAGCTCGACCTTCGGCGGAGCCACCCGGTGCTCGATCAGTTCGCACTCCATGCATGGTGCGTCGGTGTGGATCGGGGACGAGTAAAGACCGAGTCGTACACCCATATCTACTTCCTTCCCGAAGTGCGGGGGTGGGCCTGGCAGGCCCCAGTGAACGACGAGATCACCTCGATCGGGCTCGTAGCCGCGAAGAACGTCTACCAGGAATCCGGCCTCGACATCGAGGACTTCTTCATCTCCAGCCTCAAAGGGAATCGCCGGCTCGCGAAGGCCACGCGTAATGCGGCGCGGATCAACGACCTCAAGGGGGAAGTGAACTACAGCTACCGCCTCGATCGCGTTTGCGGAGACGGATGGCTGGCGCTCGGCGACGCGGCCCGGTTCATCGAT
>JBDGVT010000356.1:0-2275 GCA_039585495.1 Gemmatimonadota bacterium | reverse complement strand
CGGGACGTTTGCTCTCACGGTCGGAGGCCAAGCGCCGCTACGGGAAGGGCAACGTGATCAAGCAGCTCGCCGAGCAGGGCGTGATCGTGCGCGGCGCGTCCAAGGCGACCGTCGTCGAGGAGATCCCCAACGCCTACAAGGACGTCGCGGAGGTCGTGCACGTCGTTCACGACGCGGGGATCGCTGAGAAGGTCGCTCGGATTCGTCCCCTTGGCTGCGTGAAGGGGTGAGAGCTCAGGGTCTGTTCGCTTTGAGAGACCGCGGGAGGGGGTACAGCGCCTGACATTGCAAGCCCGAAGCCGGAAGGGCAAGAGCCTGAAGGCAACCACAGATTTCACAGATTCCACAGATTAAGAGAAGGGTGCAGGTGATGCCCGTTGGCAAAGCTACGCTGCATTCGGTCTGACTTTGGCTGGACGACTACCAGCGCCATAGAGACGTTCGCGCTGCCGACTGGCGTGGTATGTCCAAAGGGACTCCCAGTCCCCGTTGATCTCGACCGCTCGAAGCTCGAGCACTGCGTCAGCTCCGTCGAGGCTCCAGCGCATGCCAGTCTGCTCCATCCGGTCTTTGACCAAGTGTCGACAGGCTCCCTCGACGACGCCGCTGCCGATCGGAAAACCCTTGGCCAGGTAGACGTCATAGGCCATGAGAGCGCGGTTCTTTTCCAGATAGCCAATCGCACGCTCGAGTAGTTTCTGCCTCCCCTTGGAGAGCTCATAGGAGTTCAGGCGGGTCTTGAGTTGCCCGATTACGTATCCGACCTTCCCCTCCAAGAGGAGTTCGAGCTTGCGCATCACCCAGCGTGCAGCTTCGGGTGAGCCCTTCTCATGGTAGGAGTAGGCGGCGTCCCAGACGTAGTTGAGGGCATGCATTATGTCGAGAACGAGGGTGATCTTGTTCGCTTTGCCGACGGTCTCGATCACCTGGCGTTGGAGACGAGGGTCACCGTCGAGGACGACGACCCAAGGTTTCTCACGATTCGGATCGCGTTCCTTCATTTGGCGGGTGAGCTCGAGTAAGGCCTTCTCCTTTCCACCCAGCGTGGCTCGAGCGACCTTGTTCTGCGGCTTGGGTCGCTTCGGCAGGTCGTGGGAAGGACTGACCATGCCTCCGTCCTCGCCGATCTCGCGCACGACGTCCCTCGGAGAGCGGAGCCTCGTGTCGACGGTGTAGGCAACCGTTACGACGGCCTCCTTCTTCTTGTTGGGCTTCTCCCCGCACTTGAGGCGTGGCTTTCGAGGTCGCGGTTCCTCGCGTCGAATCGGAACCCCCTTGCCGTCGACAGTTCCGACGAGGATGGGCCCCTCGGACTCCTCTGGTGGTGGCCCCTTCTGGTCGTAGAACCCCTGGACGTCTTGAGCGGCAGTGCGCGCGACGTGTTGAGCGCCTTGGGTCCAGAAGCGCACGCCAAGGAGCTGCACAAGCCGGTCGCTGGCGGTTTGAAAGGACCCGTCCGTTGCCAGCAGCTCTACCCAGTTCTGGAGCAGATACGAGTATCGCTCCTTAGGCAAGTTGAGGTCCGCGTCGAGCGGGAACACCCCCTTCGGCTCGCTGCCCCAGTAGTAGGCCCGCCGGATCTCCAACCCGCCGAAGATCGACAGATATGAGCGGGACTTCGTGCTGTGATACTGGTACTCCCTCTCGTTCCGTGTCACCCGGGGGCCAGCGTATCCAGTTCCCTTGTGGGCCAGAAACCCGCGCATGAGAGTCCGCCCCAGCGGCAGGAGCGCCCTGTAGATCCTGCGCTCCACTTCGTGCAGTTCCAGGGCTTGAGCTTCACCGCGAAGGTCCCGGAGGATCTGTTCGAATCCATCCCGCGCTGCGGATTCGAGCGCGACCCACTCCGCTTCGCGAAGTTCGTCGTTGTCGGACTGCCGGTCTAACCTCACTGCGCACATTGGTTCGCCCCCTGTATCCGTGGTTGTTGGAACTCGACGGATAGCTCCAGGGGGCGACACCTTTTCCCGGGTGCCTACGTAACGGTCTGTGGCACCATCACTTGGCTGTCAACCAGGATCATCTACACCCTTCTCTTAATCTGTGGAATCTGTGAAATCTGTGGTTGCCTTCAGAACCTCTGTCTACCGGCCTGCAGATGGGCTAGGGCATTCGCGGGACACGCCCTACGAACCTCGCTTCTTCTTCTTCCCTTTCTTTTTCTTCTTCCCGTCGCCCTCTTCTTCGGGCTTGGGCCGATCGAGCACCTCTCCGGCGTCGACGCGCAGGTCGCGGAGCTTGGGGACCAGGAGGAAGGCGAGGGCCAGGGCTCCGG
>JBDGVT010000355.1:0-2276 GCA_039585495.1 Gemmatimonadota bacterium | reverse complement strand
TAGTCGTTGGCGCAGCAGGGGGTGAGGCCTAACAAGCGATTGCTACTGGCACGGGTTACTAGTGGGGAGCACTCCGTGCTCGTCAGCGGGCTGGCCGTGCAGTAGAATCGCGAGTCGTTAGATGGCCCTGTGGTCGAGGTACCGTTGGAGGATCGATTGTTCCGAATATGCGCCTCCTTGCTACTCGCGCTCTGCCTCACCGCGTGTGAAGAGACGGTGGTCGAGTCGCTGGTCCCGTTCGAAGCTACCGGGACGATTGTCGCTTGGTGCAGCCTGCAGCCTTCACCGTGTCTGGACGGCGTTGACGCCGCCCCTTTCGTCCTGGCGATTCCCGTGAGGCCCGGAGTGGCAAGCGAGGGCACTCTTACCCTCACTGTGTCGGGTGATCTCGATGACCCGGTCCGCGAGACGCTCAGGGTCCGACTGGAGGGTGTCGATCTAGGTGTGATCGTAAACAACGATCCCAGTGACGACGCCTTCGACCATCCGACCGACATGGGCGTTGACTGTGAAACGATCACGATGACCGCTGAGATCAGTGTCGTGGACCTTGTATCGATCGTCGCAGACGGTCTGCTTGAACTAACGTTCTCGCCGCCGGGGAGTGAGTCCGACATCGATTTACCGGGCTGCGCCGATTCGGACGAGATCGTTTCTGCGACGATCGAATACCTGTGGACTGTGTAGCGACGGGCCATCTAACAAGCGCTTGCTGCTGGCGCTTGTGGACTGGGCGGGTCGCGTGCTATGCACGCGGTCTGCATCTTCGGGGCGCAGCAGAAGCGCGAGACGTTAGGAAGCGGCGTCTGACATTGGCTCTATCCCGTCGGATGCCGCGCTAGACCGTACAGGACCACTCGCTCTACATCCATTTCGTCCCGCTGCACGCCCAGGATGAAGTCGGCACCGATGTGATATGGCACGAAGTTCGCCGGGAGCAGCAATTCTGTCTCCCACGATCCTGCCGGTGAAAAGACCGACCACGTAGCGTCACTCGCCGAGGGAAAGTCGAAGGTCTCCGTCCAGAGGTATCCCTTCGCGTCAACGAGGGCCGACGCGATCGCAGGCTTTTCCTCAGCAAAGGGAACCTCCGCCAGGAGTCGCTCAACCTGGCTTCTCTCCCCCTCATCGATGACCGGGGCGAGAGCACGCTCCCGATAGGCCTGTCGATCAGCCCCGCGGACGGGAACGGGTGTGTGCGCCCTCCTCATCACGATCTCGAGAGCACCTTCGCGACCGTATCCACGCACCTCAAAGGGCTTTTCTGGCGCGACAAAGACAAGCTCCTGCCCCAACGCGACCACAACGGGCTGGGAGAACGGCACCATGTCGAACACCTGCTGGCCATCCAGAATGACGTTGAAGAATTCCAAGAACGCCTGTGTAGTGACGACCTGAGCGAACTCTCCGAACGGCGTGTATAGCAGGTATTGAACCGAGTCTCGAGTGATTCCAACCCGGCTGCGCTGACCGACCCGTCTTACGGTTGAGGCAATGATGCTCCCGTCCGCCAGCATGCCTTGCTTGAAGGGTCGGGTGGCCCCCGGGCCTGGTCGGACGTCGAAGGACCGGACGAACTCGCCCACGGAATCGAACACCGAGACGCGGTTGTTGGCCCGATCAGATACGACCACGGTATCGGCTCTGCCGAGCCAAACCGCGTCGAGGAATTGAAACTCGCCGGGACCCGAGCCGGACCCGCCCGAAGCCAGAAGGAAGGTGCCCGCCGGATCGAAGTACCTGAGCTCGTTCGTGCCTTGGTTGGCGACCACGATCCGGGCGTCGGCGAGTCGGAGAGCTCCACGTATCTGGAAGAGCGTGTAGTCTGGGTCGCCGTCCGTCGTACCGATTTCCAAGACTGGATCAGCCGACCGCGTCCAACTGACGGCTCCGGAAAGACGCGGCTGAGAGCTATCGACGATCCGGACGCCGGCGCTGTCTGTCACCACGGCGGGCGGGACAGCTGATGTGCTGTCGCAGCCCAGGACGACGACGACAAGAACGTACGGGGTGACTAGAGCAGCAACGCGCATCTCTTCCTTTGAGCTTGCCTTAACCGCATATGATCTTTGCGAGCGCGCCGCTTCCTAACAAGCGATTGCTACAGTCACGGGTTACAGGTAGGGAGCGCTACGCGCTCGTCATCGGGCTGGCCGTGCAGTAGAATCGCGAGACGTTAGGCCTCACCGCGACCCATCCGGACATTGCTGGGAATGGGGTCGTGTACCGAGATTGGGAGCATGACGAAGCAAGCTCTCCTATCTGAGATCCTCCGA
>JBDGVT010000354.1:0-3285 GCA_039585495.1 Gemmatimonadota bacterium | reverse complement strand
GAACGAAATGCGGTTCTGAATGCCACGAATGGGCAAGAGACACGGTCAGCTCCACGTAGACGGTAGTCGTATCCGACGCCTAATAGTCGCGCAACGCGCGAGGAACCGCATTTGACGTGCCCCACAGTGCGGTACCACACCCTATGTTAGGCCTTGAGCCATTCTTGGACCAACGAGCTCGGGCATTTTAAGGAACCAATGACGTGATTCTTGTGCAGCGGCCTGAGCCGGATGCATGAACCATTGTTGAGCCACAACCGCCCTCGCTTCGGCTGCTTTCTGGGCACCTTGAGCCCCTCCTGTCGCCAGATTCGTTCCACACGCTTGTGGTTCACCTGCCAGCCTTCGATGCGCAGCAGGTTCGTGATCTGGCGATAGCCGTAGCGACCGAACCGGCCCGCCAACCGCACCACGTCCGTACGTAGCGCCGCTTCATCGGTCCGCACCTTCTTCACACGGCGCTGCGTCGAACGGGCCTTTCTGTTTATGAGAGACACCCCGGTTTACGGGCGCTTGCGACCTGTACGAGACGTGTATGAGCGCCCATGCTGTGACCGAGCAGCAGCGTCGACTCTCAGGAGCCCGAACTTGCCGTTGCCCCTCGCACTTCCGTACGATCAACCATCGGGTGCGGGAGCCGAGCCTTCGTCTCGGCACATCGACCCAGGCCTGGTTCGCGCTCCGATGAGGATGCGCCTGGGTGCGCGCCTCTGGGTTCCGACAACCGTGGGAGGTTGTGATGTCGAACCAGGCTCGTCTGTTCTTCCTCGTCTTCCTGGCCTTTCTGCCCATGATCGGGCTCTACGCCTACGCCAGTTCCGCGCTCGAGAGGGCGGAGCTCGATAGCCGCGAGACGGAGCTCACCCAGATCGCGAACATGGTCGCCCTCGAATACGGGCGACTTCTCGAGGAAGGTGAAGCCCTGCTCGGAGCCCTCTCCGAGTTCCCGGAAATCCGGAACCCGCGACAGCCGGAGTGCAATCGGATTCTGGCTTCCGTGATGGGTCACCTGGAGTACTACACATCTCTGCAATTGATCGAGGATGACGGCTTTGTCGGGTGTGGTTCTCTCTCCGCGGGCGAAAGCCTTTACGTAGGCGACCGCTACTACCACCAGGCGACACGAGCGAACAATCAGTTCACGGTGGGCAACTATGTGGTGGGGCGCCGGACCGGAAAGCCGATCATCACATTCGCCCACCCGGTCCCGAGCGCAGACGGGGCCGCTGTGGATGCGGTACTCGCAGGGTACATCGATCTGACGAAGCTCGGGAACAGTGTGTTCGAGATGGAGATGCCTGAAGGGTCGACATTCACGGTCCTCGATCGAACGGGGACGGTGATGGTCCGTGTCCCCGCGGGACAGAACCCGATGGGTCATGACACGGTCGGAGCATCGGTCCCTGAGACTTTCCCGATGCCTACCGGGGACGTAAGCGGTACCTACCTGGCGTCCGGAACGGACCTTGATGGAATCGATCGCGTGTTTGCTGTCGCGCCGTTGCGTGCCAGCACGGCTCGCGCCCAGGGATACCTTCTGGTTGGGCTAGAGGAGTCAGCGCTTCTCGAGGCGACGGGCGGCATCGTGGTCCGACAACTCCAGCTTCTTGCGCTCGGCGGGGTGTTCCTTCTCGTCCTGGCGTGGATGTTCGGGCACTATACCCTGTTGAGGGACCCAGTCGTGAGCGAGCCCTGATCCGGCGTTTTTCCTGTGCCTCCTTTGCGGAGGTTGGATGCCCGTGAAACCCTGAGGATTCCTGTTGCGTCCGATCGGAGATCTTCACGATCCCCTTCTTCAGCTCGAGGATAGAGCTTCGCGATATCGGCGTTACGTGCGCGAACGGATGACAGAGCCGCGTCGTCGATCCTCTCGTCCGCTGAGATCTCTCGGTGCCTCGACGATGCTGGTCGGGCTTCTCGCTGTTGCTTCCTCGGCAGGCGCGACCGCTCAGTCGTCCACGGGTGGAACGGGGAGCACTGCCGGTGGAGCATTGCTGGGCTTCTACTCTGGCGCCGGCATGGGTCTCGTCGGGACTCTCATGCCGTGTAATCGAACGCTCACCGGAAGCCGCTGCACCGCGACGACCGCACTTGTGGGCGGTGCCTTGGGCCTCGCAATGGGCGGAGCGATCGGCGCCGAGAATCGCGATGCGGTCGGTGATCGGACCGCCGACGCCGCAATCGGCGCGGCCATCGGTGCCGGCCTGGGTCTCGGACTGCGCTACGCCGTGCGACAGTACGGGTGGACGGACGTATTCGCCCTTGCGGCGGTGGGTGGGGCGTTCGGAGCAGCCTCGGAGGGGGTGGCCTGGGGGCGGCACTCGGTGGCTTCTATGATTGGATCGACGGAGCTTCGACGGCGAGACGGGGCGGCACGCCTCAGTTCAGCACCGCCTTCAGCCTCCCGTTTTCTTGATGCGTCGACTTGCGAGTCCCTCTGAATGGGCGGCGGCCGTGGTCGTCATCTCGGCCTGCATGCCACCCCATGCCATGGAGCGTGCTGCTCCGGTTCGAGGTCATTGCCCTTCCGAGATCTCGCACGAGGCTTTGCCCACTACCTCCGATGCCACCGAGGTGCACTGGTTCCGCGCGTCCGAAGAGCGGGATCGTCGGTTAGCCGCGCAGTGGTGCGCGACTGTCGGACCGGCCGAGTATCGACTCGATCCTGCGCCGAGCTTCCCCGCATGGAACAGGGGTCAGGGTCTCGAGGTCGTTTCGTGGAATACGTACGTCGGCGGCGGTGACTTGTATCGCATGCTGCGAGACGAGTTGGGGCTGGATTGTACGGCCCCGACATCCGAGCCTCCCCCATTCGTCCTGTTGGTCCAGGAGGTGTGGCGCTACGACGCGAGCCTTCCGACTGTCGAGAGTGGCAGCATCATCCCGGTAACGATCGACCACGGACGCGAAGCCGAAGAAGGCCCCAGCATTGTCGACTTGGCCAGCCGGTGTGGCCTCGCCTACGTCTACGTTCCTTCTGCGCGAAACGGACCCGACAATGGCTCGCGACCGAGCGTCGACAAGGGAAACGCCCTCCTTTCCTCGGTTCCGCTCAGCTCGCCGATCGCTCTGGACCTTCCACTCGAGGGTGGCAGAAAGGTCGCGGTTGCCGCGACTGTCCGTGCGCCCGGGGGCGAGGCGGTGCGATTCGTCAGCGCGCATCTTGATGTCGCGTCCACCCTGGTCAGGACGCTTGTCACTGGCAACCAGACACGCGCGCGCCAGGCCTTGGGATTGATCGACGGGCTGCGACGAGCGGAGCGTGGAGGTCTTGCCGTGTCCGCG
>JBDGVT010000353.1:0-2615 GCA_039585495.1 Gemmatimonadota bacterium | reverse complement strand
TTTGGCCGGGGGGCGCACGGAGGCGCGAAGAGCCGACGGTCGCTGGAGTCCGAGACGGCGCGCATGGTCCGCGTACGGTAGGCCCGCCGGGCATACCGGTGTTGGATTCCCTATTCGTCTGGCTGGCGGGCTACGGTCAGACCGCTCTTGCCAGGGGGGCTGGTCCCAACCTTCACCGCCCTCCTCCGTTCTCGTCCTCATCGATCCACAGGTGCTCGACGATCGAAAAGAGGTCTCTGTTGTTCCGCAGGCCCCGGACCCGTCGGTGAGCCGCAAACAGATTCCGGTCCGCTGTCTCCGGATCTACGGTGAACCATGCTCCGTCCCGGAGTCGGCTGGCGTTGGCGTTCTCGTATCCGGAACGCCGGAATTCCCCGAAGTTCTCGATGTAGTTGTAGTACACGATGGCCGCGTCGAAGTCGACCACGCGATCGGTGCGTTCCCGCAGTGCGTCGCGATCAAACGTACCGATCTCCATACGGATTCCGGCTCGTCGGAACCGATCCTGAAGGTAGACGGCCTCCGTGGTCTCGTTCGCTGTCGTGCTCAAGGTGAAGCGGAACTCCTGACCGTCCTTTTCGAGGATGTCGTCCCCGTCGGTATCCACCCACCCCGCCCGCTCGAGCAATGCGGCGGCGCCAGCCGGATCGAAGGGCAGCCCGGCTGGCACCACGCCCTGGAGATGGTGTCGAGCTAATGCGGGAACATCGAAAATGGGGAGGTCGTCCGGATAACTCAGCAGACGGTGTAACTCCCGGCGGTCGATGCTCATGGTCAGGGCTCGACGAACATCGGGATCGCTGAACAACGAGTTTCGGTGATTCCAGACGATGGCAATGTCCTGCGGGTAGCGTATCCGGTGGTAGATCCGAAATCGCGGGTCCGACGAGAGCTGCACGGCGTCCAGCGGCGTCAGGCCGCTCACGACGTCCACGTTCCCGCTCAGGAGCTCGACCAGGCGGTTTCCTCCATAACGCAGCACGACTCGAGGAATCCTGGGCGCTTCACCGAAGTAATCGGGATTGGCTTCTAATTGCGTCATCGTCTGGGGAACGTGTCTCACGTACCGAAATGGCCCGTTTCCGACCGGCTGCACCCAGAACGGCCAACTGAAGATCTCCTCCGGTGCGAGGTTCTCTAGCAGATGCTTCGGTAGCATCGGCAACCAGTTGAAACTGAACAGAGTGCCGCCGACGGGCTCCACGAACGTGAGCTTCAGCGAGTGGGTGCCGAGCACGGTGATGTGGTCGAACCAAGGGTTCTCATACAGAACTTCCTCGTCGGTCCACAGCTCGAGACTGAACTTGACGTCCTCTGCAGTTACCGGTTCGCCGTCATTCCAGAGTACGCCCTCACGGAGATGGACGGTCCACTCCGTGTAGTCGGGCGTATGCTCCCATCGCTCGAGAAGTCGTGACTGTGGCTGACCCGTGCGGTCCTGGTCATCGGTCAGACCCAGGAAAACGGGAAACCACTTCAGACCAAGCGGACCCATCGCGCGTTCGTCGCTGTCAGCCACGTGGATCGTCAGCGTCGAAGGGTCCCGCTCCACCGCTCCCTCTCGAGAGCACTGGGCCAATGCCATGGTCAGCAGAAGAAGGGAGACTCGGGCGAGAGCCCGGTGAAGTCGGGCGCTGGGCACACCGCTTATGGTCGACCTCCTGAGTTGCGAACCGTCAGATGCGGGAGTCCACCAAACGCGTGACGCCACGACATGCGCCGGACAATCGTGCCGGGCTCACCGATGCCAGCGATGCCTTCGTCCGCCACGAGGACGGTCACCCGCGAGTGCAGGAACAGAGCCGGTGCCAGGTCCTTGTAACGCTCTCCCACGACACTCCAGGACTCCATGCGCTGATCGATGTCGGGGATGTCGCGGAGTGTTGCGACCGACTGAGCCAGCTCCCCATCGAGTACGCCGAGAGGAGAGTCTGCCTCGACGGCCCTCAGTTCGGGGTTCGCAACCGCGGGAATGATCGCCTCGAAGTCTCCCGCTTGAAAACGGGCATTAACGGCACTCCGGTCGAGTGTCTGGAGCTGCATGTCGATGCCGATCCTCCGTAGCTGATCCTGCACGAAGACCGCCGCGGTGGTGTTGTCGGCATGGAGCGAAAGCGTGAACGAGAAGGGCGCACCGTCCTGGTCGAGCGTGCCATCGCCGTCGCTGTCCGTCCAACCGGCCTCGGCTAGCAATCTTCGCGCGCGTTCCGGATCGTGGGCGTAGGGCTCGGGAGTCTGAATGTCCTGAGGGTCACACGTTGAAAAGACCCCGTCGGTGACTGGAACGCCGGCCGGAAAGGCCAGGACCTGCTGGAGTTCCGCTCGATTGGTTGCGTGTGCGAGCGCCTGCCGAACCCGCAAGTCAGAGAACCGAGGGTCCGTGAAGTTCCAGATGAGCCAGACCGCCATCGCCTGATACACGTAATAGGAGTTGAAGCCGCTCTCCTGGGCCAGTAGACCGGCCTGGATAGGGGACAGCCCACCGAGCAGATCCACGTTCCCCGCCAACAACTCCATGGTTCCAGCCTGACCTTGCCCTCCGGTCTTGAACTGAATCCGCACCCGATCGATGGACGGGCGGCCGAGATAGTAATCCGGATTCGCCTCCAACTGAA
>JBDGVT010000352.1:0-2516 GCA_039585495.1 Gemmatimonadota bacterium | reverse complement strand
ATGACCCAGAAGGACCCTTCGGGGCGCGAGGTTCTCCACGAAAGCCTCGGGATGCCAATCGACCTGATCGAACGTCGCCGGGACGAAGATGGCGACATCGACCGGATGTTCGGCAATCAATTCGTCAGGAGCGAATCCGAAGGGAGGTGCGACGACCGCGTCCTGGTAGTAGAGAAGGTCTCTCCATCGACCCAATCCGTCGCCCACTCGGGAGGGTCGTCCAAGGGCCGGTCGATCGTGCCCTGATACAACGTGTAGCCGTCGAAGTGAGGGGCGTGCCTCGATCGAAGCGGCATGATCCGAACGGTCGGACCGTACGCGAGCCATCGCCCGGCATGCTCCTGATCGCCCGCCGAATCATTCACGACATCTACCCTTCCCCCCACTCCCGACCAGGTGCCGAGCGTGTTGGCGACGGTAAGGCTCCCCACGATGCGCGCATCAGGAGCGTGCTTCAGGGCCACGCGCGGCACGTCCATCAGATGGTCGTAATGCGCATGGCCCGTGATGATGGCGAGCGCGTCTCGAACGTCGTACGCAGACATCTCCTCATCGATGCGGAGCGTGTCTGCCTCGATCGGTCCGAGCCCCGTCCGCAGAAAGCTCGGGTTCGAGAAGAGCGGTGCGGCCAGCACGACGTCGTCGCCATGCTCGAAGATCCACCCACCGGTTCCCAGGTAGGTGAGTCGGAGCTCGTCGGCACCCTGCGGGTTGAGATCCACGATGCCCTCGACGCCCGGACCGAGTCGGGCGCATGCCCCCACGACCAGCAGCAAGGTGAGGGCCGTGAAGCCCCACCGCGCCGAGATCACGGAGCGACCGCCCCCGCGGCCTCCTTCGTTGCGTCGACCCGCGCCAGAAATGCCTCGGACAGTCGGCGCGTTACCGGGCCAACCGCGCCGCCCCCGACGGGGCTGCCGTCGACCTCCACGACCGGCCTGACCTCTCCCGTCGTGCCTGTGAAGAAGACCTCCTCCGCCAAAGCCAGTTCCTCCACCTGAATCGGTCGCTCTTCGAACGGGATGCCTATCGCCGCAGCCTCTTCGAGCACCACGCTCCGGGTGATGCCGGGCAGGATGTACCCGGTCTTCGGGTGGGTTACGGCTACGCCTCCGATCACGGCCCAGAAGTTCTGGTGGGCTCCCTCGATCGCAACGCCGTCTCGAACCAGAATCGCGTCGTCCGCGCCAACGTCACGGGCGGCCTGGAAGGCCATCGCGTTCGGAAGCAGGCAGATCGTCTTCACGTCGACCCGACTCCAGCGACGGTCCGGAACGGTCACGGCCCGAAAGCCCCGCTCCCAAACGTCGTCGGCTGGCCGACTCCATGCTTTGGCCATGGCGTAAACCGTCGGCGTCACCTCGCCTTCCGGGAAATAGTGCGTACGAGGAGCGACGCCCCGCGTGATCTGCATGTAGACCATCGAACGATCGGCGGAGTCCAATCCGTTCTTCGTGATCAAAGCCCGGTGCATCTCTTCGAGAGACGACACGTCGTACGAGATCCGCATCCACTCCAGCCCTCGCTCGAGTCGCGCGAAGTGCCGATCCATTCCGAAGGGAACGCCCTCGTAGAACGGAGTCACTTCGTAGAGACCGTCCCCGAGCAGGAAGCCCCGGTCCTCGACCGAGATCTTCGCTTCTTCCTTCGGCATGAACTCGCCGTTCAAAAACACCGTGCTCATTTCGTCAGTCCCTGTAGTCGTGAGTCGCCGCCCACCAGCGAAAAAAAGATGCGCTCCGCACCGAAAGAAGAAAGGGGAGGCCCCCAAAAGGACCTCCCCCTACCACCATCCCCCCGTGAATCACGCGAGGACGTAGGCCTGACGCCCCGGCTGTGGGACGCCGAAGGCGCCCACGCAGCGAGGATCGGACGCGCAGCGTCCGCAGCGAGCAAAGCGAGCGCCGAGTCGCGGGGGTGCCTTCGGCGTCCCCCCAACAGAGCGCCCCGCCTCAGCTCTCCGCCTGCTTCCCCTCCAACTTGTCGAACTCCGAAAGAAGCTGCGCCTCGGGAATCGACTCCGCTTCAGCCTCCGAGACCTCCTCGACCTGTGCATCCTGCACGGCGGGCTCCGCGGCAACCTCGACCGGGGCCGCATCGTCTCCCGCTTCGAGCTGCTTCGGCTCCTCCGTGGCATCCGGCGCCGCGATCAAGCCCATGTCGGCCTTGAGCGCCAGCAGCTGATCTTCCACGTCGGCTCCGCCAGGACCCGCTTCGAGTCGCAGGAACTCGTGCTCGAGCGTGTCCCCACCCAGCTCGGCCGTGACTTCGGCTTGAGCGACGCTCTGGCGCTCCTCCTCCTCGATCTTGTCCGCCATCCGGTTGAAGGCCTCGAAGGCCGACGTGTCGGACAGACCGGACATGGTCTCGTGGATGCGCCGTTGTGCCTGAGCACGCTTCTGCTTGGCGACCAGGAGATTCCGCTTGCGCTTGGCCTCCTCGATCTTGTCATTCAGCTGGCGGAGAGAGCCCTTGAGCTTCTCCGTCTCGCCGGCCTGTGCCTCCCAGGTCTGCTG
>JBDGVT010000351.1:0-2345 GCA_039585495.1 Gemmatimonadota bacterium | reverse complement strand
CCAGATTCACAGACGCCCTCCGGTGCTAGTCCGCTCAACGTTACGAAGGCGAGAGTCGCCTATCATTCCCCCTCGGCGAGGCCATCTAACGTCTCGCGATTCTGCTGCACGGCCTGTCCGCTAACAAGGGGCGCGAGCTGTAGGCGAGTGGCCCGCTACCTACCCGGCAACCCGTGTCAGTAGCAATCGCTTGTTAGAAAGAGGACGGTACGGTAACGCGGCCCCAGTGAACACGTTGGACACCGAGGGAGTCCGTATCGGCCCATGCCAGGCGGTCACCTCGAATCGCTGGAGCGACCCGATCGTCGTAGGCGAACCCGGGCAACGATCCAATTAAACGCCCTTCTGCGTCAAAGATCTCCCATACGGGTCCGGCGGGATTCACAGCCTCAGCCCACACCCTGCCCTCGGTGTCCACCAGCAGATTCCGGAGCGGCGCCTGTGTAGCTGGCCTCCGCATTCCCCGCGGTGTGCAATCGGCTCCGGGCCAGTCCGAGCGGAACTCTGAGAACTCGGCAGTCTCCTCGGCCCAAGCCTCGTCGGTTACGGGAACAGATGGCCACTCTCGCTCCACAACTCTGATTGTGTCCCCGCTCGGGCCTAGCAACGCGAAACGATAGTCAGCGGACCACGCCGCGTAGCTCTCTCCGGAACGTGCAGGATGCCTTAGCACCTGGCCGGAGAATGGGATGGAGAAGAAGGAAATGGCGCCGTCGGGTCGGTCGCATACAACGGTGGTCTCTTCAGGCGGATCCCACTCGAGTTGAGGCCACGTCTGCACTACTCCCTCGAGTCCGTGCTGGACCCAGACCCTCACTGCGGCTCCCTCCATTGTCTCAAGCGACCACTGAACCACCGAGGTGTCGCTCACTGGGTAGAACCGGAGCATCGCTGGAGATCCCGACAGTCGGCCCGGAGCTCGCCGCGTCCCCAGCCATTCGCCCGATGCCGACAGCTCCCCGATGCGTCCGTTTCCGAGGTCGAGGACAAGGAGTCGATTCGCGACCCACGCCACGGAGTAGATCGCACTGTATTCACCGGGGCCCTGCCCCTCACCGCCCACCTCGAACTGGAGCGAGCCGTCCGGGAGGAAGACCTTGATCCGATCGTTCATTTGGTCGGCGACCCAGACGGTCTCATCCGGACCCGGAGCCACGCTCGACACGCGCCCAAACTCGTCGGGAGCCGGCTCGCCGCCGAGCCCCAAGCTGCCCACAGAGCCAACCGAGGAGATCGTCCATCCCGGCGCTCGTCCAGAGTTCCTGACCACGGGGTACACACCCGTCGAGTCGACCTGGGTCACTACCCCTCCGTCCGCCGCGGAGTCGTCGGGACGGTCACACCCACCCAGCAACAGGACTAGGACGATCACGTATTCAAGAACGTGTCTCGGTCGATTCATACCTGCCGCCTGACTCCTCTTTCTAACGTCTCGCGATTCTACTGCACGGCCAGCCCGCTGACGAGCACGAAGTGTTCCCTACTGCTACTTCCGTGTCAGTAGCAATCGCTTGTTAGAACGACGCGCGCACGATCCGCAGCTCCGCCAGGAGTTCCGTCACTCGAGTGAGAGCGTCCCGGGCCCGGTCCCTCTGAAATGACGAAAGCCTGCGCTCGGCTCCCAAGAGATTCATGAAGCGGAAGGTCCTGATCGAGTCGACTGCTTGCAGGTGCATACGGTCGCTAACGCTGACCGGTACTCCCTCATCCCATGACGACGGGTTTAAGCGATAGACCATCTGGGAGTACCCCGTGCGCCTTTGAACAATACGATCCCACTGCGCCTCAATCTCATTGTAATACGCCACGATTCGAGAACGGAGGACGGCGTCGTCGATCAGCCTCAGATTCCCAGTGGCTAGCATGTCGTCATACGTCGCCCGCTGGGTTCCGGGGGTTTGGAACCCCATTGCGGTGGTGACTGGGAAGCGCCGAAAGAAAGCGCTGTCCGGCTCAGCCGCCCCCGCCGCAACCAGGGACGTCCTGGCTAGCGCATCGTCCTTGGAGTCCAACACGCCGAGGATGAATTCGAACGTCGTGGAGTCGGCTTCGAGGTCCACCTCAAGACGATCAAGGTAGCCCTCAAGGCCCCGCCCCTCTGACCACCCCTGGTACCAGGACTCTCCCGCTAGAGCTACGAAGACGCCGACCACGATCACGGTGAACTCAGTGAGAAACTTCGGAAGGCCAGCTCGTCTCATGGATCAGGGCAGTGAGGTTGGAGTCGTTCTAACGTCTCGCAATTCTGCTGCCGCACCGGCCCGCGCACAAACCGCAGGCGTTACCAGACTTCACCACGAAGCCTGCGCGGACAGCAGCAATTGCTTGTTAGGAAGCGCCTCCGC
>JBDGVT010000350.1:0-2357 GCA_039585495.1 Gemmatimonadota bacterium | reverse complement strand
CTGTTGCCGACAGGGAACCATGCCTCGCCGTGATCGAAGCGGCGCCGTTTGCAGTCGCCTCGACGAGGCCCTCCGAGGAGACCATCGCGACGGTGGAGTCGGACGATCCCCAGGTGATCGCGGCGCCCTCGATCGCTCGACCGTCAGCATTGTACACAGTCGCCTCGAGTCGAACGGTGTCGCCCAGCGAGATAAGCGATATCGAGTCCTGGCTCAACGTGATCAAGGCAGGAGCTTCACGGTCGACGACTAAGCAGGGCGAGTAGACGTGGACACCCTTCGCTCGAAGCTCATCTACCTGGCTACACGGAATTGGCGTCGTGTATACGTCAACAGTGTCGCCCGCGCCGAGCCCACGGTTCTCGATCAGAGGTTGGAGGTCCGTGAGATATCGGTTGCCGTCGAGGCCCAGGTATGAGAGCGCGGTGAGTTGCCGCAGGGTACCAACGTCTTTGACTTCATTGTTGGACAAATCGAGGCGTTCGAGTTGCTGCAACTCCCCGAGTGGGGCCAGGTCTTCGACCTCGCCGTTCAGCAGGTCGATGGTCACCAGAGTCGACAATCCGCTCAAGGGTTCGAGATCCGTTATCGGAGTGTCTCTGAGATTCAAGGTTTGAAGGCTCCGGAGGCTGCTCAGGGGACCGATGTCAGTGATGGGGTTCTGGGAGAGATCGAGATCACTCAGTTCCGAGAGCCCCTCCAAACCACTTAGATCGACGAGGTTGCTGTACCCAATGGGGCCGGCGCCACCGCCCTGAGATTTGAGGCTGAGGATCTGGAGGTGACTCAAGTCTGAGAGAGGGCGGAGATCACCGATGTCGTTCCAGTCCAAGCGAGCTTCGCGCAGGTGTAGGAGGTTTTGGATGCCCGCCAAGCTCCAGATTCCACGCTCCTCGGCATTCAGGACGGTCACGTCCAGTAGCCCCTCACAAGTCACCGCACCGGCTGAGGCCTCCCACACGATTTCCCGAAACCCGGGGTCTTCGAACGTCGGAATACCTGAAGACGGGCCGCCCAGGCACGATTCATCGGGACCTAGTACGGTTCCGTAGCAGGCGGCTGTGTAAACGCACAGTGCCGCGAGAGCGATCCACGAAACACCAGTTCCACGATCTTCCTTACCCATGGTCCTTTCGCTCCTCGGGCAGGAGTATCCCACGCGACCATCGCGCGGCGGCTGCGGGAGGCCGAGGTGTTCGGTCTACGAACTGCCTCATCCCCGCGGCCAGTGAACGGGCTACTTACAACCCGAACCTAGCGTGGGTCTGCGCACGTGATCTGTACGTCGAATGACGTACTCTTCTAAGGGGCGTTATCTGATGTCCACCACCGTTGGTCTTGGGGAGGGGGGCGTAGCCTCGACGGAGGCTGTCCTTGACCTTGCGGGCCGCGACCTCAGTGAGTTTGACGTCGACCCGATGGGTCGTGGGTTCATCTTCTTGAAGCGCGTCTCCGTAGCGCAGCCCTTGCCGATAGTTGTCCTGAACTTTGCTAAGGAACTGACGCGCCTCGTGCCCAACTAGGGGCTCAAGATCCCGTGGGCTTCTTCGCGGAAGGCAAGACTCTCAGGAATTTCCAGCCCGTTATCCGAGCGGGGGGTCCCCCACCATCGAGGTGAGTCGGAGAATCCCCCCCGGGGGGGCTCCCAAATCGACTCCCAGTAGCCCTGACGCGCCCACAATCGCCGCCTACCCGCCGTCGTTCTTTTTCTGGGGCCTAGGGTGGGCGTTTATCCTCGGCCGTTAGGGGGTCGGTGACAGGCAGGGCGGCGGACCGTTCGAAAGTTCGCCGTTTGTGGTGAACCTCCCCACTGGCGGATGCGGATAGAGTCCCACGGCGAGACGACGCGCTCCGAGCTCCTGTACCCCGACGAACCCTCCCTGTACTTCGTGGCACTACAGAGGCCCTTTGGGCCGAGGGAAGAGACACCCATGAAGCGACGGACGTTCGGATTACTCGGGGTCGCAATGCTGGGGCTGACGACGGCGCCTGGCTCGGCCCAACAAGCGTGGCCAGGCTCCGGGCACGACTTCACCGCCAACGGTTCCGCTTGGACGAACGACGGTGAGGTGTGCAGCGTGTGCCACATGCCTCACGGCTCGACGGTCCCGACCGATTTCGCGCCCCTCTGGGGTCACGCGATGGCCGACACCATCAACAATACCTACCTGATGTACACCGGGTATCAGCTCGACGCGTCCGTGGCGAGCAATCCGAACGGGACCTCGGTCCTCTGCCTCGGGTGCCACGACGGTCAGGGCTTCCTGGACGACTACAACGGGAATACAGGTACGGTGACAATTGGGGCAGGGGGTGATCTCGGCCTCGATCTGTTGAACGATCACCCGATCAGCATC
>JBDGVT010000349.1:0-4156 GCA_039585495.1 Gemmatimonadota bacterium | reverse complement strand
TCCAAGTGCCTGCGATGGCCTCCTGCGGCACCGGGGCCGAGATCCAGGCTACAGAGACGAGGGCGGAGAGTAAGGCGACGGCGAGCAGAGTTATTCTCTTGGGCATGGGCACTTGTCCAGGGAGGGTCAAACGAGCGACGCAACCTAATTCGCGCGTGGATCCCGCGGCAATTGGGCCATCGTGGACAGGCGGACCCGCTTCTCGCAGGTTGATTGTATGACAAAATCGTACGTGGGGACGGTCCTTCGACTTGGCGGGACCATAGCGGTCGTGCTCGCACTCGCGGGGTGTCGAAGCAGCGTCGTTGCTGGCGGCGCGCCGCCGGTCGGCGGTGCCTGGATCTCGGTGGACGAGTACGCCGTCACCGATGGTCCTGTCGCCAAGCTCCGATTGGACATTCTTGCCGAGGGCTATTCCCTCTCTGGCACCTGGACGCTCGGACCGTTAGGAGGCTCTCTCGAGGGCGGTTCGTCCGAGTCGAGCAACGGAGTCACGCTCTTCCTCAACCAGGCATCAGGAGCCGAGCAGATCGTCTTTCGTGGTTCGGTCGATTCGAGCGTGACGCTCTTGCAGGGCGCTCTGGACGGTTCGTCTTCCGCGACGGGCGGTACGGAGAGCATCACCTTCGACGACGAACCCGCGGCTTTCGTTCGCTGAGGCGTCCGCAATCGGACGGTCAGGGCAGAGCCCGTCCTACGACACTTGCCCGGTCCTTGGGTGCGTCCTGACCCAACGCGGCCTCCGGTGACTCGTCGAGCAGCCGGGCCACGGCCATCCTCAGGGCAGGCGGCGCGAAGTAGCCTACGACGCGGTGACGGACGACTCCCCGCCGGTCGATGATGAAGGTCGTGGGGATACCCCGAATTCCACCAAAGGCCTGTCGATGGGCGTTCGTCGCCCTTCCGATGGGATAGTCGATACCGCGTTCGGTCAGGAAGGCGACGACCCCTGAGGCGCTGCCCACATCCGTCGAGAGCCCCAGGACCACGACCCCATCCTCCGCCCGATCCTCGTGGAGCGACTGCAGGGACGGCATCTCCAACTTGCAGGGCCCACACCACGTGGCCCAGAAGTTGAGGACCACGACGCTCCCACGAAGGTCGGTCGAGCTGACCTCCCTACCGTCCAGAGACGTGAACGCGTACTCCGGGGACCGTCCCAGGTCGGGGCCGACGCCGGTCAGCGCGCCGAGTTGAGGACCGAGCCGGTAGAACACGAAGACGAGAATCGCGACTGTGACGAGGCGCTCACCCCACACGAAGATCGGGCGACGGCTTGAAGTTGGCTCACCGCGCGACCCATCGGGCTGATCCGACGGGGTTTTGGGGGTCGGCTCTTCACCCATCATGCTGGCTCACCCCGTGCCGCGGCTCGGGCGTTTCAATTCGGCACTCGCTCCCGGAGCACCTCGAAGAAGTTCTGGACGAGAATCAATCGCGTGCTGACTTCTCCGTCGTCGCTGACGCTAGCACCTCGTGCGACGATCCAACGGTCGCCGTCGGGGTGGAGCGCGAGACCGACGTACGGTCCGGAAACGACCTCCTCACGCGCCACCACCGTTGGGACCGGATTTCGACGCATTCGCGCCGCCATGATCGTCGAGACTCCCTCATCGGGTCGAACATAGTAGATCGTGTTTCCGTCCGGTGACCAAGCCGGTGCGATCCCTACACCTTCGGAGACGAGCGTCTGCTGCCCAGGTTCGGGGAAGGATCGGATGTAGACCTCGCGGATGCCGGACTCGCCGGATTCATAGACGGCCAGGGTCCCATCGGGTGAGACCTGGATCGCCCGGAGATCGGCTTCCGAAACCAAGTAGTCGTACACACGGGCACTGTCCGGGTCCGATAGGTCGGCCCACCAGAGGTCACCGGGCGATCCTTGGGCGTCCGTCGTTAGGCCGACCAACACGTCTTCCGAAGGCCAATGGGTCGGAAGGTTGTTTCCGGCCAGCGCCCCGAGCGATCGGGGAGGTGAGTCGTCGGTCAGCTCCTTGACGAAGACATCCCCCCCGTTGGAGCCTGCGCGCAGCGAGCCGAAGGCGATTCGGCGGCCGTCCGGCGAGAAGACGGGGCCGAAGTTGAGCCCATCGAAGGTCACCGGTGAAGGCGTCGACCCCAGGGTCGTGTTGAATAGGAAGACCTGGCCGCTACTCAGTTGAATAGGAAGACCTGGCCGCTACTCACAAAGGCGACGGTCTCACCATCCGGCGACCACGTCAGGTATCTCAGCGGTCTCGGAGCGAGCGTCATGCGCTCTGTGTTTCCCAGCGCATCGACGATATCGAGCTGTCGTTCGCCCGCTCCACCCCCTTCCCCAGCCACGTATAGGAGCGTGCCGTCATCTGCCAACGTGAGACGGGGTCCGCCGGTCGTCACGCCTCCGGCCAAGGCTACGGCGTCTCCGGTCAGCGCCAACCGATCCTCGTCGAACGGTACCGCGACAAGCGACCCTTCTTCACTCACATACACGAGATGCCCTGTCCGGGAGTAAATCGGAGCGCGTCCACCTGGAACGAGGATCTCGTAGCCCCCGGTCTCGAGGTCCGCGACCGCTACGTCGAACCCCCCACTAGCGTCATCGCGGCGCGCGCTGAACAGGATCCCCTTGCCATTGGGAAGCGGATGCGGATCATCGTGCCAGCTGTCGCCCCGGCTTCTCGGCATCGTAACCGGCTCAGGGGTACCACCCCCTTCGCGAACCCGGGCGATGCCGTCGCCCTCGAGGAACCCGTCGTAGTAGATGTAACCGTCCGGCCCCCACGCTGCATTGCCATCGACGAGCGAATCCTCCACCAGGAGAGGTGGGCCGCCGTTCACCGAAACCACCATGAGCCGCCGCTGATGATTCAACGAGCCGGTCGTGTACGCGATCTTCGAGCCGTCGGGTGAGACGGTGGGATGCGCGGCCCCTTCCGTGCCGGGCAAGGGCGTCGCCGTGAGCTGATCCCGCCGCCGAAGGAGCAGTTGCGTCCGGGAGTCTCCGGTCGTGCCGACGTAGACGAACCAACGCCCGTCCGGGCTCAGTGCGATCCCTCCCCCGGTCCCGAGTCCCATCGCCTGATCGGCCGGAAGGGCGACCGCGTAGCGGGCCACGGGCAGTTGCGCGTCGGGCCGGCGGAGCGACCAGGCGAGGGTCGATCCGGTGAAGAGGAGGAGCGCAGCGAGGATGAGGCTCAAGCGGTTGCCGGCCCCGGCTGCGATACCTGCACCGACTCCGGCCTCGTCGCTGACACCATGGCGGAAACTCGGATCGGCCAGCGCTCGGGCGAAGGACTGAGCACTCGTGAAGCGATCGGCGGGCAGTTTCTCGAGCGCCTTCCCGATCGCCGCGTCCACGTTGGCCGGGACCGACTGTCGGATGGCCGTCGCCGACACCGGAAGGCCCTGGATGATCTTGCCCAGCACAGCCTGTGCCGTACTCCCAGGATACGGGGGTTCTCCGACCAGCATCTCGTAAAGGACGCACGCCAGGGCGAACGTGTCGCTCGCGGGCCCCACGGCCTGGTCTCCCGTGGCCTGTTCCGGGGACATGTAGTACGGGGTGCCGAGCGAGAGCCCCGTCTCCGTGAGGCGACCTCCACCGCCCGCGCTCACCGCCAGCGCGATGCCGAAGTCCGCGACGAGCGGCTGCCCACGACTCATGAGGATATTGCCCGGCTTGATGTCTCGGTGGACGACGCCCTGTTCGTGCGCCACATGAAGGGCGCCCGCCACGGCTGTCGCGATGCCGAGCGCTTCATCCACCGGAAGTTGTCTCTCGCGGTCGATCCTCTCCCGAAGCGTCTCGCCTTCCACGTATGGCATCACGTAGAAGAGGAACGAGTCCGCCTCACCGGAGTCGAAGAGCGGCAGGATGTGGGGATGCTGCAGATTTGCGGTCGTCTTGATCTCGGCGAGGAAGCGCTCGGCGCCGACGACAGCGGCCAACTCGGGCTTCAGAACCTTGAGCGCGACCTTCCGCTCGTGCTTGATGTCGTCGGCGAGATAGACCGTGGCCATTCCACCTTCGCCGAGTTCTCGCTCGATGAGGTACCGGCCGGCCAAGGCTGCGTTCAGTCGCTCGATCGCGGGCGTGCTCACCTGCGGCACTCCGCCGCGTTCAGGCTAGGGATGGGTTCGAGACGGTTCATGCGCGGAAGATGTGCGATGGGTC
>JBDGVT010000348.1:0-3169 GCA_039585495.1 Gemmatimonadota bacterium | reverse complement strand
GGATTGGATCGACTCGAGGCCTGTCTCACTGAACCCCAAGTGCACTCGACGGGCGGCCAGCATTCCAGTCAGCGCGGGCGGAGGTGTGATCCGCAGCACCCCGGAGCCTCCCGGACGGCCCCGGTTGGCGTAGGCCGTGGTCGCCAGCCCAGCTTCCGCTAACAACGGGCTCAGGACGTATTCGACGTAGTCTCGGCCGAGGCCTTCGTCCTCTTGTACATCCGCCAAGAACGCGGGGAAGCCGGTGATCATCCGACTCAACTCTTCGTCACGGATCAGGTGTAGACTCCCCGATGCGATCAGGGTCTCGAAGACGCTCGTAGAGACATCGGAGGTCCGCCATCGAACCGTTGCTCCGAGGAGCGAATCCGGCAGTGCTACTGACTGGGCCGGCTCGGGCAGCAAGGCCACAAGCGAGTCGATATTCGCGGCGATCCGCTGGACGTCTGAAGCCAGATCTTCAACCGCGGACAGGTCGGCTCGCACCTCCGCGCGCAACGTGGTGAGACCTTCGCGAAGGTCCCGCACCTCTGCTCCCCGGTCCCACCATGCGTCGAGAGAGAATGCGATCAGGATACTCAAGACGACGACAAAGACCTCTCGAACAGTCGACCGTCCTGGAGTGACTTCTTTCACGAGATCCGCCGATGCATCTCACCTCACCTTGTCCTTGCGCGCTCTAACGACTTCGGAATTCTGCTGCGCGACTACAATGCTCCCCACCGGGCGCGAGGTGCAAGCCGAGTGACCGCGTGACCCAGCAATTCCTTGTTAGGCAGAGCTCCGCACTCTTTACGCGCCCCGAAGCAGCGTCCGGATGTGCCGGGCCTCATCCTGAATGCCCGCCGCCTGGTCAGCGGTCAACATGGAGATCGCCGCCCTCTGACCCAGCAGGCTCTCGAACTGTCGATCTCTCAGAAGTCCCGTGTAATCGGACGGAAACGCGCTGGGCCCGACTATCTCCCGATACTGGACTCGAAGGTCGGTCCGGGCTCCGAAGCCGCTAATGCGGTTCAAATCCACCTCAGACACGTACCGATGCAGGAGCGGACTGATCACCTGCTGCAGTGGCCGAGCACCAATGTCGGCCGTGGCCCGAAGTGCCTGCAGCCGGGCAGGCCATGAGGCGAGCAACTGGCGGAGTTCAGGATCGGAGACCTCGGCTAGCAGACCTGACGACCGAAGCGTCTGAAGGGCTCCCTGGCTGGTGCTCGCCCAGATAGGGAACCACATGATCCCGACCAAGTTTGCGATTGAGTTCGGATCCTCGGCGACGGCCTCCGGTCCCGCCATCCCGAGGAGGGCAACGCTGGCCTCTACCACAGACTCGGCCTCCCCCCTTATCTCCTGTAGAGCCTCGATGTTCTGGGCGAGTTCGGCATCGACGGCGGCTAAGTGGTCCCTAAGCTCAGCCTCCTCCCTAGCCGCGGTCCACCATGCGTCGACCCCAAAAGCGAGAAGGATGCCCAGAGTGATCACGAAGATCTCGCGGACCTCCGAACTGCTGAACATGCGCGACCTCTTCATGGCGGGTTCGCCCGTATCAGTCCCGTCCTGCCCTGCTCCCATGTCAACCCTCTGCCTAACGTCTCGCGATTCTGCTGCACGGCCTGCCCCCTAACAAGGGGCGCGAGCTGTTAGGCGAGTGGCCCGCCCGCCACTCAGGCAACCCGTGACAGTAGCAATCGCTTGTTAGATGGCCCCGCCCCGCATGCAATTCGCATTAGCGTCGATCCAGACTGTCCAGGAGTTCCAGGTTCGGTGCCGAAGCGGCCACCGTGAAAAGTGAGTCCATGAAGTTCTGGAAGAACTCAGGGTAGATGAAACGCTCGGACTCCCAACTCCAGGCCACCGATCTCGAACCTGCTCTGGCGGACGCTTCGCTCACCATTCCTTCGTAGATCTGCGGATCGATGGTCCCGTTGAGATTCTGATATGACGTGTTGGACCAGATGTGGAACACGGCTCGCCAGAACGCCTTGATTTGGTTCTGCTCGACCGGAGACATCAACTCCGGGGTGTCGCCAAACTCTACTAAGAGGCGGTTCATTTCCGCGTCACCCGCCAGAACGAGGTTGAGGTCCCGGAAGGCGCTCGTAACCTCCTGAGCTGTGGCCGCCCTCGTGGCTGCCGCGTTCTGTCGAATCTCGAGACCAACGAAGATCAACGACGCCATAACGCCGAAGAGACCGATCAGCTCTACGGTTTCTTTGACTCGCGCTCGGGTCTTACTCATTTCGCTGAGCTCAAAGAGGACGATGCGCAGGTCGCGGCGGCGAACGCCTGGGCCATCTAACGGATTGCGATTCTACTGCACGGGCTGCCCACTGACGAGCACGGAGTGCACCCGACTAGCCTTCCGTGTCAGTAGCAATCGCTTGTTAGAATGCTTCATACCATGGTCATACTACGGTATAATAGTCTCATGAAAACTGCAATCTCTATTCCCGACGATGTGTTCGAATCCGCCGACTCACTCGCTGAGAAGATCGGTGTCTCCCGGAGCGAACTCTACGCGACCGCTGTCGCCGAGTATCTGGCCAAGTTCAAGGACCAGGACATCACCCAGAGACTGGACCAGGTCTACGCCGAGGAGGCGAGCGGGCTCCCGCCGGAGCTCCGGCGCGCCCAGGCCACGTCCATCGCGGGTAGTGAGTGGTAGTTCAGCGCGGTGAGGTCTGGTGGGCCGAGCTCGCTGAGCCACGAGGATCGGAGCCGGGGTTTCGCCGTCCGATTCTCGTTCTGCAGGCCGACGCCTTCAATCGTAGCCGGCTCCAAACCGTCATCGGGCTCGTTCTCAGCTCGAACGTTCGTCTCCTCGACGCACCCGGCAACGTCCTCATATCTGCCGCGGCGTCGGGACTCCCGAAGGACTCCGTAGCGAACGCGACGCAGATCGTGACGTTGGATCGCGACTATCTCGACACGAAGTCCAGAAAGCTCCCGGCCAAGGTCATGGCAAGAGTCGAACACGGCGTGAGGCTGGTCTTGGATCTAACCGACTAGCTGCGCCAACAAGCAGCCACGCGTCTCCCGCTCCACGTCCGTTCACTGAAGCTTTCTAACGTCTCGCGATTCTACTGCACGGCCAGCCCGCTGACGAGCACGTAGTGCTCCCTACTCGTTCTTTCCGTGTCTGTAGCAATCGCTTGTTAGACTGACGCGCCGC
>JBDGVT010000347.1:0-2417 GCA_039585495.1 Gemmatimonadota bacterium | reverse complement strand
CCTCATTTTCGGGCATACCTTTTGAGCGTGTCCCGAAGAAATGCGGTCATGAATAGTCAATGACGATGCGGGCCCCACGTTGGTTTCGTTGCTTTGGCCTCGGCGCTGCCTGCGCCCTGGTCTCGCCATTGCTGTGCGCAGACGATATCAAGTTGCACGAGTGCCCCCTCGCCGTCCGGACGACGATCGAGCGTAACCTGCTCGGGGGAAAACTCGACGAGATCAAGGAGATCCGTATCGCTGACCACACGCTCTACGTCGTCGAGATCGACCTCAAGGGCTTCCGCGAGGCCAAGCTCTACGTCGCCGGCGACGGCACCCTCCGCAAGACCGTCCAGGAGATCCGCTTCAAGGACCTCCCCGAACCCGTCCGCGCCGCCCTCAATCGCTACACGAAAAAGGGAAAGGTCGAAGACGTCGAAATGGTCTACATCAACGGCAAGGTCCAATACGAAGTCGAGATCGACCAACCCAAGGGCCCCGACCGGATCATTACCTTCGATGCGGACGGGACGGTGACGGACGAGAAGTGATTGATTGGAACGATTTCATTCCAATCCCTGCACCGCTTTGAAGAGTCGCGAAAGCCCGAACATCGCTACCCGGGTTTCCAAGTTCGACTCTCCGCCAAGAGGAATCCAGCGACGACGTGACGGCTGTTTCCCAACGCGTTCCCCTGGCGCCCAATCCAATGCGGGGCCGAACCACGCAATCAATCCAGGGGAATTGATCGAAGCACCCATTCTGACGACATCTGCACAGGAGAATACTCTTGTGCCCACGATGCGATCCCGTCACTCTCTGGAGCTAGCGGCGGACAACTACCCGTCGATGCTCACCTTCAGAGATGCCTCTGACCCGAATGGCACGGACTTAAGCGGCTGCGCGGTAGTGGCTCCGGTGCAGGATTTCCCGAAATTCAGCCCTGGGTTTGGTGAGGTATTGGTAGGGTTTCGGCCTGAGTTTCGTCGCCCTGGGTTCGACCCTGCCGGGACGTATCAGCAGGACCCTTTCGCGGATTCTCTCGCCAAGGGCAGCCTGCCGCGAGACGAGAAGTCGTGGCTTGCGCGCCAGGTCTCGGAATTGACTCCGGAACTCTCCGATCACGTCGAGCGTGCCCTTGAATCCGATCTCGTCCATGACGTAGGGTTCCCCCGCGATCGCACCCGTCTGCAAAGCCTTGACCAGATTGTAGGCGATGAACGCCATCCGCAGTGACTTGCGTGCCATCTCCGGCTTCTTCACTCGGATCATCTCCAGCTTCATCGTCGTCTTGATGTCGCGGAACTTCACCTCGATCTTCCATCGCTCCGCGTAGAGCAGCGCGATCTCCTCGGTCGGATAGCTCTCCGCGTCGGTCAGAGTCGTCGCGAAATACAGCCACTTCGGTCTGCCGTTGCGGTCCTTTCCTCGCGTGCGCACGATCCGCACTTCCATGGTGTCGGGTAGCGCCGCCCATTCTTCCTCGGTGATCCCGCAATTGCCCGGCGAGGGCGGCTTGTCCCAGACGACCAGGCGCGAGTCCGGACCGAGCTTCTTCCCGCGACGCCAGTCCACTTTTCCCTCCCGTTTTTGATGCAAGCGCATCACGCTGTGGGTTCCTCCCGCAAGCAGCAAAGCCATCAATTCGTAGGAGCCGTAAGCCCGGTCGGCGATGAGAAGGTCGTTTTTCCCGAAGTGTTCGCAGAGCCGGTAGAGGCCCTTGGCGTCGTGTTCACGGTAGTCTCCCTGCGTGTGGCTCTCGATTCTGCCGGTGGCAAGATCAAGCACCCCGGTCACTCCCATGACTGGAAAACCACAACCCTTCTCTTGACCCGAAGGCTGCGGGTATCCCGCCTGATTCTCCGAAGTATCGAGCAGCTTCACCGAAGTTCCGTCGATTGCCTTGAGCCGGAACCCATACCACAGATGATGATCCTCGATTCTCTCCTCCGAGTACTTTCGGGAGTGCTCTTCGACCACGTCGAGGAACTCGCTGGAAAGTCGCTTCCGCGCCCGGCAATAGCCCGAAGTGTCGAAGGCGGGGACGGGCAGGCCGGCGGAGTCATACCAGTTCTGAACGCGTGTGAGGGCGTCGGCGCAGGAAGAATTCGACTCAAGCATCTGCGAGACCCAAGCCCAGAACACGACGACTTCGGGGAAAACCCGGCTGCGCACGTCCCGCTGCGCCTTCTGGAGCATCTCGATGGGAAGGATCTCCGAAAAGACCGTTCCCAGGTCGGAGATGGAGTTATCGAGAAGATCGTGGAGACGTTTTCGAATATCGTCGAGTTGACGGCGGCGGGTTTTGCCGTCAAGTTTCGTCGAAATTCCCGGCAGGAATGGGTTGTTAGTTTTCACACCCTGGCATTACCACATTCCGCCGGGTTTTTCATGTCCAGTTTCCTCGAAAACACCCCTTAAGTCCGTGCCATTCC
>JBDGVT010000346.1:0-2429 GCA_039585495.1 Gemmatimonadota bacterium | reverse complement strand
ATAGTTTACTGAAGGACCTGGTGACTACTGGTGGCCTGCAGTGGAACGATCGGATCGGTGAAGACGGGGAGTAGCCTGTCTGAGGACGATAAAGAACTTCATGCTGACTTTTGGGCATTTGGCCAAGTATGAGGAGGTGGGAGTTGGGGGTCAAGTGGTGAGGAACGGCAGCCTGAGGAGCTCTGAGGGGCGTAGATTGGGTTCTGGTTTGCGTTTGCGGACGTAGCGGTACCTGCGTCGGAGTTGGACCTATGCTGGGAACTCCGGACTTCGTCTGGGTCGAGGGTCGGGCTTTCGGCTTGGGATTGGATTGGCCGGCTTCTCGACTGGCTTGTCGACGGGTCGGGCTATGGAGGGGCTCTTGAGGCAGCCGCGTCGAGTGTGTCATCGTAGGATGCGCACAAAGGATCGTCGAAAGGGTCACTCTGATCGAGGTCGTCGTCGAGCAGATGGATCTGCCGGTCTCCCAAACGTGCCGGAGCGACGGGTGGTGGAATGGAAGGGAGCCGGAGGTGGTCCAAAATCTTCGCTACGGTTGAGGGTGCGGTGATCAGGGCCAAAAGGACCATTTGGGCGCTGCATTTGGGACATTCGAGGCCATCGACACCGAGGCTTCTTTTGAGCAGGCCTGCCCAGGGTAGCCTTCGTGGTCGAACAGCGGGCCGGTCCCCCAAGGTGTCGCCAAGGTCGTCGGGGTAGTCGGGGTGATCGGGGTCGTCCAGAGGCAGGACAGTCTGCTGCTCGGGCAGCGTGTCGACGAGCAGCGGATCGATGAGGCATGGGTGAGAGTTGGCGTTGTCGTCATCGTCTCGAGAGTGATCCTGGTTGGCCTCTGGCGGAAGTGGGATCAGGGGACGATATCGAGAGCGATTTGCGAACACGCCGTGATACCTCGTCAGATTCTGGTACGGGACCGGAAGCAAGACAGCGAGTCGTTTGAGGAACTGCACCGGCTCCATGATCAGCTCGGTGACTCCGGTGGGGGTCGGCCAGGGCCGGGCGAGCTCGTAGCGCACCTTGCCGTTTGGAAGCACACTGAGTCTCCGTTGCGAAAACGGCGCTCGCAGACCGTAGCGACAGAGCCCCTCGAGGCCGCCGCGATCGTGCTGCTCCACGGTGCGTGCGGCGTGCAGGGAGAAGCCACCGGCGGCGGTGCAGAGCTCCTGTTGCAGTGGCCTGTGCTCGGGCTGCTCGGTCCCTCCGAGCGGTAGGGAGGGCTGAGGTCTGACCGGCGGCCGCAGGGCGACAGACAGGGCGTGCTGCAAGGTGGCCAGCTCGTCGTCGGGGTCGATGTACTCGTCTTGGCGCCTTGCCAGGTACCGGGTGGCGATCTTGGTGAGCCGACCGAAGACGCGGCGGCCGAGGCGAGCGACGTCTTGGCCCGAGGGCGGCTCAAGGGGTACGAAGGAGAGGTCGCCCGCCGAGGTGGGCACGAATAGTCCATCCGGTGTGACCGAGTGAAAATGGACGTTAGCGTTCAAGGCGCCGCCAAATTTTTGTACAAATGTGATCCCGCCTGTCTGGCCACCCTCTATGCCGGCAACGCGGCCGCGGTGGCGCTGCCAGGCGAAGTAGCTTTTGAGGTAGCCGCCGAGCATGGCCGAGAGAAACGGTGGGTCGCGCGCCAGGTAGAAGCGGAGCTTGTACGGCAAGCTCAACACGAGCTGTCTATAGGGAGCTTGGGGCAGAACGCGGTCCACGAGATGGGCGGCGACGTCGGCGGTGCGTCTGCTCCAACACGACGGGCAGAGCCGCCCTGCACAGCTCAAACCCAGGAGGCGCTCGTGGCCGCACTCTGGGCACCGGACCCGATAGAAGCCATGAGCGGGGATCCCGCAAAGAAGCAGGCGGCGAAACTCGCGCTCCACGTAGCGGGGATACGGTGGCGCGCCGTGGGAGAGGGGCTCGGCCAGAAAGGTCTCGAGGTGGGCCTGGACAATGCGATACAGCGGTTGGTCTTGGGGGCGCCTGGACCTGTAGGGGGACGACAGCGGAAGAGGCACGGACGCGGCCCCGGGATAGCGCTCGAAGACTACGGTCGGTCGCGAGTCGCCAGGTGGCCTGTCGCTCGACTGCGGCATGGCCCCGCGCTGTGCACAGGCTGTGCCCCACGGGATGATGCCGGTGCGTCGGGTGTGTTTTCGAGTGGATCCGAGGAACAGAGGGATTTGTGCTCACAGCGCCATCGTCCGGATTTCGGACCATGGGACGGATACCGGACGGGAGACACGGGTGACCGACCCGCACCTCCACCACTTGAACGGACGGCCGCTTTCCAGCATGATTCGTCTTATCGCGGAAGGGCGTGGTAAATGGGGCGGACGCTATCTAGCGGTCCTGCTGGAAGGCGGATCGGTAACTTACTACCGCACGCATTTGTAGCGACTTCGTACTTCGTTCGTCAATACGGCCCGGACAGCCAGGTGGGC
>JBDGVT010000345.1:0-2440 GCA_039585495.1 Gemmatimonadota bacterium | reverse complement strand
CGCGGCAGCGATGATCTGCTCGGTCTGGGAATCCTCGACGCGCTCTTTCATCTCTGTGATCTCTGTGTCCTCTGTGGCAAAGCTCTTCATCAGAGGAGCACAGAGATCCGACTGTGAGATCCCATTTGTCAGACAGGTCCTAGTCGCTACCGTTCGCGGCAGGGCGCGTCGCTACGCTCCGGAGGCGCCCTGCCTCTTCACTCGACGACTGCGCCGTCGAGCAAAGAGCGCTCACTCCTGTGGGGCTTGCGCCCCAACCTCGCTTCGCTCGCCCCCACCAAGGGGCTCAGCCCCCTGGACCCCGAAGGCAAGGTCCCGCTCTGCGCTGTTTGGGATTTGCCACCGCGGCCGATGACGGGTCAGTGACGTGCCGGGGTGGCAAACGTGACCTCGGGATGACGCCGCCGGGCCGCGCGGGTGACACCGACCGCCTAAGCTCTTGCCATTGACAAACAGCGAATACGCGAAGCGCGGGGTTCTTTTGTAACCATGACCCCGGTGAGAAGCCCCTCGCTTCGCACCCTCCAGGGTACCCCGCAGGTTCGGGTTCGACGCCGCCTCTGGAGAGCCGTCCTTGTTCCCCCAGCCGGACGGGCTCTCTCGAACTCAAATCTGCGGGGTCCCGACCTTTAAGGAGCCAGCCGTCGCGGCTTACTTCTTCCGCGTGGTCTTCTTGGCGGCCTTCTTCTTCTTCGCCGTCTTCTTGGCAGCGGTCTTCTTGGCGGCCTTCTTCTTCGCCGTCTTCTTGGCGGCCGTTTTCTTCGCGGACTTCTTAGCAGCCTTCTTCTTCGTCGTCTTCTTGACGGCCTTCTTCGTCGTGGTCTTCTTGGTCGCCTTCTTCTTCGTTGCCTTCTTCTTCGGGGCAGGCGGGGCGTCCATCACTTGCAGTGTGGCCCACACCGCTTCGTCGAACGGGCCATCCTGCCCTGCGAGTCGACCTTCGATTCTGCCGAGGAACGCGCCCATGTCGGTCTCGAAGGCCGAGATGTAGTCGTCCCGGAACCGGATGAACGCAGCCGGAAAGCCGCTCTCGTCCGCGTAGCGCGCGGACACGAAGCTCCGGAGGTCGATGCGGCCTCGCTTGATCTCGTACAGAGCGAGGTAGCGGTTGGAAAGCTCGACCCCTGGCGTCGCGTCGAGGCGCGTGTTCTTGCCCTCGGCAAGCTCCTTGAACCAGCGGACCGCGTCGTGCCCGTTGCCGTGCAGCGCGGCCGCTACATAACGCAGCACGTCGTCTTTCTCGATGCAGTTGACGACCAGCCGCAGCTTGGTGTTGAACGAACTGAACCGTGTCGCAATCGAACTGCGATCGGCCGGGGCCGACTTCGTCAGGTCGTCCATGTAGCCCCGCAGCATGCGAAAGCTCTGTCTCACGGTCTCGAAACCCAGGTGTCCACTGCTCATGTGCGCTTCCTCTTCTTCGCTCGATCCGAGCGGTCCGCCACTATACCCAAAATGAAAGGCCCCCTCGCCGGGTTCGGCGAGGGGGCCTTAGAGGACCGAATCGGTTGACCGGCGCGTGGCCGATCAGCCGGATACCGGCTACGAAGCGCCCGCGGTCACCAGCTCGGGAGTCTCAATGCGGTGAACGTTCTCCGCTTGCAGACCCTTCTTGCCTGGAACCACCTCGAAGTTGACGGGTTCGCCGTCCTTCAGCGTCTTGAAGCCGTCGCCCTTGATCGCCGAATAGTGGACGAAAATGTCCTCGGACGGCGGATCCTGGACGATGAATCCATAACCCTTTTTGTTGTCGAACCACTTCACGCTTCCAGTGGCCATAACATCCCTCCCACTGTTGTATCTCGACCTGTAGATCGGTCCAGAACGAAAAGGGGCCGGTCAAACGAAACGCCGGCCCGGTGATATCGAAAGGCGGAGCTTACTGCGCCACCGCCTCTTCCTGCTTCTGCTTGCGCTCGATGTCGACCGCCTTCTTCGAGAGCCGAATTCGACCCTGCGTGTCGATCTGCAACACCTTCACGTCGATGACGTCGCCAATCTTCACGATGTCTCCGACATTCTTGACGAAGGTGTCCGCGAGCTCGGAGACGTGGCACAGGCCCTCGGTGTTCGGGAGCACGGCGACGAACGCGCCGAAGTCCTTGACCGAAACCACCTCGCCCGAATAGATCTTGCCCACTTCCACTTCTTCGGTGCAGGCGCGCACTTCCTTGACCGCGCGATCCACGTCGGACCCCGGACCGCCGGCGACGGTGGCGGTACCCGCCTGGTCGTCGATGTCGATCTTGGTGAGGGTCTCTTCCTGGATCCGGCGGATGTTCTTGCCGCCCGGTCCGATCAGCGCGCCGATCTTGTCGTTGCTGATCTTGACCTGCACCAGGCGCGGCGCCCACGGCGAAACCGTGTCACGCGGGCTGGCGAGGGCGGTGACCATCTTGCGAAGGATGTGCATGCGGCCGTCCTTGGCTTGATTGAGCGC
>JBDGVT010000344.1:0-2443 GCA_039585495.1 Gemmatimonadota bacterium | reverse complement strand
CGCTCGTTGATTGCGTGGATGAGCCCCGCGCCCGTCTCGATCAGGGTGCCGAACAGGACGACCTGGAAAGCGATCTGGAAGGACCGTGAACCGAGGGCTTCCAGCAGGACCGTCGAGGGCACGGCGGCATCTACGATCTGTGGGTACATGCCGACCATCGGCAGGTAGAACAGCGCCGCCGGGATCATGGCGATGGGGCCCGTCAGCGCACCGGCAACCAGCGTTTCCTGTCGGGTCTCATGGAGACGCAACGCTGCCAGGACAGGCGGGATCACGGCCAGGTTGTAGCCGGCGTACCGGAGACCGGCCCACGCCCATCCGGTCCCGGCCGGTTCAGCACCGAGATTCGCGACGATGTCCCCGCCGAGCGACTGGAAGCACCACGCGAAGAAGACGACATAGATCGCATAGAGCACGAACGACCACGCCGTGAAAAACCGCTCGATCGCTTCGTTGCCCCCGAAGACCAGGCCGCCAACCGCGATCATCACCGCGAGGACCCCGATCCAGTAGTTGAGGCCGAAGGTGTCCCTCATGATCTCGCCCGACGCCGCCGCCACCACCGCGAGCACGATCAGGATGAGGCCGACATAACAGGCCTCGAAGAGCCACCAACCGCGGCCGAGGAGACCCTGGAAGAAGTGACGGTAGTCGAACGCCTGCCACATCCGGGCGAGCTCGAAGGTAGCCATCGCCACCGCGCTGAAGACCAGTGTCGCCATCGCGATGCCGAGGAGACCTCCCATCGGGCCCAACGTCAGGAAGAACTCGACGAGTTCGCGCCCCGTTCCGT
Source organism: Gemmatimonadota bacterium (assembly GCA_039585495.1). Taxonomy (GTDB): domain Bacteria; phylum Gemmatimonadota; class Gemmatimonadetes; order Longimicrobiales; family Gaopeijiaceae; genus UBA2589. Next base: position 1,650 of record JBDGVT010000344.1, on the reverse strand, counting down.
ATCCGCCCGCGATCACGACGGACTGAAAGAGGAACCCGGGAAGGAGGTATCGGCGGAACGCGGAAGTCTGAGTCATGGACGCGACAATAGGTCTGTCTCCTCGGAAACGGCAAACGACGCCCCGCTGTAGTTTCGGTACGCCTTGACCCACCCCACTCACCATGGGATCCTCGCAGGTCCTGACACCCGGCGATCCCCGAGACTTCGCTCATGATCCGTTCCAGCCTCCTGCTGATACTACTGGTCTTCCTGCCGTCCCAAATTGGCGCGCAGGTGTCCGAGCCCGCCCTGTACGACGTAGTCATCCGGAATGGTCGGGTGCTCGACGGAGCAGGGAACCCCTGGATCCTCGCCGACGTCGCGGTCCGAGCGGGACGGATCGTCCGAATCGGGAGAGTGGAAGGCGAAGGTCGGAGAGAGATCGACGCGAGCGGGCTCTACGTGTCCCCGGGCTTCATCGACATGATGGACCAGTCCGGGTCGGTGCTGCCGCGTAACGGTCTCGCCGAGAACAAGCTCCGCATGGGTGTCACGTCTGCCATTGGCGGCGAGGGCGGGACCCCGGTCCCGGTCGATTCGATCGACAGCTATTTCCGTCGACTCGAAGAGCAGGGGATCTCGATGAACTTCGGGACCTACTTCTCGGAGACGCAGGCTCGAACCGCGGTCGTCGGGAACTCTGCTCGGGCGCCGACCGACGATGAGCTGCAAGAGATGCGGGAGATCATGGCGAAGGCGATGCGCCAGGGGGTGATGGGCATGACCACGGCGCTCATCTACCCGCCGTCCTCTTTCGCCACGACCGACGAACTGGTCGCCGTTGGCAGCGCCGCCGCCGCGTACGGTGGGATCTATGCCAGTCACATCCGAGACGAGGGCGAGGGACTCGTCGGGGCGGTCGCCGAGGCGATCGAGGTCGGCGAACGCGCTGGGATGCGCGTGGAGATCTTCCACTACAAGGGCGCTTTCGAACCCGGTTGGGGTCGCATCATTCAGGAGGCTGCGGTCGAGATCGAGGCCGCGAGAGAAAGGGGCGTCGACGTTGCGGCAGACATGTACCCCTACACGGCGGGTGGCACCGGATTGGAAGCAACCATCCCGAGCTGGGTCTTCGACGGCGGTATGGACTCGGTGAAGGCCAGGATCGCCCGCCCTGAGATTCGAGAGCAGCTGAAGGAGCAGCTCGAAACGGGTTACGAAGGTTGGTGGAACATCATCGAGGCCGCAGGCGGGTGGGACGGCGTTGTCCTGGTGAACGCCCGAAATGAGGAGAATGCGCGCTTCGAGGGGCAGAACATCACGGCCATTGCCGAGCAATTGGGGAAGGACCCGGCGGATGCCGCTTGGGATCTCGTGGCCGAGGGCTCGGGCCGGGTGATGGCGATCTACCACATGATGAGCGAAGAGGACGTCCAGTGGGCCCTCCAACGCCCGTGGACCAGCATCGGGAGTGACGCCGGAGCAGCACTGGCCGCAGGCGTGACAGACGTGCTCGGACTCCCTCATCCGCGCAGCTATGGAACGTTCCCTCGCATCCTGTCACGGTACGTCCGCGATACGGGGACACTCAGCCTGGAAGAAGCGATCCGGAAGATGACGTCCTGGCCCGCAACCAGGATGGGCCTCGAGCGTCGAGGAGTGATCCGAGAA
>JBDGVT010000343.1:0-3860 GCA_039585495.1 Gemmatimonadota bacterium | reverse complement strand
AGCCGCATGCACGGCCTCGGGCGTACGATGCCGTTCACCTTCGGCGCCTTCTTCGTGGGTTCGCTGAGCATCATCGGACTTCCCCCCGCGGGCGGATCGTGGTCCAAATGGTTCCTCGGCATGGGAACGCTCGAATCGGGACAGGTGGGGTTGCTCGCGGTGCTCATGCTGAGCTCCTTGCTCGGCCTGTACTACCTCCTCGAGGTACCTGTGAAGGCGTTCTTCTTCGCCCCTCCCGAGGACGCACATCACGGTGAGGGCATCAAGGAGGCACCGCTGCCTTCGCTCATCGCGATGGGTGTCACGGCGACGGCCACGCTGGGATTCTTCTTCTGGCCCGATCTGTGGTACGGGCTCATGACCATGGTCGTCTCGGGAGGTACGCCGTGAGCCAGGATCACGGGGGGCACCACGAGGTGAAGGAACCCATCGGCTGGATGGACAAGCCGGACCTCGTGAAGCGCCTGTTCATGATCTTCTACGTGATCTGCGGGGCGCTCTTCCTGGCGGAGATCGTTTTACTGGGCACGGAGAACGCGCATCCGCATCCGCTCGAAGAGCGCATGCGCTTCTTCGTCTACCCGGTCTACGGCTTCCTGTCCTTCTGGTTCCTGGTGCTGCTCGCCAAGCCGATGCGGACGTTGTTGATCCGCTCGGAGGACTACTACGAGGGAGGCTCCGGTGATGCTGAGTAGCCTGCCTCCCTTCGTCCTCTTCTTCGTCGGGGCGATCGCGGTCGCCTTCACGAAGGGTCGGGTCCGAAAGGCCCTGGTGCTCGCGATTCCGCTCATCGGAGGGCTCAACCTCTGGTTCGGCGTGGAGCCCGGTGTACACCTCCAGCTGGACCTGCTCGGCTACACACTGACGCCGTACCGGGCCGACAAGCTGAGCCTGCTCTTCGGATACCTGTTCCATCTGGCGGCATTCCTCGGATTCCTCTACGCGCTGCACCTCGGGGATGGCACCCCGGATGGGTCCGTGGCGAGCGACGTCGGCGAGGACGATATCGTCGGCAACGCACAGGCCGGACTCCAGCACGTATCGGCGATGCTGTACGCGGGAAGCGCACTGGGTGCCGTATTCGCGGGCGACTTCATCACGCTCTTCGTGTTCTGGGAGCTACTCGCCCTCACCTCGACCTTCCTGATATGGGCACGAGGTTCGGAGCGATCCTACGCGACTGGCTTCAGGTACCTGATCATCCACGTCGTGTCCGGCGTGCTGCTCCTTTCAGGGGCCCTGATGCTGGCGCACGAGACCGGCTCCATCGAGTTCGGGCACGTCGGCCTCGAAGGCACGGGGGCGGCGGGTTGGATCCTGTTGATTGCGTTCGGAATCAAGGCCGGCTTCCCGCTCGCGCACAACTGGATCACCGAGGCTTATCCGGAGAGCACGCCGACGGGCACGGTCTTCCTCAGTGCGTTCACGACGAAGGTGGCGGTCTATGCACTCGCGCGGAGTTTTGCGGGAGCCGATCCGCTCATCTTGATCGGGACGGCGATGACCTTCTTCCCGATCTTCTACGCCGTGCTCGAGAACGACCTGCGCCGTGTCCTCGGGTACTCGATGATCAACCAGATCGGATTCATGGTGGCGGGCATCGGCATCGGGACCGGGATGGCCATCAACGGGGCGGTCGCCCACGCGTTTGCCGACGTCATCTTCAAGGGCCTCCTGTTCATGTCCATGGGGGCTGTGCTGACCATGACGGGTCGCACGAAGGGCACGGATCTGGGTGGTCTCTACAAGACCATGCCGTTCACGGCCGGCCTGTGCATCGTCGGCGCGTCCGCGATCTCGGCGTTTCCGCTCTTCAGCGCCTTCGTGACCAAGTCGATGATCATGGTCGCGGCAATCGAGGAGCATCACTACATCGTCTGGCTGTTCATGCTGTTCGCATCTGCGGGCGTGCTCGAGCATGCGGGTATCAAGATTCCGTTCTTCTCCTTCTTTGCGCATGACTCGGGCATCCGCACGAAGGAGCCACCCAAGAACATGCTCGTCGCGATGTCGATCGGGGCTGTTCTGTGCGTTCTGATCGGTGTGTTTCCGGCTCAGTTCTACACGCTGTTGCCGATGGAAATGGACTACCACCCCTACGACGTGCGGCACGTCCTCGTGCAGCTCCAACTGCTGTGTTTCGGGGCGCTCGGCTTCATCACGCTCATGAAGACAGGTGTGTATCCGGATGAGAAGCGGGCCGTTCACATCGACGCTGAGGTCCTGTACCGGAAGCTGGGGCCCTGGGCCGTGCGGACAGTCGGGGGTGCAGTCTCGACCGTGGACGCCTACGTGCGGTCCTCGGTGATGGAGCTCATCGGTTCGTGGCACGGACGAATGGGTCCCCTGGCGCGCTCCTGGCCGTCGGGTAGCATGGTGATGTGGGTCGCCGTTCTGCTTGCGGCCTACCTACTCTTCTACCTCTGACGCTCATCCCCCTCTCGGGGTGCCGGTGACGACGTGACTGCCAGGCTCGCAACACATCCCGATGTCGCTTCTCGCACGTCCGACGTGCTCGATCGATTGGTCGCGGCAGACGTCGATGTGGAGTTCGTCGGTGGCGAAAGCCAGGAACACGAAGACGGCCGTGACCCCCTCCAGGAGGTACGCGACGGGCTGCTCGATCTGGCGCTTGTGGGTATTCGGGCGCTGCGGGGGAGTGCAGCGGATGGCCTGACGACGGTCGCGGTTCTACCCAGAGAGAGCTACCGAGACGTCCTCGTTGTCCAGACGGCGACCGCGTCGAACCTGAACGACTTGCCGGCTGGGATGAGGGTTGGCGTCGTGGGTCGAAGGCGTGAGGCGTTCCTGCGTGCGCATCGCCCCGATCTGGAACCGGTCCAGTCTTGCCTGGAGGACCTCATATCTCCCGAGGCCGCGATGGACGCATCGATTCTGAGCGCGCTCGAGGCGCGTGATGCGGGCCTCGTGGACAAGATCACTGAATCCCTCGATCCGAAATCGTGGTTGCCGGAACCGGGGCAGGGTGTGCTGGCACTCGTCGCTCGGCATCCGATCGCGGAAGCAACCGCGCTGGACCATCTGCCGACGCGGACCGCCATGCGGGCCGAACTGGCGCTCCTCGATGCGCTCGAAGCGGAGGCGGATGCAGCTCTCGGGTCGCTCGCACAGCCGTCCGGCGGATCCATCCGGCTGTGGGCCGCAGCCGTGAGCGGCGACGGTCAGCGCCTGGTGCGCTCCGACCTGACCGGACCGCTCGACGAGCCAGAGGCTCTCGGCGGTGCCGTGGCGAAACAGCTGGCCGACCGAGGTATCCATCTCGTGATGCCGGCCCGAGTCTGAAGTCGATGCGCTCCTCGGCGGACAAGCTGCTCGATCGGGACGCATGTCTCGAAAGATTCGGTGCGCCGCGCGACGGTGTCGTCGTCTTCACCAACGGTGTATTCGACCTCCTGCATTGGGGTCATGCGAGCTATCTCGCGGCCGCGCGGTCGCTTGGGGACATGCTCGTCGTCGGTGTGAACACGGACGCCTCGGCTCGACGATTGAACAAGGGCCCGGGGCGACCAGTGAACACCGAGACGGATCGTGCGCTGACGCTCGCGGCGCTCGAGGCGGTAGACGGAGTCTGTCTCTTCGACGAGGATACGCCCGGCGGTCTCATCGCCGCGTTGCGTCCCGATGTCCTCGTGAAGGGAGGCGACTACGACCTCGAGGGCGTCGAAGGTCGAGAGACCGTGGAGGCGGCCGGTGGCCGTGTCGTATTGATCCCGTTGGTCGAGGGACGTTCGACGACCGATCTAGTTCAACGAATCCAGGATCTGAAATGAGTGAGCGTCATGATGGTCGCCGACCCGATCAGGGGCGGGCGATCACGATCGAGACCGGGGTCGCGCCCT
>JBDGVT010000342.1:0-5101 GCA_039585495.1 Gemmatimonadota bacterium | reverse complement strand
GTACGTCTCGGCTGGGTTCCGAGCTCCTTCCGCTTCCCGGAACGTGGCGTCGCGAAAGGCGGGCCACTCGATCTCGTGCTTCTTGACCGAGTGAGTTTCGAGAATGTCCACGGCCTGGGCGAGATACTCCTCGGCCAGCGGATCCATTGCGTACTCCGGCTCCGACGGGCCCACGTCTGCGCAGGCCGCCATGACGAGCATCGAGCCCGCCCAGATGAAGAGTCGTCGCCACATACGCATTGCCTCGTTTCGCCCCTACCCTATTGGACGTCCCAACCTGCCGATTTCGTACTCGGCAGGAGGTTCTGCATCGAGCAGGTGCCGAACAAAGTAGTCCCACCGCCTCCTCATCATGTACGGCTCGTTACCGAAACCGTGTCCACGATTCGGCAACATGAGCAGGTCGAAGTCCTTGTTTGCCGCGATCAGAGCGTCGACGACCAGCATGGTGTTCGAGGGCGGCACGTTGGTGTCCGTCGTGCCGTGGGCGATGAGCAACTTGCCCTTGAGATTCTCGGCGAGAAGCTGGTTGGCCTGACTGTCGTAGTTGGTCGTTCCGTCCGGATACACCTCGAGCAGCCCGTGCCACTTCTCGCCCCAGTCGTCCTCGTAGTTCCGATTGTCGTGGTTGCCCGCCTGTGACACCGCAACGTCGTAGAAGTCCGGATACCGCATGATCGCGTCGGCAGCGGCGAAGCCACCCCCGGAGTGTCCGAAGATCCCGACATTCGTGGCGTCGATCCACGGGTGCCGCTCGGCGAGCTGCTCGATGCCGCCCATCTGATCGGGCAACCCGTTGTCGCCCATGTTTCCGTAGTAGGCCTCATGGAACGCCTTCGATCGGTTCGGCGTGCCCATCGCATCCAGCTCGATCACGACGAAGCCAAGCTCTGCGATCGACTGGAGATCACGGTGGGACGCCCGGAAGCTGCGTGATCCGACCGAGCCACTCTGCGGTCCCGGGTACAGGTAATTCACGACCGGGTACTGCTGATTCGCATCGAAGTTGAGCGGTCGGAAGAGAAGCCCGTGTAGATCGGTCTCGCCATCGCGCGCCTTCACACTGAACGGCATCGGCGGCTGCCATCCCGTCGCGGTCAGGCTGGAAATGTCCGCCTCCTCGAGGGTCATCACCGCTGAGCCATCCCGGTCCCGAAGCACCGTGACCGGCGGGATGACCGGAGTGGAGTACGAATCGACGAAGTACTGGCCGTCCGGGGAGATCGACACCGAGTGGTTGGCGCTGTCCGGCGTCAGGAGCTCCACACGGCCATTGTCGAGACCAGCCCGATACAGGTATTGGAAGTACGGATCGCCGGGCTCCCGCTCGTTGCCCATGAAGGTCACGGAACGGTCTTCCTCATCGAGCTCGCGGATGTCGAGAACGTTCCAATCACCTTCGGTGACCTTCCGCTTCAGCTCACCCGTGCGTGAGTCGTACAGGAAGAGGTTGCCCCAGTTGTCACGCTGCGAGAACCAGAGGATCTCGTTGGATGCCGACAGATAACGCCAGCCGCTCTGCGACTCGTAGAAGGTCTCCTCGACCTCGGTGAAGATGTCGCGAACCTCACCCGTCGTCGCATCACCCATGCGCACCCGGGCCACCTTATGGTCTCGCGACGTCGACACGAAGACGAAGTGGGATCCGTCGGCGCTCCATTCGAGATCACCCAGACTACCGCCGCACGCGATGTGATCGCTGCACGTGGAACGGTGCTGATCCGCCTCCATGTCCATGCGCAGGACATGATCTCCAGTCGGCCGATCGAGGTCGAGCACCACCCGTTCGACGCGGAAAATGACCGTGTCTTCGGGCATGGGATAACGCCACGCGTCCAGTTCCGGATGTCCGACCTTGGTCGAGGTCAGGTACATCATCCCGACACCCCGGGCATCGTGCTGGAACGTGGCGATCTTCCTGGAGTCGGGCGACCACTTGAGCACCGGAGTCGGACGGCGAGTCCACCCGGCGTTGTTCGTGCCGTATCCGAAGTCCTCGATCCCGTCCGTCGTCAGCTGAGTCTCTGCGCCACTTTCCTGGTCACGCACCCAGAGGTTGTGCGCACGGATGAACGCGACCTGTCGTCCGTCCGGCGAAGCGATGCCCGGAGGGCCCGCCGGGACGTCCTGCGGTGGTGCCGCCCGGCACGCGTACCGCGTCAGGTCGCATCGGACCATCCGATCTCCATCGAGTTCGACACCGATCCCGCTTTCGCGAAGGATCAGATCGGAAATCGGCATTTCGAGGGCGGTGAAGTTGGCCCCCACCGCAGCTTCGCTCGTGATCGAACGCCGGTCCCTTCTGCCCGGATGCCGGGTCCACCAGGACGAACTCGTTGCCGCCCGGAACCGTGTTGCGGTACCAGAAGCGTCCGTCGTCCATCCATTGGGGCTGTACCGACCCACCGAAGACGAGCTGATTCGTGCTCGCGTTGAGGAACCGCTCGGCTCGCTCGTAGTCGTCGACGGTGAGCTGACGAGTTCCGCTCTGCGCCTGAGCGGATGGGGCGAGTACGAGCATCAGGGCCAGGAAAGCGACCGAGAGCCGCATGGGTTCCTCCGGATTACGACTGTGAAAAAAGATGGGCTGGGCCCGTGGGCTCTCCCCCTTCAATCTGCCGCCCCCCTCAGGGCACGGCAACGAACCGACGTCAGCCGCCGCGCTCGCCGGTAAAGGGCTGGCCGCCCCCCCGCCCTCCCTCGATCGTCCCTTCCATCGAGTCTCCCTCGAAGGTCCCGCTGAACGCCTGGGTGAACGAATTCCCGCCCCGCGCGATCGTCATGGCGAAGCTGAAGGAGGATCCATCGACCTCACCGTCCGTGATTTCGATGGTCTGTTCTCCGCCTCCTCCACCGCCACCACCACGTCGCCCACCCATGATGAATGTGACGGTCCCTGTGAGGCCCCCGCCGTCCTGTACGAGGGTGAGGGTCAGGTTCCGGGCTCCCCGCTGCGTCTGGGAAGCAATCTCCCAGGTTCCGGTCAGATCCTGTCCGGCCAGCGGCACCGCCGAGAGGGTCGCAAATACGAGCGCGGTCGCAAAGAAGGCAGGTCGGTTCATGGGTGATACTCCGGGGCCAATCGTTATGGGTCTGAGGATGAAGACCCCTGGAGGTGCGGTAGCGTTAGGTCCATCGGCACACCGGCTACACACCGCGGACCAGGTACTGGCCAGGATCCGCTCCCTCGGCTACGGTTTTGCCACGACATCTCAGGGAGCTTGATTCCATGATTCGCTGTGGCGTGAAAGACCTATCCCGCGTTGCCCTGGTGCTCCTCGTAGCCGCCAGCAGCCTTGCCGCGCAGAGCACCACGAAGCGTCCCCTCGAAATCGCCGACTACCAGCACTGGCGCACGATTTCGGGTGCCGACATTTCCGCCGACGGCAGCTGGGTCGCATGGACGTACTCGCGCGTGAGGGGAGACGATACGCTCTCGGTTCAGTCCATTGTGGGAGACGGGAACTTCGCCGTGCCCCGAGGCTCGGAAGGGACATTCTCCCGCGACGGCACGTGGATCGCGTTCTCCGTCGCCCCCGCTTTCCTCGAGGTGGAAAGACTGGAGCGAGAAGGCGATCCGGTCCTTCGGCAAGCAGGCCTCATGGACCTCACCACCGGTGAGATCCGGATGTGGGACGACGCCGTCGACTTCGGCTTCTCGGAGAGCTCGAGCCACTTCTACGTCAAGAAACGGAAGAGCGACCGCGATGCCGAACACGACGGCACTGACCTGATTCTTCGAAATCTGGCCCGCGGGTTCGAGGAGTTGATCGGAAGCGTGAATGAACTCGCCTTCGACGAAGACGGAACCCGTCTGGCGTTCACCGTCGACTCCGAGGGCGGAGACGGAAACGGCCTCTACGTCATCGACCTGACGACGGGCGCGCGGGTCGGCCTGGATAACAGCAAGGAACGCTATTCGAGCCTCACCTGGTCCGAAGACGGTGACGCGCTCGCGGTTCTGCGTGGGGACAAGCCGGACGGCATGGTCGAACGTGAGAACCGCGTCATCGCCTTCACCGGCATCCACAGTACCGCCAGGCGATTCGATTTCCTGGCCGACGGCGAGGGCATGAGAGACGACTGGGTCTTGAGCGAGAAGGCAGAGGTCGTCTTCAACCGTGATGCCTCGATCCTCTTCGTAGGCACCAAGGCCCAGCAGGCGGACCTGGATGACTGGGGCGACGAAGGGCTCCCACTCGCCGACGTGAACATCTGGCACTGGGAGGACGACCGGATCCAGTCCCGGCAGCAGCAGCAGCTCGACGCCGACCGTGACCGGACGTATGTGGCAGCGCTCCACCTCGACGAGGGTGAGCTGGTCCAGCTCGCGGACGAGGATATGCGCGATGTCCTGATCCCTCAGAGCGGGCGCTGGGGCATCGGGCGGGACGGTCGAGCCTATGTGTCGGACTGGCAGCCTGCCGTCGCCGATTACTACCGGATCGACACGCGAACCGGAGAGCGTACCGGCATCCTGACCGCACATCTGCGGACGCTGGGCCTTTCACCCGACAGCGAGCACTTCCTGTACTGGAAGGACGGTGACGTGTGGGATTACGCGATCGCGAACGATAAGCCTCCGCACGGAGTAGCCGGATGGGCAGGCGGCGGCTCCGGAGTACTCCTGTACGACCGGTACGATCTCTGGCTACAGCCCTTCGACGGGAGTGAGGCAACGAACCTCACCGGCGGATTCGGGGCCGACGGAGAGATCCGGCTTCGGTACGTGGAGACCGATCCGGACGCCGAGACCGTCGACCTGAGTGAGCCCCTTCTGCTCGAGGCCTTTGGAGAGTGGACCAAGAAGGAGGGCTTCTTCGAGCTGCACGGGGATCGCTTGACCGAGCTCACCTGGGAGGACCGTCGCTTCAGTACGCCGCGAAAGGCCGAAGACGTGGACCGGTATCTCTTCACCGCGCAGACCTTCGAGGAGTTCCCGGACCTTTGGGTCACGGACCGCGACTTCGCCGATCGGGCACAGGTCTCCTTCGCGAACCCGCAGCAGGACGAGTACCTGTGGGGACACCGGATTCTCTTCGACTACACGACGGATGACGGCATCCCGCTCCAGGGGACACTCGCGATTCCGGACACGTAC
>JBDGVT010000341.1:0-2500 GCA_039585495.1 Gemmatimonadota bacterium | reverse complement strand
TACGACGGGCAGATGGCGCATTCGCGGATCCGTTTCGGGTGGCTACCTCGGGTCGACTTCCGCGTAGACCGCGGCCGTACCTTCGTGCGTGAAGGAAAGCACCTGATAGGGCTGCGCACCTGCCCCTTCCATTCCCGGGGAACCGATGGGCATTCCAGGCACCGCGATCCCGGCAACGTCTGGGCGCTCAGCTAAAAGCCTCTTCATCTGATCGGCCGGGACGTGCCCCTCGACGATGTAACCATCGACGATGGCGGTGTGGCAAGAAGACATCTGAACCGGCACACCGCCGTCGCGCTTCACACTCATGATGTCGCTGATATTCCGTGCATCAACCGTGAAGCCTGAGGCCTCGAGGTGCTCGATCCATCCGTTGCAGCAACCACAGGTTGGCGTCTTGTAGACGAGAACGGTGGGAAGGTCTGCGCTCACGGCCGACATTGCGGCCAAAGTGGTTCCGTCCGGAGAAGCCTCGGCATCGCCGCAGCCAGCCGAAAGAATGCACGCAAGGATGAGGAGCGCTGTGCTTCGCATATCGATAATCCCCACTTAAAAGTCACGGTCTGCAAAGTAGTATACAGGAGCCCTCGAAAAGAGCCAGACGATGAAACGGCTGGACGATTAGCGGGGTAGGGGCCCCTACAGCGGTTCACGAACCACTTCGAGGAAAAGCTCGATGGATTGGGAGAATATTGCACCGATGGTCGTAGGGGTCGTGCTCATCTTGACTGCTGGAGGAGTCGCGGTCCTACGACCGATCGCGAAGCGAGTGTCTGAGTTACTCGAGTTCTACGTCCGGGATCGGACCGAGGGGCTCGGAGGTGAAGTGCACCAGGTTCGCGATCTGCTCGAGACCATGAACGCCCGACTCCAACTGATGGAGGAGCGACAGGATTTCACCGAGCGCCTCCTCGGATCGGGAGAGGTCACACGCACCCCTCGGCCTCGAGATTCGGACACTCCGACCAGTGACTGAGTCGTCGAGGTCCCCTCTACTGCCGGTCTGCGATCCGCCTGCCTGACACCTGAAGCAGCATGTGCTCCAAGGCCGACCGATCGTACCAGGTGCCCCGGACCATCACGCCGCGAGGTGTGCGCAGGAGACCCAGTTCGGAGCGAGGGTCGCCCTCGACCAGCAGGACGTCCGCTCTCGCACCGACCACGAGTGTTCCGAAGTTCACCATCTCGTCCACATGCTCTCGAACGAAGGCGCCCGCGTTGGCCGTCGCTGCCTCGAAGACCGTCGCTGGATCGACACCGGCACCCTCCAGTGCGTCGAGTTCGTCGTGCAGGGCGAAGCCCGGTACCATTCCTACCAACGGGGCATCCGTCCCCGTCAGCATTCTCACGCCGGCTTCGTCCATCGCACGGACCAGCTGTCCGTGGAACGCGTTCATGGCCCCGATCCGATCGCGCTCCGAAGCCGGGCGGTCCACGTAGATGTCCGAGCTCTCCCACTCGTTCCGGAGCCAGGCGGGCAGGTAGGAAGCGTCCGAGGTCCCGAGCCTCTCCACCAAGCCGGCAGCTGAGCCCCACTGCACCGTGATGTTCGAGAAGGTCGACATCGTCGGGGTCACCCACGTGCCGGCAGAAGCGAGCGTCTGGCCCGCTGCCGCCGCCTGATCGGCAGTCAGTGATCCGAGGCCTGTGTAGATCAGCTCTTCGGCATGAACGATTCCGACCTGGCCGTGCTCGACAACCGCCGAGTAATGGAGGTTACGGGGCGCGTGCCCGACGACCGCGATCCCCGCCCCCGCTGCTGCGGAAGTGAGTGCAGCGTAAGACTCCTCCGCGAGTTCGCCGTGGAGCTTGATGAAGTCGTACCCGGCGCGGGATTGGTCTTCGACGACTCGGCGCGCTTCCTCGGGCGAAACGACAGACCGGTCATGGACGAACGGACCGGCCGTGAAGATGGTCGGGCCACTGAACGCGGGATCTCGCGAACGATCGCGCAGTGCCAGGTGGCGCTCATCGCCAGCGAGATTGAACACGGTGGTGACGCCGTTGGCCAGGTAGAGGGGGAGCAGGTCCTCCCGTGCGTCTCGAAGATGCACGTGCGCATCCACCAGTCCTGGCACCAGATACCCGGAGCCGTCACCCTCGATGACTCTTGCGCCGGTCGGGACATCGATCACGCCCACGGCACCGATCCGACTGATGAACCCGTCACGCACGAGCACCACCTGTCGGCGGAGCATGCCAGGGCCATCCATGGGGATCACGTTGAAGTCGACGAACGCGGTCGTCGAAACCGTTTCGGCGCTGGTGATCGCCCCACCCGCATCGACTGTCGTCGGAAGATGAGTTTCCCTGTGACGCGCATCGTTGTGGAAGAAGACGAGCGCGAACGTACCCAGGACGAGGGCGAGACCTGCGCTGTCCTTGGGTGTGGGTCGCATCAAGTGCCGGGTCGGTGGGTGTCTGCGGAGCGCATCTTCGTGCGAATCATTTCAAGCTGGTGGTAATCATAACCCCGGTCAGCTCCGAGAGAACCCGCACA
>JBDGVT010000340.1:0-3084 GCA_039585495.1 Gemmatimonadota bacterium | reverse complement strand
CAGCGATCGCTCCTGGTTGATGACGTCGTGCTCGACCGTGATTTCCTCAGGCGTCGGGTAGAAGACCCGCGTCAGCAACAGCCAGGCGATCACCAGCATGATCAGCCCGATGGGTAATGCCATGACGACCCACTGGCCGAACGCGATGGTCGGAGCTTCAGGGAAGAGGATCTCGAAGATCCGCACAAAAGAGAGGTTGGGCGGCGTGCCCACGAGCGTGGTGAGCCCTCCGACCGAACTCCCGTACGCAATTCCCAGCATGAGCGCGACAGCGAAGGCGTGACTGCCTTCTTCGCCGAACTCTTCCTCGATCTTGAGAACGATCGCCAGCCCGATGGGCAACGATCGCCAGCCCGATGGGCACCATCATCACGGCGGTCGCCGTATTCGAGATCCACATCGAGAGGAAGGCGGCTGCGATCATGAATCCGAGGATGATCCGCGCTGGACCGCCTCCCACCGCGTGGATGATGTTCAGGGCGATGCGCCGATGGAGATTCCACCTCTCCATGGTGAGCGCGATCATGAAACCCCCGAGGAACAGCACGATCGTGCTGTTGAAGTAGGTAGCGAAGAGCGGGATCGCGTCCGTGACCCACCACGTTGCCATGAGTAACGCGACCGCAGCCAGACGGCTGGCGGGTCCGTTGGTCGGGTCGATCGGGAAGATCATGAGGAGTGCGAAGAACACCAGGCCGAGCCAGAACCCGATCTGTTGTCCCTTTCCGCCCTGGGGTCGGCCGTGCGTCATCGCGCTCCTCCCGAGTGCATCTGGTTTCCGGCCGCGAGCTTAGCGACTCAGAAGCCAGACGCCAGGGCAGAAACGGATCTCGGACCCGGGTGTATTCGCCGACCATGAGCACACACGAGCTGGAACCGAAGAAGCCCGAAGCGTCCATCGCTGTCGTTTCCGAACTCATGATGCCGCACCAGGTGAACAACCTCGGCCACGTGTTCGGTGGTGAGTTGCTGTCGATGGTGGACCGGGCGGCGGCGGTCAGTGCCATGCGTCACGCCGGGGGCGCGTGCGTCACCGTCTCGATCGATCGGGTCGATTTCGTAGAGCCGATCTACACCGGCGAGCTCGTCACCTGCAACGCGCGGGTGAATTTCGTCGGCCGGACGTCGATGGAGATCGGGGTCGACGTCGAGGCGGAGAATCTGCTCACGGGCAATAAGCGGCGAACGAACACATGCGTGCTGACCTTCGTGGCGATCGACGAGAACCACCGTCCAAGCCGCATTGCGCCGCTCGACCTCTCCGACCCTGAAGACGAGCGTCGGGCACACGAAGGCCAGCGCCGGCGCGAGGTTCGGGAGCAACTGGACCGCGAGTTGCAATAAGACAGAGCGGTAACCCGTCCCGAGCGAGGGAAAAGACAGTGATGTACCTTGCTACGGGCTTACATAAGGCGGCCGAAGAGAATCATTGCGAGGTCGTCCGAACCGGTCACAAGTTTCATATCATGCGCAAAAACTACCCCATTGAGCGCCTATTTCTGGCCGCCACGCTCTCCGTCTTTATGGCGGGGTGCCAGCAGGCGGACCAGATCCTTCCGGCCGAATTGTCGGAAAGTGATGGTGCCACGATCACGATCGGTCTTAGCGGCGGCAGCGTCAGCGTGCCGCCCACCTTCTCCCTCGAGTTCCCGGCGAACTCCCTGACCAGTGCGACTGCGGTGGCGGTCACGAAGCGGGTTTCGGAGACGTTCCCGGGTGACGGGGGTGAACCTGTCGGGCAGGCGTTCGACATCGGGCCGGTGGGTACCGTGCTGGCTGTGCCCGCGACCGTGAGCCTCGCTGTGGATCCTGCGTTGTTGGCGGCGGCGGAACAGGTTCGTCTCTCCGTTGCTCTGCTCCGGCAGGATGGCTCGGTAGCCACCTTCCCGGGCAACTATGACCTGACGAATGGCGTGCTGACGGCGGACATCGATGAACTGGGGCCAGTTTCGGCCGTGATCTCCGCTGATGCGATCGCCCTTCTTTCCGGCGATCCCACCGCGCTGTCCGGTGGCTTCTTCCCGCCACCGCCACCTGTGGGGTCGAGCGGGGCCTGGCTGGCGGATCCGGGCACGCTCCTGTTCGAGTCCGAATGCTCGCCGGAAGGGAGGCAGTGCTTCTCGTCCGGACTGATTCGTGTGTGGGCCGACGATGTCGTGATCGATCGGATGGGGTCCGAGATCTTCCTGCTCAGCCCCACGGTCACGAACTCCTTTACGTTCAGCGCCTTCGACCAGTTCGGGCTGCCGACCCAGGTGACCGGTTCGATCACAATCGATGGAGAGCTCAGGTCGAGGATCAACAGTGCCGTCACCAACTACCAGCTCCAGAGCGGTGTAAACACGGGGTCTGGTGCCATTCCGACGGTCACCTCGGTACAGGTCGTTGGTAACGTGATGACGATCGGGGTTACCGCGACGATTGGTGAGACCGGCGGGGTGGAGGACACCGAATTCGACGTCGCGGTGGAATACGCCATCAGCGGCATCGGAACGAGCGAAATGCTCACCGTCGAGGTCGAGGCCGACATCGATTTCGAGAACTCGGATGGCTCGACGACGACCGGAACGGTCACCGCCCACATCAGGCTGCGCAGAGAATGAGACGAATTGCCCCTCTAGGAGCGCTCGTCGCGCTCTTCGTGCCCCTGAACGGGGCTGTAGCCCAGATGTCTGCGGGTGCCCGATCGGTCGGCATGGGCGGTGGCGGCATGGTGTTCGCTACCGGCGTGGACGCGGTCGAGTTGAATCCCGCCAACCTCGCTTGGGCAGGGGGGTGGAATCTCTCAATCTACGAGCTGGGGGTCTCCACGATCGGTACGGGCGCGAGATTCGGGGAGCTCCTCAAGGTCTTCGGGGCCGAGGTGGATGACGTTCCGTTCGTCGGGACGGCTCTGTCCAGCGATCTCACCGTCGATCAGATCATCAACAACATTCCGGCCGGCGGTATCCAGCTCTCCGGTGTCTCGGACGGCTTCTTCACGACGTTCGCCACTGAACAGGCCGACAATGTACCGAGCCCCGGGGCGGCGCTGCCGTCGATCGGGCTGACGCTCGGACCGATCGGGATTCGCGCGCGCAGCCG
>JBDGVT010000339.1:0-2525 GCA_039585495.1 Gemmatimonadota bacterium | reverse complement strand
GTTAGACGGAAACCCGAACGCGCAGGTATCGTCGACGCCGTCTCACGCCGAGTCGGTATCGAGTCGACCGATTGGTGCGTTGGGAATCCCGTACCCCCGGAGGCCGCGTGCCGTTTGAGTCAGGAAGGAGGCCCTGGGTACGGTGGGCTGTCGAGTTCGTGCTGATCCTCGCTTCGGTCTTTCTTGCGGTCTTCCTGGAGAACGCCCGACAGGCCGGAGCGGAGCGCACGACCGCGCAAGCGGCACTTGGGCAACTCCTCGGCGAGCTTCGTGAGGACCACGCAGACTTCGTGCGAATCATCGAAGAACAGGAAGCCCTGAGTCACCACTATTCGAACCTCGACCGGTGGTTGAGAGAGGGAACTGACTATCCTGCTGACAGCGTTGGAGCCGCCCTCGTAGCTGTGCTAGGCAATCCGACGCTCTTCACGAGACGCGCGTCCTGGACCACGATGGTCTCCGCTGGGCAGTTGGCGCATCTCGACGCGCCCGAGCTCGTTCTTGAACTTGGGCAGCTATATGAGACAGCCTATGGTCGCCTCGAATACAACAGCCGATTCTACGACGAGGAGATGTTCACCGAGTTCCGCGAGACCGAGGCGATGCGCTGGGAGAACTACAGGACCGGCGGACACCCTCTGGTCGACGACCCTGCTGAGGTCCGAAGGCTCGCGGAACGCCTCAGTCGAATTCACAGCATGTGGACTCTGTGGTACCGCGATCTCCTTCGTGAATACGAAGACGATGTACTCGACGCGATTGGGGCGGTCGAGCTGTACTTGGATAGCCAGTGACCCCGATCTTCCGAGACGTTGACTTCGCTTCGCCCGGTTGGGTCGGATAGTCCACTCTCGTTTGGCTGGGTGCGTTTCCGTCTAACTAGCGTTTGCTGCTGTCGCGTCGGGCGTCATCCTCGCGCGCTTTGCTCGCGCCCACCATCTTGCTGCGCAGCAGAAACGCAAAGCAGTTAGGAGGCCTCGATCGGACTGGCGTGTCAGCCGGGCCCCAAGGCACTGATCTGGATCGTTGGAAGGTCGAACTGGTCCAACGTGTACCCGAGGACCTCTCCAGACGTGAAGTCCAGGACTCGGAAGTTCCGCGGCGTCGAGAACCGACCGTGAAGGGTGCCGTCCCGACCAAACAGCACCCATTCATGCTGACCCGAGTAGAGATCAGTCGCGCGCTGGACGAGAACGTCCCCAGACCCGTTCACGTGCACTGCCGAGAAGTGAGGTCGGGTCTCGCGGGCGGGAGCCGACGCGATCAGTCGGAGCTGCGCGCGTGCCATGGCGACGAGGGTCGGTCCCCCTGTTTGCTGCCTAGTTCTCCACGGCGCCGCGTGCTCCACCCGGGCGCTATCGATTTCTTGGCTTGAAAGCGGGTCCCGCGCCAGCTCCCAAGAAAAGGATGGTCCGTCCGATCCGTCGGGGTTCTTTGACCACAGCATTGGCTCACCGGAATCGCCGTAGATCAGCCGGTCTGCACCGACTACAGCGAAACCCCCGCGCCCGAAGAGCACGGGAGTCGTGAGTCGCTGGCCGTCAACATCGGCTCTGAATGCCTCAGTAGAACGAGTCCACGCCAAAGTGTCTGAGAGGCCGTCCGCGCCCCTCAGCACCAGGAAGGTCGTGTCCCGGTACTCACCGGTCGGGGCATCCTCGCCCCCCCGGCTCTCGTTCGGCTGTTTCCATATCACCCGATTGTCGGACAGGACGCCAGCCAATTGGACGAAACGGATCTCCACACCGTCCATCGGTTGTTCGGTTAAGAGGAGCCGCCCTTCGTGGTCGAAGACGGTCAGGCGCTGCTGCAGCCCGTCCCAGATGCGGATCGTGCCGTCCGACGTGGGGAGGAGTTCAGGGAGTCGCCCCAACTCTCCCGGTCCCTCGCCGCGACGGCCGAACGTGTGTAGGTGCTCGCCAGAAGTAGAGTAGATCTTTAGTTCGTAACCCTGCGCGTCCAGGATGACGAATCTGTCCTGCCCGATGAACGAGCCGGCGGAGACGACAGTGAAGGTGTACTCCGGTCGTTCGTCTAGGCCGCCGAACGACATTCGGGGGGTCGGTGCAAGAGCCAACCGGTCCGGTGTGTCAGACGTCTCAGCGGTGGACTCCGCGGAATCGGAGATACATGCGCTGAGCATGCTGATCCAGAACAGAATGGGATAGATCCTCAAGAGCTGGCCTCGCCAAGGAGTCGGGGTCTGACGAACGTTGGGGGTCGTGCTTCGTCTTACTAGCCGGAGGGCCTCCTAACAAGGAATTGCTGCTGTCCGCGGAGACTGTAAGGGCAGCTCGCTGTGCTCGCTGGCGGACTCGAAGCTGCGGCAGCAGAATTCCGATCCGTTAGGTGGCGCTTCGCTATTCAGGGCTGGGCACTAGGCGTCAAGAGCCCCATGCGGCTTCAAAGGCCACGGCGAATATGGCGAAGGCGGGTACCAAGACGAGACCCACTGTTCGTCCCGGGTGAAAGTCACGCGCGCGCAGGCCGGATACGTCGTCCAACGGGATGACCTCAGTCACACC
>JBDGVT010000338.1:0-5921 GCA_039585495.1 Gemmatimonadota bacterium | reverse complement strand
CAGCACAGCCCTGGAAGACCCACCCGGCACATTCCAGGCCTCCGCGTCGTCCTCGGTCGAGATGATGGCGATGCTGGCCCCGGAGCTGTTTCAAGACAAGATCGTCCTGATCGGGAGCGGGTTTCACGCCGAAGAGAAATTCCGAACCCCGTTCTTTGGGTACCCTGCACCGCCGGACGAGGCTGGCGGAGCACTCGACAGTTACCAGTGGATGTACGGCGTTGAAATCCACGCGAATGCGCTCCAGAACATCCTCGACGGCGAGTACGTGAATCCGCTCGGTCCCGTCGGGAAGCTCTTCCTTCTCCTGGTCGTGGCAGCCCTCGCTGGGGGGATAGCGTTTCGGATGGGTGCGGCCTGGGGAGGCGTGGCTACAGCAGTGACCGTATTCGGAATACTCGTGGTCGCGTTCTGGGCCTGGGCGGGCGTGGTCTACGTGCCCGGCGGCGAGGTCTTCCAGTTTGGCGGGCGGGGGAGGTGGGTTCCGGTCGGCACCCCGATTCTCGCGGCCCTGTTTTCCTATGTCCTCGCTGTCGCATACGTCTCGATCGTAGAGGGCAAGGAAAAACGCTTCATCAAGGGTGCGTTCGGCAAGTACCTGTCACCCGACGTCGTAGCCGAAATCTCGGAAGACCCGTCTGCGCTCCAGCTGGGGGGAGAGAAGAGGCCTCTCAGCCTGCTCTTCTCCGATCTGTCGGGCTTCACGACGATCTCCGAGCACATGGACGCTCAGGACCTGATCGCGCTCCTGAACGAGTACCTGCAGGACATGACACAGGTCGTCTTCGACGAGGGCGGCTACCTCGACAAGTACATCGGTGACGCGATCATGGCCTTCTGGAACGCGCCGAAGGAGATCGAGGATCATCCGGATCGCGCCATGCGCACCGCCATCATCATGCAGCGCCGGATGGATGCACTGAACCAGCGCTGGGGCGAGGGCGACCCCGACCACGAAGACCTGAAGGTCCGGATCGGCGTGCACACGGGCGAAGTCGTCGTGGGTAACGTCGGCGGTGAGGACCGCTTCGACTACTCCGCCATTGGAGACGCGGTGAACCTCGCCGCACGGCTCGAACCGGCGAACAAGACGTACGACACACTCAACATGGTGTCGGAGGTGACGCTGGAAGCCGGAAAGGGTGAATACCGGGTTCGGGAACTCGACAACATCGGGAAGAGGCGCTGGCGCTATACGAGCAGGCAATGGAGGCGTACAAGAACCACGAATGGGAGGAGGCGCGACTGCTCTTCATCGCAGGTACGAAGGCCAACCCCGAGGACGGGCCATGCCGGCTTTACGTGTCGCGGTGTGAAGACAACCTCGCGTACCCGCCACCCTCCGATTGGGATTTCGTGGTGCGGCGAACCGAAAAGTAGAAGATTGGATTATGGCCCGGCGGTTTCCCGGACCCGCTTCGAGTGGAGATGAAGGATGAGGAAGTTCACGACTGCAGTCATATTCTTGGCGACCCTGCTCGCCAGCCCTCTCGGCGCCCAGGACCCGGTCGCACTCGTGATCCGGGTGCAGGGCGACGTAACCGTGCGCCACGGTGACGGTGCCCCCGCACCGGCTTCGGTCGGCGAACAGATGTTCGTGGGCGACGACGTGATGCCCGCTGCGGGCGGTCGCGCGATCCTCATTACGCGAACGGGCTCGCAGCAAGTGGTCACCGAGCGGACGACGGTCGCTGAGCCCCGAGGGGCTGGAAACCCCGACATCTTCGCGCGTGCCATGAGTACGCTCGCCCAGGCTGCGACAACGGACGCCACGGCCGGCGGCCGGCAGGGGATGATTCGCCCGATTCCGGGTGCCTCGTCTCTCGTCTCCCCTCGCAACGGTCTCCTGGTGGCTTCGCCTCGGCCCGCCTTCCAGTGGACCGCCACACCCGACCAGACCTATGACCTCATGCTGCGCAGGCTGGATGGAGGCGCGCCGGAGATCTTCGAGGTCGGCACGGACACCATGTTCGAGCTCCCCGAGGACAGGGAGCTCGAGAGGGGCGCAGAGTACGCGTGGACCGTCTTCGTGGGCGGACGCCGAGGAGGACGACCCGTAGCACAGCAGGAGTTCCGGGTCATGAGTCTCGAGGAATCGTTCGAACTCGAGGTCTATCTCGAGGAGATCTCGGTGTTCGGTCTGGACCCGATGGGCGACGGCCTTTTTCTCACGGTCGTTGCGTATCGGGACCTCGGGCTCTTTTATGATGCCCGTGAGGCGCTCGAATCAGTCGAGCGGCAGGACAGCCTGACCGCTGATCTTTACCTGCTCAAGGGAGAGATCCTGACAGAACTCGGGCATGAAGAGGCGGCGAGAGAGGCATTCGACAGGGCCGACGAGTTGATGCGATGACAGAAATTTCGGGTAGCGAGCCCGCCGCCGAAGAGACCATCGAGGAGGTGAGGGCCGAACTCGATCGCTCGAGAAAGGCACTCCGTGAGATGAGCAAGGTAGGGATGGCGCTCCAGGGCGAGCGCGACCCGATGTCACTCTTTGCACTCATTCTGACCCAGGCGCGTTCCCTTACCGGATCCGACGCGGGAAGTCTGTACCTGGTGGAGCAGGACGAGGACGGATCACCGCTCCTGCACTTCATCGCTTCGCAGACGGACACGTTGCCCGAAATCCCCTCCCCCACGTTCCGCCTCCCGCTCAACGAGCACTCCATCGCCGGGTACGCAGCCACGAGCGGTAAACCGCTGGTGCTCGAGGACGTGTACGAGTTGCCCGACGACGTCCCCTTCTCGTTCAATCGAGAGATCTACGACGAGAAACACGGGTATCGGGCCAAGTCGATGCTCGTGGTCCCGATGATCGATCACAAAGACAAGGTCGTCGGCGTGCTCCAGCTCATTAACCGCAAGAGCGATCCGAGCGCGAAGATACGCACCGACGAGGACTCCGATCGATGGGTCCTGCCCTACACCGACCGTGAGGTCGAGATCGTGTCGTCGCTCGCGGGGCAGGCTGCGGTAGCCATCGAGAACGGGCGCCTTTACCAAGACATCGAGAACCTTTTCGCCGGCTTCATCAAGGCGGCCGTCACCGCGATCGACCGACGGGACCCGACCACGTCGGGTCACTCGGTGCGAGTGACGGAACTCACATGCGATGTCGCCCAACTCATCAACGAGCAGACCGAAGGGCCTTTCGCCGACAGCTTCTTCACCGATGCGGAGATGAAGCAGTTGAGATACGCCGGACTCCTGCACGACTTCGGTAAGGTCGGCGTCCGCGAGGAAGTTCTGGTGAAGCAGAACAAGCTCTCTCCTGTCCTGGAGGCGCAGCTCAGGGGACGCTTCGCGCAGATCCGAGGGCTCATGAAGCTCGAAGCTGCGGACGCGCGGACCGCGGCGATCGTAGCGAAAGGGGTCGAAGACGCGACGGCGGACATCGCCGCTATCGCGGAAAAGCTCGAGGCGGGGCTGGAGCAAGTCGACCGGTACTGGAAGGCGATCCAGGAAGCCAACGTGCCCCGCGTCCTGGACGAGGACGCGGCAGAGATCCTCGACGAGATCGCCAGGACGACCTTCCGCGACGAGGACGGAGCGGAGCACAAGCGCGGCTCACTCGACGAGAGCGAACGGCAGCAGATCCAATCACACGTGGTCCACTCCTACGACTTCTTGCTCAACATCCCCTGGATCGACGAACTCTCGCGTGTTGCCGAAATCGTACGCGGGCACCACGAAAAGCTCGACGGGTCGGGGTACCCGGACGGGGTCACGGGAGACAAGCTCTCACTCGAGACCAGGATCATGACGGTGTGCGACATCTTCGACGCACTCACCGCCTCGGACCGCCCCTACAAGAAGGCCATGCCCGTGGAGAAGGCGCTGCAGATCCTCGGGTGGGAAGCCGGAGACGGCATGCTCGAACAGGACATCGTGGATCTGTTCACCGAGAGCGAGGTCTATCGGAAGGTTCTCGAAACCGACTGGCAGGACTTCTAGGCGGACGAAACCGGGCCGGCCTGTTCATCGACGCTGGTCCTCGGCGAAGCGAGCCATCCGAAGAAGCCGCGCAGCGCCCAGGCGGCTCCGGCGATGATCAACCCGAGCATGATCCAGCGAAGAAGCGTCGCCGCGAACGCGGCATTCAACGCCGGCGCCGTGAAGTCGTACTGGAGTAGCCGACCCCCACGCTCGAGCATCCAGTGCCACCCGGTGTGCGCCAGGATTGCCGAGAGTGCGATTACGCCCATCACCTCGGGTAGCCACTTGTGAAAGAGCAGGCGAAGAACCGGGACGGTTAGTGCGAGAACGAAGAGCTGCCCGAGTTCGACACCGATGTTGAACGACAACAGCGAAGTCAGCAGGTGGGCACCCGCGAACTGCAGCGACTCCGACAGCGCGAACGAGAAGCCGAATCCGTGTACCAGCCCGAAGCCGAACGCGACCATCCAGCGGTTGGTGAGCTTCGACCCGAGAATGTTCTCGAAGGCCATGAACACGATCGACAACGCGATCAACGTCTCGATTAACGGTGGAAACCAGAGTGCGTCGGGAGCGAGCCCCATGGCCGCCGCGATCAAAGTGATCGAGTGTGCCAATGTGAACGAGGTCACGATCGGCACGAGCGCCATGAAAGTCCTGATCGGCACGACCAGGCAGAGAAGAAAGAGCAGGTGGTCGATGCCGTCGAGAATGTGCTCGAAACCGAAGACGACGAACCGCCACACCGCCTGGTGCCATCGGGGGTCGAGTCGGACGAGACCCGGGTTGCCGGTGTACTGGAACACGCGCTCGGAGCCTTCGGCCGGAACGAAGCGGAGCACTGTGAGAGTTCGCAGGCCGAGGTGGCCCACCCGCGCGTCGATCGAGAAGTCCGACTGATCGTTCGCGATCGGGACCTCGAACAGGAGATCGATCGCCGCCTGCTGCCATACCAGCTCCGTCTCTGGTCGGAGGGGCGGCGACCGCACGTTCTCGAGGGCTCTGTCGTAGTCGGAGAAGGCACGGTCGCCCGGCAGCGAGACCCGCATGGCTGCGAGTCGGAGCGGCCCGAGGTTCTCACCCCCCTCGTAAAGCGACGTGTAGTCACCCACCCACTGCATGGATGCATCCCGAATCAGCTCATCGGACTCGGCGATCTGCAGGTAGCCTGGTCCACGCTGGGGAAAGTCGTAGTCCCGGAGTGCGCCCAGCGGGACCCTGAACAGGACGCGCAGGACGTTCCCCTCGGGCTTCACGAACCCCTGCACCGTGACGTCGGTCGGGATCTCGTGCGCTTCGGGCCAGGACGGTAACAGGAGGATCAAAGCGACGACGAGCGCAGCCGTGCGCCGATCGAGGGCGCCGAAGAGAGGACTCATTCGGAGACTCTCGGGCCCCGATGTCGTTTCGTCCAGGGGCGATTGCCGGATTCAGGTCCGCCGCGTAGCCTATCTCCCCTTGGCGAGGCACCCTGCCCCGTCGTCCGATACGGAGAAATCGAAGATGCAGAAGCGTACCCTGCTCCTCGGCCTCGGTCTGGTTGCTTCCATTACCGCCCTCGCCTGTGCGTCGGAGGCTCTGGACAACCTCAACGCTCAGAATGTCGGTGCCGACGGGATGGCACCGATGTTCGAAGTCGACCCTTTCTGGCCGAAGCCTCTGCCGAATCACTGGATTCTCGGAAACGCCGTCGGCGTTGGCGTGGACTCACGCGACCATGTCTACATCATTCACCGAGGCGCGATGTCGCTGAATGAGCGGACCGAGATGGGGTCGGGCACGGTCCCGCCAACGGGCGAATGCTGCACCGCCGCGCCACCGATTCTGGAGTTCGATCCGGACGGGAACCTCATGAATGCCTGGGGTGGCGAGAGCACGCCCGAGTACGAGTGGCCCGCCTCGAATCACGGCATCACCGTCGACCCCAACGACAACATCTGGATCGGCGGGAACGGCTCCGGTGACGGCCACATTCTCAAGTTCTC
>JBDGVT010000337.1:0-2535 GCA_039585495.1 Gemmatimonadota bacterium | reverse complement strand
CTCGTCGCCTCGGTCCACCCCTTTCGGAGAATCACACCGTCTCGCGTATCGAGGGCGAGAACTACGCGGCCGGGGTGGCGACCCGCGAGTCGTGCGAGCCAATCAGGCTCGTCGAGCGCGCGTGTGCCCACGACGATCCGGTCCACGCCTCCTTCGAGGAGTCGATCTGCCACCTCGTCGGATCGGATCCCTCCTCCGACCTGGACACTCGCATCGACCGCCGAGGCGATCTCGTGCACCAGCGCCGCGTTACTTCCACCCCCGAGGGCGGCGTCGAGATCGACGACGTGCAGGCTCTCGAATCCGGCAGCGTGCCAGCCTCGGGCCACCGAAACCGGATCAGGAAGCGACACACGCTCGACTTCTGGCCGCCCGCCGACGAGTTGAACGCAGCGCCCCCCTCGGAGGTCCACCGCTGGCAGGGCGATCACGAGGCGGCCGCCCGGATGAAGTTCGTGATGATCTGGCGGCCATCCGTCGAGCTCTTCTCCGGATGGAACTGTACGCCCCAGGTCTTCGCGACCCGCACTCCGGCGGCGAAGCGCTCCCCGTCGTAGCTCGACCAGGCGATGGCCTGGCTCGGGTCACGCGGTTCGCACACGTAGGAGTTGGCGTAATAGGCGACCAGTGAGTCGATGCCATCGAAGAGCTCGTCGGAGTTCGTCTGCACATCGTTCCACCCCATGTGCGGGACGATCCTGGCTTCGAGTCTCGCCACGTGGCCTTGAACGAGGCCGATCCCTCCGCCCTCCGACTCGTCAGAGGTGTCGAAGAGCAGCTGCATGCCGAGACAGATGCCGAGACAGGGGTAGCCTGAGTGCAGGGCGTCGCGGATCGGCCTGGGATCATCCGGCAGCTGGGAGGCAGCGTGTCCGAAAGCCCCGACTCCGGGCAGTACCAGCCCGTCGAGGGCGAGCGCCTCACTCCAGACGCTCGTCGTCACCACCTCGGCTCCTGCTCCCTCCAGTGCCTTGCCGAGGGAGTGGAGGTTACCGGCCCCGTAGTCGAACAGAGCGATTCTCATCTGGCCTCCGTTCCAGTGGCGGGCGTGTGTTCGAACGTGGCGTCGAGCACGGTCAGAAAACGGTCCATGGCCTCGGGTGGGCCGACGGTGACGCGTAGCCCGTGCCCCATCCGGGGGATATCGACGAACGGACGCACGCCCACGCCGTTCTGGCGGAGGGCCTGGGCGTCCTCACGCGCGCCGCCGCTCGGGGCTCGGAAGAGCAGGAAGTTGGTCGCCGACTCCAGAGGCTCGAGTCCCCGGTCCGCGAGTGCCTGAAAAAGGCGGCCCCGGCCATCGATGCACGCTGCGATGGTCCTGGCCATCCAGCCGTTCTCATCACGAATCGCTGCCGCGGCAGCCTCGGAAGCCAGACGCGACACCTTGTAGGGCCCCCTGGATTTTTCGACGGTCAGCACGACGTCAGGAGATCCGACGGCGAACCCGCACCGGATGCCGGCGAGGCCATACGCTTTCGATGCCGTCCGGGTCACCAGAAGCCGCGGGACAGCCGGGGCCCGTGCAAGCATCGTCTCTCCAGCGAAGTCGGCGTAGGCCTCATCCACGACGATCAACGGACCGTCGGCACCCCGTGCGCCCAGCAGGCGATCGAGCCAGCCGGACGGGAGCATCTCCCCCGTCGGGTTGTTCGGCCGGCATACGTAGATCAGGTCCGGACCGTTCTCGAGCAGGTGGGCGGGCTCCTCGCGCGCAGCCTCCCAGTCGACGGGTCGTGCGCGCATTCCGTTCATCCGCGCGAACGGTTCGACCATGGAAAAGGTCGGCGCCGGGTATGTTACGGTCCCGTTCGGACTCCACGCAGCGCGGAAAACGGAGTCCAGCAGATCGTCGGATCCGGCCCCGGTGGTGACGCACTCTGGAGTGACATCGAAGCGTTCGGCCACAGCCATGCGAAGCGAGCGCGAATACAGCTCGGGATAACGGGCAAGATCGTCCTCGCTCGCACTGCGAATCCGCTCGAGGGCGTCCGGGTGAGTACCCCATAAATTGGTGTTGTCGCTCAGGTCCAGAGCGACGGGAGCGCGCTCGGGATCGTAGCGCGAGACGTCCTGATAGTCGGGGCGAGGGAAGGGTGTCATGAGAGGACTCTCGCTTCGGCGGCGAGCGCGTGGGCCGGGAGTCCTTCCGCCGTGGCCAGGATGCGCACGTCGTCGGCCATCGCTCGGGCCGCGGACTCATCGACTTCCTGCACCGTGAAGGAACGCAGGAAGTGCTGGGTGGAGAGGCCGGAGAAGCTACGCGTCCGGCCCCCCGTCGGGAGTACGTGGTTCGCTCCGGTCACGTAGTCTCCAAAGGCGACAGACGCCCATGGCCCGACGAAGACCGTACCGGCGTTTCGGACCCGTCGGGCTTGGTCCTGGGCGTCGGTGGTCAGAAGAGCGAGGTGCTCAGGCGCAAATCTCTCTGAGAAGCGCAGCGCTTCGTCGATCGTGTCTGCGATCAGGACGGCCCCGTTCGCCTCGAGGGCCGCGGTCGCTACCTCGCTGCGCGGGGTGTTCGCGAGCAACTCC
>JBDGVT010000336.1:0-2553 GCA_039585495.1 Gemmatimonadota bacterium | reverse complement strand
AACGATTTGCGCCACCGTCGTATTCAGCCCGGTCACGAAGTTCATGGTCGTGGGGGGAGGCGGTGGTCCACCGCGCATACGCCGAGGAGGCATCACCGTCAGGTCGATCGGCTCTCCGTTCACGGAGATCGCCGAGACCCTCGTTCCGTGCGTTACGTCGTTGAGCGCCCGCGCACGCACCGCGCTGGAGGAGAAGACGTTCTGGTCGAGCCGAAGTACGATCGCATCGAGCTCGTCGGGGCTGTGGTTCATGATCTGGACAGTCTCGCGTCCAGTCACCATGCCTGTGGAGGGCTCGAGTCGAGCATCGATCGAGTAGTCCACCTCGAACTGCCAATAGTTGGCTCCAGGCGTCCCGGTCGAGTCCCGGGTCCCGGCTTCGAAGGCCCTTCGAATCATGTTCGTCAGAGGGATGTCGTGCCGAATGGATCGCTCGGGCCGAGTCCAGTGCGAGGACGTCTGAGCCGAGACTAGGCCCGGCAACAACGCGAAGGCGGCCGCAAGGCCGAAAACGGTAAGAAGACGCTTCATGATCGACGCCCCTCTGGTTCCGCACCCCATTCATCCCGAGCCACGCGAACCGGGCCCGGGCCAATAGACCCAGAAGATGCGATACGCGTCTGGGCCCCTGCCGTCAGGAGTTGGTCGAGGGAGGGTGTCGGGAGCTTTCGGGGAGCCGGGCCACGGTATCGACTCCGGCCCCCGGGTCGTACCTTCGGGCCTCGACCAGACTCCACCCAAGAGGTTCACATGCGCGTGTCCGCCGCCTTCGCCGCCCTGGCCCTTTCAGCCGTCGCGACCTTGCCCCTCTCCGCTCAGGAAACCGGAGAGCTCCGCTGGACTCCGGAGAAGAGCATCGAGTTCAACGTCATCGCACAGACGGCGATCTCGCCCGACGGAAGCCGCATTGCCTATACGGTCCGCGTCCCGCTGGTGGAGGGAGAGCAGTCTGAATACCTGAGCCACATCTGGCTCGTGAATGCGGACGGCACCGGCAACGTCCAGTTCACGCGCGGGGAGAACTCCGCGACCAGTCCTTCCTTCTCTCCCGACGGACGATGGTTGACGTTCACGACCCGGCGTGACGGAGGGTCGGTGGGTGAGGACGGACCGCAGAATCAGGTGTGGGCGATCTCCGTGAACGGAGGAGAGGCATTTGCGGTCACGAACGCCGAGTCCGGTGTCGGCGGCTACCGCTGGTCGGACTCGGGAGACCGCATCGCCTACGTCATGCGAGATCCCGACACGGAGGACGAAAAGGCACGCAGGCGTGAGAAGCGGGACCCGATCTTCGTCGACCAGAACTTCAAGTACAACCACCTCTATTCGGTCGATTTCGACCCTTCCTCGACCGAACCGGGCGAGGCCACTCGTCACACGGAGGGAGCCTTCCACGTGACGGGTTTCGACTGGTCACCGGACGGTCACACGCTGGTCTTCTCACACCAGGCTGATCCTCGTCTGGACGAGGGGGCTCGGGCGTCGGACATCTCGACGGTCCCCGCCGACGGAAGCAACGCGGTGATGCCACTCGTGACGCTCGGTGGGACGGACGGAAGTCCGGTCTACTCGCCGGACGGTCGCATGGTGGCCTTCACCTCCTCGGGCGATCGCGCTCAGCGGGTTGGGCTTGCCGACGTCTATGTCGTCGCCGCGACCGGTGGCACGCCCACGAAGCTCGCGGAGAGCCACGACCGCAGTGGTGGGCTCCAGGGATGGAGCCGCGACGGCTCGTCTGTGTTGCTCAACGAGTCGGTCGGAACGACGCGACACCTCACTTCACTGCCCGTGGACGGCGGTGAAATGGAGCAGCTCACGCACGGGAGTGGGGTCCTGGGGGCGGCTTCGTTTGCAACTGAAGCGGACGCGATGGCGTTCACCTGGCAGACGACCGACGACCCGGTAGACGTGCACGTTTCGTCGGTCGGCATGTTCCAGCCTACGGCAGTCACCGACATCCACGCATCGGTCGAAACGCCCGCGCTCGGCAAGACCGAGCTCCTTTCGTGGCAGTCGGAGGACGGCCGCTTCGAGATCGAGGGGCTTCTCACCTATCCCATCGACTACGATCCGAGCCGTAGCTATCCGCTCATTCTCAATGTCCACGGCGGACCCGCAGGTGTCTTCTCACAATCCTTCACCGGAACCGCGTCCATCTACGGCATCCAGTACTTCGCTCAGGAAGGGTACGCTGTCCTGCGTCCCAACCCTCGAGGCAGCACGGGTTACGGGCAGGAATTCCGGTTCGCGAATGTGAGGGACTGGGGCTATGGCGATATGGACGACCTCATGGCGGGCGTCGATGAAGTCATCGACATGGGCATCGCGCACCCGGACTCCCTGCTCCTCATGGGTTGGAGCTACGGAGGCTACATGACCTCGTTCGCCGTAACCCGGACGGACCGCTTCAAGGCCGCGAGCATGGGCGCCGGACTCCCGAACCTGGTCAGCATGGTCACGACCACGGACATCGGTGAGTACCTCGTCGCGCACATGGGAGACGAGGAGTTCTGGGACGACTACGAAGCGTACGAGCGTCACTCGGCCATCTAC
>JBDGVT010000335.1:0-3856 GCA_039585495.1 Gemmatimonadota bacterium | reverse complement strand
CATGGGGCGGCGCAGGGCGCTCGGCACACTGTTGGGGACGCTGGTTGCCGGCACGCAGGCGACCGCCGCATGCACCGACGTGATGCCAGATCCCGAGCAGCGAGAGCGACTCCTTCTGGAATTCCAGGACATGCTGAAGGGCAACTTCCGCGTCATGACGGAAGAGGAGAAGCGGGAGGCGATCCTGCGTATTGAGCGGCTCGCTCAACTCAAGAGAGGCGTGCACATCAACCTCTCGGGCGCCGATGCGGTGGAAGACGTGCTCTTCGGCTACGCGTTCAACATCTCGAAGTGCAAGGGGTATAGGGAGTGCGTGGCCGCATGCCTCGAGGAGAACAACCAGGACCGGGCGAGCGGGATCCAGTACATCCGCATCTTCGAAATGGAGGGCGGTGAAATGGACTTCGAAGAGGCGACCGCCGAATACCAGCACGAAGTCCCTCGCGAAGGACACTTCTACGTAGGCACGCAGTGCTTCCAGTGCGCGAACCCACCGTGCGTGGAGGTCTGCCCGGTGGCGGCCACGTGGAAGGAGCCCGACGGGATCGTGGTCATCGACTACGATTGGTGCATCGGATGTCGATACTGCATCGCCGCGTGCCCGTACTGGGCGCGGCGCTTCAACTGGTCCGAGCCTGAGGTGCCTGCGGAAGACCTCAACCCGAACCAGCACTATCTCGGCAATCGTCTCCGGCGAAAGGGATGCGTAGAGAAGTGCACGTTCTGCATCCAACGAACGCGAGCGGGACGCCTGCCTGCGTGTGCCGAAGCATGTCCGACGGGCGCGAGGACCTTCGGTAACGTTCTCGACCCGGAGTCCGAGATCCGCTGGATTCTCGAGAACAAGCAGATCTTCCGGCTGAAGGAAGATCTCGGGACCGAGCCCCGTTTCTGGTACTACATGGACTGAGGGATCGGATACCAGGCATGAAACACTTCCTTGCATTCTTGATGTCGGCGCTGGACGCCGCGACCCGTGGGGGGCGCAGGTACCATCTGTGGATGGGTGGTCTTTCGTTGGTCATGCTCGTGGGCGGGTATGCCTACTTCTTGCAGCTCCGAGACGGCCTCGGAGTCACGGGGATGACGGACCATGTCAGCTGGGGCCTGTACATCTCCAACTTCACGTTCCTCGTCGGGCTCGCTGCGGCCGCGGTCATGCTGGTTCTGCCCGCGTATGTCTTGAAGGACGTCGATTTCAGCAAGGCGGTCCTCATCGGGGAAGGCGTTGCAGTCGCCGCGCTGACGATGTGCCTCTGCTTCGTCATCGTGGATCTGGGCAGCCCGTTCCGGTGCGTGGGACGTTGCGGTCTTGAACGGCTACCTGATGCTCAATCTGGGCATCCCCCTCTACATCCTGTTCTCGCACTACATGGACAGGAAGCCGGATCCCAGGAAGTACGTCCCCTTCGTATATCTGTCCGTCTTCTGGGCCGTGAGCATCCATATGGTGACGGCCTTTCTCCTCGCCGGATTGCCGGCGAGGCCGTTCTGGAACAGCTCGTTGATGGGGCCGCGCTTCCTTGCGTCCGCTTTCGCAGCCGGGCCGGCCTTCATCATTCTCACGCTGTCGATGATCCGCAGCTACACACCATACCACATCGAGGACGCCGCCATCAGGAAGTTGGCGATGATCACGACCGTCGCGGCTCAGATCAACCTCATGATGATCGGATCTGAGGTGTTCAAGGAGTTCTACTTCCCGACGCATCACAGTATCAACGCCCAGTACCTGTTCTTCGGACTCCATGGCCACGATGCGCTCGTGGGCTGGATCAGGACGTCGATCGGGCTGAACGCGCTCGCGACGTTCGTCCTGATGATCCATCCGCTGCGTCGTGACCCGCGCGTACGCACCGCTGCGTGTCTCGTACTCTTCGTGGCGATCTGGATGGACAAGGGCCTTGGACTGGTGATACCCGGCTTCGTGCCTTCGCCGCTAGGCGAGATCGTCGAGTATCAGCCCACCTGGGTCGAGTTCGCCGTGACCGCCGGAATCTGGTCCTTCGGACTCTTCGTCTTCACGGTGCTCATCCGAATCGCACTCCCCATCGAGCTCGGTCATAGCCGCAGCCCGCATTTGCCGCGGTCGCAGGATACGTATGCTGCGCCGCCAGCAACCGTCACCTGATTCTTTTCGCCCGGAGAACGTAGGTGGACGACCCCAACACGCCCCCAAACCCTTCTCAGGGCAGAGACTACATGGACAGGCATGACAAGCATCAGGGAAGTCCCGCAGGGCCGATCGCCGCCTTCGCGCTCCTCGCCGGGGTGACGATCGTAGCGTTCCTGTCGCAGGGACCGCCTAGAACGACGCAGCAGGCGTCGGCGAACACGGTAGTCCCCGAGCAGTCCAACCCCGGCCCACTCGGCGTGAACCAGTCCTTTGTTGAGGCAGTCAGTGAGCTGGAAGCCACCCTGGCGACCAACCCGTTCGATACACTTGCGTTGGCTTCGTTGGTCGAACTGATGCTGGCGTCACACCAGCCGGACCAGGCGCTCGAGGTTACATCGAAGTGGATCCAGGCATCACCGGACAGTCCAGACGCCTGGCTCCAGCGCACGATGGCATTCGCGGCGCTCGAACGGTGGGAGGATGCCCTCGGAGCCAATCAGGTCCTGCTGAACATCGACCCATCACGGCTTCTCACGCATCTCAACATGGGGGCGATTCATGGAAACCTCGGTGACGCGGAAGAGGCTCGCAGATGGTGGACCGGCGTGATCGAAACCGCGCCAGGAACCGACGAGGCGTTAGCGGCCGAGAGGTCGCTGGCCCAGATGGCTCAGCAAGAGGCTGGCAACTCGTCCCCGTAGGGCTCGGGGCCTCATGCCCCGGGGACTCCGCCGCCGACGTCCGCGTGGCACGCCCCGCAGTCGTCCCCGTCGACGCGAAACGTGTGCGCCTCGTGACACTGCACACAGTCCTCGAGCCGAACGGACTCCCACTGGTGATGATTGTCTTCCACGGAGCCCGGTACACCATGGCAGAGCGAGTCGACACAGCTGTTCACCGGATCTGCGGCGCTCCGCTGCGTATGCGGGTTGTGGCACGCGCCGCACTCACCGCCATGCGGCTCCCCGTCCAGGTCGATGTCCACCTGGTCTCTCATCTCGTGGCACGACAGACACTGCTCCGACGTGGGTCGTAAACTCGCCGGGTCCTGCGAGCCGTCTTCCGGGTCGCCCAGAGGAGCGCGGAAGTCGTGGCATGCCTCACACGATATCTCCATCTGGCCCATCGCCCCGAGGTGTAGGTCGGACTCGTCGTGACACCCTCGGCGAGCGCACCCCTCCTCAGTCGTCGCGAAGTCGTGGACGGTTGAGGAGTGGCAGTCCACGCAGTGAAGATTCTGAAGGACAGGATCTACGGAGTTCAGATGGATCTCGTGGCCCCGAGAGTTGTTGATCAGGATCCAGATTTCGGGGTCGCCCTCGACGTGACAATGCTCGCACCTGGAGTCCGGCACCTCTGCGTGCTCTTCGATTTCCTCGGGGTTCACGACGATCTGGCGTATTCCCATCAACGCGCGATCGACGGTCCTGGGTTGATGGCACGCCTTGCAGGAAAGCTCCTGATGCACGCTTTCCCCGAAACGTTCGAAGGGGTCGGCCATCAAGTGGCATGACGTGCAGAAATCGTTGTCGTGCTGGACGTAATCGTAGGTCCGGTACGTGGCAAGGATCCCCGCTCCGACGGCGATCACGAGAACCACACCCGCGACAGCGAGCGTGACCCAGGACGCCCTGTCGAGACGGTCTAGCGCCCGCTTCCAGAGGTGGCCCAATACACGCTTCATCGAGGAGCTTCTCGGGGCAGGTCACGAGCAGGTCGCGACCTTGATGAATCGATTCA
>JBDGVT010000334.1:0-4049 GCA_039585495.1 Gemmatimonadota bacterium | reverse complement strand
TGGGCGGAGGCCGTTGCCGGGCTGAGCAGGAGCGCAGCCGCGAGGCCGACGACCCCCCGAGTCCAGTGTTTCCCAGTCATCACGCGGGTCCTCTCGATTGCGGCCGATTCCGTGCCCCGGTCGGGGACGGGTCGAGCACATGATAGGGTGTGACGCCCGCGCGTGCACCGGCGGTGGGGCAGGTGCGAACAATGTCCAGCGTGTACAGATTTGTAGCACGACGAAGCTGCATTGCAGCCGCGCGACCGGGCCCTCGAAATCGGTCGCACAATCCCGCTCCCGGAGCATCCGTCATGTCTTCCCGACGCGCGACGATGGCCGCCGTGGCCATGTCCTTCTTCATCGGGGCGTGCGCCCCGTCCGATGATACTGCCACCGGAGACCACTCTGATATGCAGGCTCTCGTGGACCAGTACGCTACCGTCCGCCTGACGTCCGATCTCTCTCATCTGAGCGACAACGACCGTGAGGTCGTGCGACTCCTTATCGAGGCCGTGCAACCTATGGAGGACATCTTCTGGATGGAGTCCTACGGCGATAGAGACGAGGCTTTGGCTTTAGCTGGATCGGACCCGGCAGCCCGCCGTTTCATCGAGATCAACTACGGACCCTGGGATCGCCTGCGGGAAAACGAGCCGTTCGTAGCTGGCGTGGATGCGAAGCCGGCGGGAGCTCAGAAGTATCCGGCGGACATGACCGTCGAAGAGTTCGAGGCCGCTGTGGCGGACGCTCCCGAGCTGCAGAGTCTGTACACGCTGGTTCGACGCGATGCGGATGGCTCCCTCGTTGCCGTGCCCTATCACGAGGCGTTCGCAACGCAGCACGCAGAGGCCGCGGCGCGCCTTCGTGAGGCATCGGCCCTGGCCTCGGATCCAGGACTGGCCGGCTACCTGGCCTTGCGTGCGGACGCGCTCGAGACCGATGACTATCAGGCCAGCGACATGGCGTGGATGGACATGAAGGACAACCCGATCGACGTGGTGATCGGACCCATCGAGACGTACGAGGACCAGCTCTTTGGCTACAAGGCGGGGCATGAGGGCTATGTGCTCATCAAAGACCTCGCGTGGAGCGAACGACTTGCCCGATTCGCCGCCCTGTTGCCCAGCCTTCAGGAGGGCCTGCCGGTGCCGGAGGAGTACAAACGGGAAACACCGGGCACCGACTCGGACCTCAACGCCTACGACGTCGTCTTCTATGCGGGTGAGGCGAACGCAGGCTCCAAGACGATCGCGATCAACCTCCCGAACGATGAGGAGGTTCAGTTGGCGAAGGGGACGCGTAGACTGCAGCTCAAGAACGCGATGCAGGCCAAGTTCGACGAGATCATGACCCACATCGCCGTCCAGCTCATCGCGGAGGACCAGCGCGACCATGTCACGTTCGATGCCTTCTTCGGCAACACGATGTTCCACGAGGTGGCGCACGGCCTGGGCGTGAAGAACACGATCAACGGCAATGGCACGGTGCGCACCGCGCTCCGCGAGCATGCTTCGCCGATGGAAGAGGGCAAGGCCGACGTCGTGGGGCTCTACATGGTGAGCCAGCTGTTCGAGACGGGTGAACTCACCGAGGGCTCACTCGAGGATCACTACGTGACCTTCCTGGCCGGCATCTTCCGGTCGGTCCGATTCGGGGCTTCGAGCGCGCATGGCCGCGCCAACATGGTACGCTTCAATTTCTTCAAAGAGATGGGCGCGTTCACTCGCGACGAAGACACGGGGCTCTATCGCGTCGATTTCGAGGCGTTCCCCCGCGCTGTCGATGCGTTGAGCGAAGTAATCCTGACGCTCCAGGGTGATGGGGACTATCAGGGTGTCGACGACCTCATGAATGAAATGGGCCTCGTGCCGTCGGATCTTCAGGAAAATCTGGACATGCTCGACGCACTCGGGATTCCTCGCGATATCGTCTTCGAGCAAGGGTGGAGCGTACTCGCGGGAGGTTAAAGGGAAGGAAAAGCGCCTCCGGCCCTGAGGGCCGGAGGCGCGACTCGGGTCCGTCTCCCGGCTTCGCCACTTCGCTCCGCGCGGAGTGTCACTCAGCCTGGTACTTCGGCCTCATTACCAGAAGCGGAAGTGGAGTCGCTCGCAGGACCGCGTCTGCGACGCTCCCCATGACCACCCGCTTCACTCCACCGTAACCGTGCGTGGCTATCGCGATGAGGTCCGCGTCCAGCTCGCCGGCGAGGCGGGCAATCGCTTCCGAGGGATCCTCTGCGGCTTCCACGACGAAGTCTGCTTGAAGCCCCTCACGGGAGATCTCTCTGGCCATGCTCTCGAGATACTCTTCCGCGGCCAGCATGACTGGCTCGAGGTTCTGTGATTGGAGCCCACTCGTCCTCGCACCGAAGATGGACGGAACGGATATGAAATGGCCCAAGGTCAACCTGGCACCCGTGGCCTTCGCCAATTCCACGGCGGGTGGGAGGACCGCCTCAAGGAGAGCACTTCGGCCGGGGCAGCGCCCGGACGGTCCGGATGAATTGCCAGAATCGGGATATGGGTGCTTCGGACCATCGCGTCGGCGGTGCTTCCCAGCCATAGCCGGCTCACCGGGTTGTGGCCGTGTGTGGTGATGACCATCAGGTCCGGACGGACTCGCTCGGCGTAACTGGCGAGTTCGTTCGCGACGTTGCTGCCTTCCAGAAGCGCCGGCTGGGTCGGCGTCCCTTCCTCAGCGAACTCAGTAGCGAGGCGGGTCAGGTATCTCCGCTCGCTCTCCCGGTGTCGTGAATCGTACTCGTCCATGTCGAGGCCCTCGAAATGGAACTGCGTATTCGAGAGCAGGTGATCGGGTTCATACGGTATGTGTACGTGCGCGAGATGCATCGCTGCCCCGGTGGCGCGGGCGATCGTGCGGGCGACGGGCAGACTCCGCTCGCTGAACTCCGAGCCGTCCAGGGGAACGAGGACTGACTGTAGCATGCGTCCTCCTTACGTCCCGAAGCTGTCGGGAAGCCCCAAAAGAAGCGGATGGGGAGGTCCGCGATGGAACTCCCCATGTCTAACCTGGAAGTGGGTTCGTGCACGTGCCGTCGGGTATGGCCCGAGAGCGCTGTGGGGCATGTTCCGCGAGCGGTTTCGCGCACCTTGACCACATGAACTCTAGATTGTAGACTCAGCAAGTCTATAAAGTAGAGTACGGAGTCGTCGAAGATGACCAAGAAGAACTACCTCGGTGAGCTGGAGCAGATGGTCCTATGGTCCGTGCTCCGGCTCGGAGGCGACGGATACGGGGCGAGCGTTCTTCGTGAGCTCGCGGATCAGGTAGGCAGGAAGCTCACGACCGGAGCGCTATACACAACGCTGGATCGGCTGGAACAGAAGGGGATGCTCAGCACCCGTCTGGCCGATCCGGAACCAGGTCGGGGAGGGCGCCGCAAACGGTATCTGACCGTGACCGAGGTCGGGCGAGAAGCGCTCGAACGAACTCGTCGCGACTGGATGCGGGTCTGGGACGGTGTGCATCCGACGCTCGGAGCCAATGAGTCGCTGGGGTCCTGAGCCTCCGGCGGCTGCGACCACTCTTCTTTCACTGTGCCTCCCTCCCGGCGCGATTCAGGAGAGCGTCCTCGGTGATCTTCACGAGCTCTTCATGGAGCGTTGTGGGTCTTCCGAGAACGAGGTGCGCGGAGCCAGGAAGTGGTATTGGCAGCAGGTGATCCGGCTGAGTCCCGCATTTCTGTGGCGTCGTGTGCGGGGTCGCCATTCGTCGGAGCCCTACGCGAGAAAAGTTCAGCCCAGCAGATCGGGAGGGGATGGGATGATGGGAGTATGGAGACACATTCGGTTGTCCGTGCGGTCGCTGGCGCGTAGCCCTGGCTTCACGATTCCGGCAGTACTGATTCTTGCGGTCGGCATGACCGCAGCCACGGCCACATTCACGCTCGTCGATTCGATCGTCTTTCGGCCGCTCGACCTGCCCGACTCCGACCGCCTCGTGGTCGTGTGTGAAGATCACGTGCGCCTGGCCGGCCTTTGCATCGGGTCGCCGGCTAATGCAGCCGACATGAGCCGCGACGTAACGACTCTCTCGGAGCTGGGCTA
>JBDGVT010000333.1:0-2603 GCA_039585495.1 Gemmatimonadota bacterium | reverse complement strand
CGAGGAGATCCACACCAACGGCGTGGTCCGCTGGTGGAACACCGAGCTCAAGGACCGTACTCCCGAATGGGCCGCGCCCATAAGCGGCGTTCCCGCGGAGCAGATCCGCCGCGTAGCGATCGGATTCGCCCGTGCCGCCCCGCAAGCGATCAGCTGGGTGTCGCCCGGCGCCTCGATGCAGGTGCGAGGCGGATACACCGCCATGGCAGCCCACGCCCTCAACGGCCTGGTCGGCGCCACAGACGCCCGCGGGGGCGTGGTTCAGAAGACGAAGGTCGTTGCCGACAGCATCCCCGACTTCGCCGACTACCAGGACGACCTGGCGAAGACCAACTCCAAAATGCCGAAGATCGACCAACGCGGCACCCTGGAGTTCCCCGTGCTCAACAAGGGCAAGAGCGGTGGTGGCGTCGTCACCAATCGTGCGGCCGAAGGCATCCTCGATGACGATCCGTATCCGCTCCAGGTCGCTATCGGCTACTGGTGCAACTTCGCCTACTCGGCCTCCGGTACCGACCGTTGGGAGCGCGCGCTCGCGAAACTGCCGTTCTTCGCGCACATCACGACGAACGCCTCCGAAATGAGTCACTTCGCCGACGTCGTGCTCCCGGCGGCCCACCAGATGTTCGAGAAGTGGGGCTTCCTGAAGAGCAAGCAGAACCTCTACGGCTACTCCAGCCTCACGCAGCCCATGCTCGAACCGATGTGGGACGTTCGCGAGGACGAGACCGCCATCCCTTGGATGCTCGCCGAAGCGCTCGCGGACCGCGGATTCGACCACCTCCTCAGATACTTCCGTGAGCAGTACGCCGATCCCGAAACGGGCGCCCCCCCAACCGACGGTTCCAGTTTCTCCCTGCACGCCGTGAAGCTCCTCACCCGACCCGCTTGGGACGCCGCGCACGCCGACCACGGCAAGTACGGCGACGCTCTGGCTGGGTGGGACGACTACGTCGACAAGGGGGTCTGGAACAGCCACCGCTTCGAAACCGGCAACAAGGTCGGGAACTTCGGCACCAAGACCGGCAAGTTCGAGTTCTACTCCGAGACGCTCAAGGATGCATTGACCGCCCACGCCGAGCGGCACGGTGTCGAGATCGACCGCGTGCTCGAGGTCACCAAGTACGAGGCCCGAGGCGAACTCGCGTTCCTACCTCACTACGAGTCGGCCTACCGAGAAGGCGATCCGGATCGGTACCCGTTCATCTTCTTCGAGCATCGAAGCCGTCTCAACCGGGAGGGGCGATCGGCGAACTGCACGTGGTATCAGGCGCACAAGAACGCCGACCCGGGGGATGAAAACTGGGACGACGTCCTGAAGATCAATCCGGTCGATGCGCTGGCGCTCGGCCTGGCGAACGGCGACACGGTCTCGGTCGAGTCTCCGACCGGCACGCTCACCACCCACGTCAAGCTCTGGGAGGGTGTCCGTCCCGGAACCGTCGCCAAGTGCTTCGGTCAGGGCCACTGGGCGTACGGCCGCGTTGCGGCTGCCGACTTCGCGGGCCGCGTTCCGCTGGGTGGGAACAACAATCAGATCCTCCCACCTGAATACGATCGGCTGAGCGGTTCGACGGCCCGGCACGGTGGGTGCACGCGTGTCGCGATCCGCAAGACTGCGGCCGTCTAGGTGCGTCGTTCGACCTAGGGGAAGTCGAGGGGCGAGCTCTCGAGAGAAGTCCAGGAGCTCGCCCCCTAGTGCAATAGGTTCGATGCGGGGTTTGGTTCGATGCAGGATCGCCAAGATCACGGCGAATCCCCGCTGCGCCTACACTGGCCGCTCGTCGACCGCCTTCCGCGCGAAGGCGGGTGGAATCGGACGATCCGAGAAGAGGGCGATCGCCTCCTCGACACTCATCGAAACACCCATCTCATCGGGGTTCGCCTCCAACCATCCGTCGAGGTGCTCCCGGTCGGGGAGCAGGTGCACGTGATCGCACACCGGGTTGCCGGGCACCGATCGGGCCGGTACCGAGTCAGAACGTATGGTGCGGCGTGGACCGCTTCGTGATGGCGTCCCCGTCGAGCTCGAGTTCCATCGCTTCTCCGCAATGCACGCAGTTGCCCTCGATGACGCCAGCGCAGCGCAGCAGAGCGTTCATCAGGGCGTCGTACCCGCATATCATGGCGACCTCGCCCTCCGCCAGGACGCTGGCGCACAAGGTCTCGCTGCTGCACGACCCGACCAAGGACGTTGTGCTGAAGAAGCAGGCGTTTGACCCTAACCATGACCCTAGCAGATCAAATAACGGGAGCAATCGTGGGGCAACGCGCATACCGACCAAATGGCGAGAAACGCCTTTCCCATCACCACTTCGTGCTATTGCAGCCAAAGGCAGAATAGGGCTTCACTCTCGTTCGGGACGAGGGGGTCGGAGGTTCAAATCCTCTCGCCCCGACCATGTGAGAGACGCAAGAGAGCCGCCCGGTGCATGGGCGGCTCTCTTGCGTCTCCAGGCGTACCCCTGTCCGACCCACCACCGTCGTTCGAGTGCGATGGGGTCACGCATGAAACGCGTGGCATCGCCATGCGACGTGAACGACGTCTGTCCCGCACCCCTCGTGAGCGCGACGGCCATCGTTGGGCGTGCGCGGTCGCGGGG
>JBDGVT010000332.1:0-3281 GCA_039585495.1 Gemmatimonadota bacterium | reverse complement strand
GTGGTAGAGTGGTTCTTCGAGCGTCGCCGCTTGCAGAACCGAGGTAAGCAGCTCGCCTGGGATGCCCTCCACGCGGTGGAACACGCGGTATGGGTCTGGCAGGGCGGTCCTCGCGAGATGGACACCGACGAGGTTCGTGGTGTGCTCAACGCCGTGGGAGAGGACGACCCCCTTCCCGACTTCACGGAGGGGCTGCTCCTCAACATCGGGACCCGTTCTCGGCGTCTCCTGAACAACGACCCGGATGCCGTTGGTGCCGTACCCGGTTTCATGAATGGTCTCGAGCATCTGGCTCGGTTGAGTTCCATCCGGGATGGGAAGTCGCCGATGCCCCCACGGAAGGTGGGGGACATCCTGGACGAGGGAACCGCCGAATTGGCGAAGGCCCTCGGCAAGCCGACTGAACGACACCTCGCGAGCCTCATTCGGTTTCGCGACCCGGCCACCGAAAGCCAGGAACGGCGCCACTTCGGAGGGGGTGGAGCCGTGACGCCTCCGAGCGCAATGAGACCCGCGGCCGATTGACGAACCGCACCACCCTCCTGGCCCTCCTGCTCGCTACGGGTTGCTCGTCCGAACGGACGCCAGCGCCTGAGAACGACTTCGTCGAAGCCGCGGATGGCGCGATCGAGATCGAGTACATCGCGCACGCCTCCTTCCTCCTGAGTCTGGCTCGGCTACGACTGGCCGGAAGGAATCGATCCGGACGTGATTCTGATCACGCACCCACACTACGATCACGATGCGGGTCGATTCCGCGAGATGCCCTTCCCCTGGTCCGAGACGATTCCGGTCGTGGACGCCCCGGGCACCCACAGCTTCGGTGAATTCGTCGTGACAGGAGTGGAGGGGAAGCATGCCGACCCCTACGGAATGGAATTCGGGCAGCTCAATACGCTGATGGTCATCGAGGCGCGCGGGCTCCGCATTGCGCATCTCGGCGACAATGGCCCGCTCACCGATGAGATGGTGGCCGGGTTGGGGCGAGTCGACGTGCTCATGATGCCGGGCGATGGGGTCGATCACATCCTGTCGCAGGAAACGACCGCCGCGATCATCGAGGCCCTCGACCCTCGCATCGTCATACCGATGCACTACCGCCTTCCGGACCTCGAGTCCGATCTCGAATCCCCTGGCGATCTCGGAGAGGTCGAGCCCTGGCTCGAAGGTCGCGGTCCGGTCAGACGAGTGGGGGGCCACATCTCCAGCCTGGCCATCAGCACGCTACCCGAGGTTCGCGAGTACCTGGTGTTTCAGCACGCGCCCTATGTGGGTGGAAACTGAGGAGTGCCGCAGGCTAAGAGCCCGCCACCCCTCCCGGAAACTCCGGCGCCAGGGCTTCGTCGGGCAACCACCCCGAACGAGATCGGGCGCTCGTATCATTGCGGACCCTAGCCGCAAGGGGCACTGTACCTGGTTCGGTGCGAACGCGCCCGTTCGTAAGGATGGACCCTCCCGGAGGTATCAAGTATGAAGATCAGCACCCTCACCCCTCTTCTGGCGGCAATGATGATCGGCGCCTGCGGCGGAGATTCTGCGGACACGCCGGACGCTTCCTCGATGCCCGCTATGTCAGCGGACGAGCAGGCTATCGCTGAGGTCGCCGAGTATTGGGTGACGCACTACAACATGGGTCACCCCGGTATGGTGGCCAGCGTCTATGCGGACGAGTCCTGGTTCCTGGCCGCGAACGGGCGGCTGTCAGAAGGACCGGCAGGCCACGAAGCAGCGTTAGGAGAGAACGCCGACGCATCGCCGCAGATCGAGATCACCCCCGGAGACGAGATGATCTTCGGTGACGTGGCGATCGGCTGGGGCACCTACGAAATGTCGCTGAGTCCTGAGGGAGCGGACCCGATCTCGTACGGTGGCACGTACATGAACCGCCTGCAGAAGATCGACGGGGACTGGAAGATCGTCGGGGCGCTGGCAAACCTGACGGACGATCCTTTCGAGGGCTTCGAGTTCACGTCCCCTGAAGGTGAGCCCGGGCCCGACGACGAGACGATGCTCGATCTCCAGAACGCCTTCGAGACGCACTTCAACCTCGGGCATCCGAGCATGGTGGCCGATTTCTACACGGAAGATGCGATGTCGTCGTTCACCCGAGGTGGTCCGACGCACGGACGCGCCGC
The DNA here is from genome assembly GCA_039585495.1 of Gemmatimonadota bacterium. GTDB lineage: Bacteria > Gemmatimonadota > Gemmatimonadetes > Longimicrobiales > Gaopeijiaceae > UBA2589. The sequence continues at coordinate 1,146 of JBDGVT010000332.1, read as the reverse complement.
GATCTCCGACCGGCTCACGGAGCTCATGGAAGAGAACCCTTCGAACATCGAGATCCACGGGCTGGGCACGGACGAAGTCGGAGACGGCTGGGCCATTTCCGGCGGCTGGTTCGCGCAGAGCCCGAAGGACGGGGGTGACCCCGTTGCGATGGGCGGGTTCATGAACCTGCTCCAGCAACAGGACGACGGGTCGTGGCAGATCCACTGGGCCGTCAGCAACGGCTGGCCGGCTGACGGTATGTAGACGGTCGATCCGCGTAACCGCGGGTGCTTCGGCCTCCGCTCCGGTCTTCCGGGGCGGGGGCCGATTCATATCCGCCCGACGCCGGAAATCACCGAAGTGGAAGTCGTTCGCGAGCTCTGCCACCCGTCGGCTCGCTCGCTCTTGTCGAACTTCTGATTCGCCTCTACCCTCGGGGTCTTCCGACCTATGTACGAGGTCGCGAATGTACGCAGACACCTCGAGAAGAGACCGCATCATGCGTCGACTCAGTGCCCTGATCACCGTCGTCCTGACGGCCACGTTTTTCCTCCCGACGTTCTCCACTCCGGTGGCCGCGGCTCCCGCGTTCGCCCCAGCTCCACAGCAACGTGGTGGAGGTCGAGGGGGCGGTGGCGAAGGTGAAGGAAACGGCGACTCCGATGGCCCGCAGGAGTATTCGGAGGTGATTACCGAAGACGCGATCACGAAGTCCGGGATGTTCGACGTCCATCACGTGGGCGAAGACATCTTCTTCGAGATCCCGACGTCGGAGCTCGGCAACGAGATGCTTCTCATTCAGAAGCAGGTGGAGTCGACCCTGCAGGACCCGGGGTCGTTCTTCGGCGGCGGCGCGAGGTTGATCGTCCAGTGGGAGCGCGACGGCAACTACGTGTTGCTGCGCGAGAAGAGGTACAACCTCATCGCAGATGAATCGGCGGCCGTCTGGAGTCAGGTCGCGGCCTTCCGGAAGGGTCCGGTGCTGCGGCGGTTCGACGTCGAGGCCTTCGGGGCTGACAGCTCGGCCGTCATCGACGCGTCCAACCTCTTCCTCTCGAACATCCCCGAGTTGGCCCCGATCGCGGGCCTCAACCAGGGACGGAGCTGGGTGGAGGAGACGTGGTCGTTCGACGACGCGTTGAACGTCCGTGTAACACAGGGCGGGC
>JBDGVT010000331.1:0-5750 GCA_039585495.1 Gemmatimonadota bacterium | reverse complement strand
GCTGGCTGCGGAGACGTCCGTCCCCAGGACTCGCAGAATGACGTCGGGGATGCCCTCGCGACTGTCGACGTCTAGGACGACGCCGGTGAGGTCAATGGTCGCCTGAGCGGCCAGACTGTTGGGGGCGACCGAAGCGGCCGCCACCGCCAACATCACGGCAGCGACGAATTGCACCGTCGCGTGAGCGTTCATCTTTCCCATGCGCCACCTCCCGAGCCATCTCGATGCCCGGGCTCCCGGACACCTCCACGATTAAATACGCCGGAGGGCTCGCCGAGTGTCCGTTTGAACCTGGGACTCTACCAGAGAGAGCGATAGACCTTGTCGGCGATGGTCGCGAAGATCGGGCTTCCTACCACCAGGAATACCTGCCCGACGGTGTTCATGGTCTGGACTCCGTCACCTACGGTGGAGAGCGAGAAGATATATCCGGGGAGGATGCCCATGCCTGCGCCGATCATGGCGGGGACCAGTTTCCCCACCGATGTGTCCGTACTCCCGCCGACCCGCGCGCCCAACGCGCTGCCGAACGCCGGTATCGTGATGGCCGCTACGCTCGCCGCTGCCACGCCGCCGTTCCCGCACGAAAAAGCGATTTCCTCAGTGAGGTCTTCGACGAACACGCACTGACGTCCTACCGCGATTCCCGCTGCCAGCCCGAGGGCGTTGCCGACGGTCGCTCCGATGAGGGCCTTGAAAAAGCTGTGCCCTTCAGGGTCCTGGGTCCAATCGAATCCGCGGGGTGATCGCGAGACATAGGGGCCCCCTGCTGGAATGCCTCCACTCGCTCCACCGACACCGATGTCCACCGGAGAGGGTCGGTCGGCAACGAACCGCGTTTCCACGAGGATCACCCCGTACGGCGCCGCTCCGAACCGAGCCCCCGCTTCAGCCGTCGGGATCGCCTGGATGCGTCGAATGTCGTCGAGGGCCGTCAGGCTGTAGATGAACTCAGGGTCAGTGGAGCGAATGCCGTCGAGAAAGACCTGAGGGTGGAAGCATTGCCATTCCTCCGTGTTGCCTTCCACGACCAGTCCACGACCACCACTGCTCGAACTCCGAAACTCGAGGCAAAGACCGACTCCGGCGAAACCCGACGCTTCTCTCACGCGGAGGGTGGGAAGCGTCTGTCGAATGAGTTCTCCGAGATTCCGCACGGTACCCACCACACCAGCGATCCTCTCCGCGTCCACGACCGTGCCGAGCATGCGGACCGGGTCCACTGGATCCGCGCTCGGTTGGACGGGCGTCGGTTCCTCCGCGGCAAGGCTGATCTCGACCTCGGCGAAACCACCAGGCTCGAGCTCGATGGCGTACGTGCGGGCACCGTACCCTTCTGCGGATACCTCGAGGGTCCAGGTGCCCGCTGGCGCATCCCGGAGGATGAATTCTCCCTGGTCGTTGGACTGGACGACCTGGTCGGTACCCTGGACGCGGAGCGATACGTCCTCGAGGGGTGCTCCGGTGGCGAAGTCGAGGACCACACCGGTCAGTTGCTGCGTCAGGTCCGTGCGATCTGTTCTGACCTGTCCGGCGACGTCGGACGCCGGCACGCACAGGCCCACCATCACGGCGGCCAGCGCCGCGACATGCAAAAGTCTCGTCATCAGTCTATTCAATGCCCGCCGCAGCGATGCCCACATACTGCAGGACACCTTACCGTACGTTTGCGCTGCACGAGTATGACATCTGCCGGATCCTGGGCGCGCTCTCAACGTAGGGTAGTTTCAGGCATCGGTACGGTGCTGCGAAGTCCGACAACCCGGGGGTGCGATGTGAGTGTCTTGATCGGGATTGTGGTCATCTTGGCCCTGCTCGCCTGCCTTGCGGTAATCCCGTTCGGACTGCCGGGCCTCTGGCTGATGATGGTCATCGTGATGGGGCTGGTCCTCGCGGGCTCGTTGTCCTGGACCTTCGGACTGATCGGTGCGGGGGTGGTCGCCGCGGCCGAACTCGGTGAGTTCGTGGTCCTGAGCCGGTTCGGCAAGCAATTCGGTGGTTCGAAGAGGGCGTTTTGGGGTGCGATCGTCGGAGGCATGGCAGGCCTCTTCGTGGGCGTGCCCGTTCCCCTGGTCGGGCCGATTATCACGGCCTTCTTCGGTACGTTTCTCGGAGCCGGCCTGGTGACGCTCCTGGAGACCCGCTCCGTCGAACACTCGACGCGTGTCGGTCTCGGGCTCGTACTCGCGCGGACCGCGGCGGTAGCGCTCAAGGTCGCGACGGCGGTACTCCTGATCGCGGCTGTCGCTGCTGCGCTGCTGTTATGAGCAACGCCGACCGTGTCGCCCCGCCGATCGACATCGGCAGCTTCCTGTCCTACGTAGAGAGCGTACGACGCCGAACCCGTGCGGTCGTTGCGTGCATTCCGGACGATCGTCTCGAGTGGTCCCCTGGCGAGGGCCGTTTCACGCCCGGAGACCTGGCGCGCCACATTGCCGCTACCGAACGGTGGATGTGGGGAGAGAATGTACAGGGGCTGCCGTCACGATACCCAGGACACGGCGCCGAGCTGGCTGGAGACAAGACGGCCGTGCTGGACTACATGGATCGAATGCACGGGGAGGCGATGGAGATCTTCCGGTCACTCTCTCCCGAGCAGCTCGAGGGGCGCTGCAGCACCGTCGGGGGCATCGAAATGAGGGTCTGGAAATGGATGCGGCTCATGGTCGAGCACGAAATCCACCACCGAGGCCAGCTCTACCAGATTCTCGGACAGCTGGGTGTGGATACGCCGCCGCTCTATGGCCTCACCGAGCCCGAGGTGAGAGCTCGCAGCGAACCTCCCGAGTCGTGACCGGGCTAATCCTCGTCGTTGAGTAGCAACCAACGGCGGAGCTTCTCGACATTCTCCGCGCCGGTGATGGAGAACCGACGTGCGACGTCGATCGCTGCGGGGTCTTCTCGCCCGGCCATCCGGGCCATGTCGGAAGCCACGAACACCCTCAGCTCGTCACCATGGTCCTCGATGTCGGTGACCATGCACATGTTGATCCAGCGATCGCCGATCTTGAGGAACGCGTATGGGCGCTGTCGCATACTTCACTCGAGGCACGGGTAACGGAGGCTTCGGAAGGTATCTCTGGACCTGGGTAGCGTCACCAGCGATAGTTTCTAACTTGAATGAACTCGATAGATGCGACCGAGGTATGAATGGCTGGTGAGGTGGCGACGCAGGCTCCGTCCCTGCAGGAAGAGATCAAACAGTCGAGCCCTTTCCACTCGACGAGCCAGGAGGCGTATCTGGCGCTCCTGAGGACGGCGGACGATTCCAAGCGGTACATTGGACAGCTTTTGGAATCGCGGGGCGTGACGCTCCAGCAATACAATGTGCTCAGAATCCTACGGGGCGCGGGTGAAGAGGGTCTGCCGACCCTTACCGTGGCCGAACGCATGATCGAGCGCACGCCGGGGGTAACACGACTCATCGACCGGATGGAGCGAAAGGGGTGGGTTCTTCGGCAGCGGTGTACGGAAGATCGCCGGCGAGTCTGGTGCAGGATCACGGTCGACGGCATGAACCTGCTCGCCACGCTCGATCAGCCGATTATCGATTTGAACAATGAGCTCGGGAAGGCTCTCGAGGAGCACGAGTTGGTTGCCCTCGTTGCCTACCTTGACCGGATCCGTGCCCATCTCGCTGCGTCCGAAGGCTAGGCCTGTTCCATGCGTCGATCCAAGATCTTCGCGCTCGCCATCGCCACCTCGGCTTGTTCGACGTCGCCTCCACCCATCATCCAAGGACCCCTGGCGCCCGCTCCGCTCGCTCCCGGCGCGTATGACGTCGTAATCCACGGCGGGCGAATCGTCGATGGGACCGGTAACGCATGGTACCCGGGCGATCTCGGCATCCGTGGCGACCGCATCGCTGCGATCACCCGACCGGGTGAATTGTCGGAGGTCGACGCCCGCCGACGGATCGACGCGACGGGAAGGGTCGTCGCTCCGGGCTTCATTGACATCCAGAGTCATTCCCGGGGCAGCTTTCTGGGAGGCGGTGACGGCCGGGTGGTGTCCAAGGTCACGATGGGCGTCACGACCGAGATCATGGGCGAGTCCACGACGAACGGGCCGTCGAGCCCCGAAATGATGCAGGATGCGGGTTCCGCTGCGGGGCGTACGCAATTCGAGACGTTCGGACAGTGGATGGACGCAATGGAAGCCCACGGAGGGAGCGTCAATTTCGGTTCCTTCGTGGGTGCATCGACGATCCGGATACTCGGAATGCGCATGGCCATGGGCGAGGCCGGGAGTCCGGAGCGCAGGCTCATGCAGCAGGCGGTGCGCGAGTCCATGCGAGAAGGCGCGTTCGGCGTGGCGTCGGCCCTGGTGTATCCGCCGGGGAATTTCGCGACGACGGACGAGCTTATCTCCATCAATGCCGCCGCGGCTCCATTCGGAGGCGTGTACATCACACATATGCGTTCCGAGGCCGACAACTACCTCGAGGCGATCGATGAAGCGATCGAGATCGGCACCTCAGCGGGTGTTCCCGTCGAGATCTATCACCTCAAGGCGGGCGGGCGGCGAAACTGGCACAAGGCCGAACTCGCGGTGGCCAAGATCGACTCTGCGCGCTCGGCGGGGGTCGACATCCAGGCCAACATGTATCCGTACACCGCCGGCGGAACGGGCCTCGACGCCTGCTTCCCACCGTGGGCGTCTGCGAACGGTGCGCTCTATCGGAATCTGGCGAACGCGGAAATGCGCGTGCGCATCCGAGAGGAGATCGAGCACCAGAGCGAGCCTTGGGAGGCCTTCTGCACGCTCGCGACGCCCCAGGGGGCGATGATTCTCGGACTGAACCGGCCAGAGCACCGGAAATACCAGGGTTGGTGGCTCGGAGACATCGCGGAGGATATGGGCAAGGATTGGATCGATACCGCGATGGACCTCGTCCTCAACGAGCGTCAGCGGGTCTTCACGATGTACTTCCTGATGAGCGAAGAGAACGTCGCCATGCAGATTGGGCAGCCGTGGATGAAGTTCGGGACGGATGCCGGTGGCCTCGATCCGGAGGGTGCAGGGGGCCTGACCCATCCACGGGCGTACGGCACCTTCGCCAGAGTATTGGGCAAATACGTGAGGGAGGAAGGAGCAACCACCCTCGAGGACGCGGTCCGCAAGATGTCATCGGCCGTTGCGACGCGGCTACACATCCGTGACCGCGGATTCCTCCGTGAGGGCTACTTCGCGGACGTCGTCATCTTCGATCCGGAGACGGTGTCGGACCACGCCACGTACGATGATCCGCATCAACTCTCCACCGGGTTCGAGCACGTTCTGGTCAACGGCGTATCGGTCGTCGACGGTGGCATCCACACCGGGGCGCTTCCGGGCCGGCCCGTTCGAGGCCCCGGCTGGGCGGGGTGGCAGCGGTAAAAAGCGTCAGGCAACGGAACCCGAACTGACTGCATCTGATTGGTTGGGTGAAACAGTGTAGTCAGGTACAGCGTAGGTAGCTGTTGAAGGGTGGGGAGGCGGTGGTGGGGTTTCGGCCCGACGCAACACGGGGATGACGATGATGATGAACGTGGAAGAAAGGATCCGGTTTCTGCTGCGGACGGCGATCCGCGCAGAGGGGACGGGCGATCTGAGAATCGCGGAGTTGTTCCGACGGATGGCGGAAGACATGCGCACTGGTGAGGGCGCGTTTCTCGTCCATGGCCCGGTCTTGGGGTCATAGCCGAATAAGCCGCGGGGCCGAATCCCAGGCGTTGAGTAGAGCCCGGTTGCCGAAAGGTGGCCGGGCT
>JBDGVT010000330.1:0-2632 GCA_039585495.1 Gemmatimonadota bacterium | reverse complement strand
GATGTCAGTATCGTGACCCAGGACCCTCAGATGACTGCAGCCCTCCAGATGCTCGCCCGCGTGGCGGCGTCGGAGGTTTCGGTGCTGGTGAATGGGGAGTCCGGTACGGGCAAAGAGCTGATCGCTCGCGAGCTCCATAGGCTCTCAGGGCGCGGCGAGCAGCCCTTGGTGGCGCTCAACTGCGCCGCCGTGTCGGAGTCGCTCGCAGAGTCGGAGCTCTTCGGGCACGAGAAAGGCGCCTTTACGGGGGCGGCGACCAAGAAGATCGGCCTCGTCGAGTTGGCGGATGGCGGCACGCTCTTTCTCGACGAAATCGGGGATCTGGCACTCCCACTTCAGGCCAAGCTGCTTCGCGTATTGGAGTCCAAGCGCTTCAGGCGAGTCGGAGGCGTGAAGGAGTTCCCCGCGAACTTCCGTCTCGTGTCCGCGACGAATCGCCCGCTTCAGCGGCTCGTCGAAGAGGACACCTTCCGTCGCGACCTGTTCTATCGGATCAACGCGATCATACTGGAACTCCCACCGCTGAGGGCTCGACCGGCCGATATCCCTCTTCTGGTCTCCCACTTCCTCGAGGAGTTCCGCCCGGGGGAGGCGGAGTGGTGGACCATCGAGGCCGAAGCTTCGGCGCTCCTGGAGTCGTATCCGTGGCCTGGCAACGTGCGTGAGCTTCGGAACGTGATCGAGCGTGCAGCGCTGCTCGCGAGAGGTCAGACGATCCGAGCGTCGGATCTAGCGTCATCGCTTTCCGAGGCGGAGCCAGCGAAGATCTCGAGTGGCGATGCCACGTTGCCGGCACTCGATCTCGAGGTCCTCGAGCGCATCGCCATCGAACAGGCACTCACCCGGACGGCATGGCATCAGGGGCGGGCGGCTGAACTGCTCGGTGTGTCGCCCCGGACGTTGCATCGGAAGATCCGCGGGTTGGGTCTCGCTCGCCCGGGGCCGCTCGACGCCTGAGTTTAAGCCAGCAGGGACGCGCGTCCGAGGCCGGCAGCCCCGCGCACTTCAGGCTTCAACAGAAAGGGTTTGACGGGAGATCCCCCGACCCAGTAACGTGAACGTAGACATAGGGAACAGGGGTTCCTGCACAACCGCTCGCGACGTGCCTTCGGGTACGGCGGGCATTTTTTTCCCCGGTTTGCAATGTGTGGTCGAACTGCAGCGCTGCCGTGCAATCTCGAACAGGTCAAACATAGTCGTAAGGCGTTGTAACGTTAGGAGTTGAGTGCCACAGAGAGTGAAGTCTCTGTGGATGGCACGTGCTTTGATACATGCACGGTTCAATGGCACTGTTCGCGCTATTGATCACCCCCCAGGAGACAGCGTGTCTTGAGCGCTTCGATAAAGAAGGGCCTCTTTGCCGCCGGAGTCGTGGTTTTGTCCGGCTGTGTGGATCTCGAGGGTCCCACGGCGGTCGGTGTCCCTCAACAGGTAACCATTGCAGCGGCACCACGGTTTGCGATCGCTCCGGCACCGTCGGTTGTCGAGGCGCTGGATCGCGCGCGGCTTACGCTCACGAACGTGCCGAACGACTCCATCGTCATTCAGCTCGAGGAGGACATCGACCCCTCGGTTGAGGAGTGGGTCTTCGAGGTCACACTCGAACTCCCGAGTGATCAGGTCCTGGATCTCAGGTTGGAGATCGAACTCCTCGATTTCACTCCCTCGGCCGTCGTCGTCGAGTTTGCCGGTCGGACCCGGTTCGAGACGCAGGCCTCGTTCGAGCCGCAGGAGATTCGAGAAATCAACCTCGGACGGGGTCCTCTCGAGAACCTGTCTTTGACCGAGCTGACCGTCAGCGGAGCTCGCAGTCGGATTCAGGAGGGCGGGTCGGATGTCCTCGAAGTCGACACTATCGGCTCGGGTCCAGGTCAGATCGTCTTCTTCGTGTCGACCAACCCAGAGGTGGCGAGTGTCGACAGCGTCGGGAATATCGCTGCTCTCACGCCGGGCCAGACGTACGTCATCGCTCAGGCAGGCCGAGTAGCTGACACCCTGGATCTGACGGTAGGACAGGTGAATCTGCCATCCAGCGCGGAGCTACAGGCGCAGGTGTCAGCTCAGGTCGATTACGTCACTGGCGGATTCTTCCTGGCGACGCTAGCGGATTCGGAAGCGGCTGCCTCGATCAGTGACGCGATCGAGGTTCTGCTCAGCGAGATGCTCGCGGGGCGGGGCTTCGAAGCCGTCGGAGAGTTCGAATACGTGCAGGAATTGTGGGAGGGGTACGGGGCGGGCACCGACTTGAGGTTCCTCGATGGGCCTCAGCTCAGTGTGATCGCGATAACGCTTATGCACGCTGCCGACGCGCTCGGCATCGACTTCCTCTAGGAATGCGGTAATGGACAGGAAACCGACGAGACACGGATTCTGGCGCCCACTTCGCGCCATCTTCTTCTTCTTCGCGACGACTGCAGCCCTCGCGGCCGCAGCCCCGAGCGCGGCCAGCGCACAGGTAGCGGAGGTTGTTCTTTCTGCCTGCTACATCCCCGGTACGGGAACGATGTACCTGATTGGCCAGGAAGGTTTGCCGGACGCGTGTATCCGCGATGATCACGATCTCCTGCAGTGGAATCAGCAAGGACTAATCGGTGAGCAGGGTAATGCGGGCACCGATGGTCTGATGTGCTGG
>JBDGVT010000329.1:0-5377 GCA_039585495.1 Gemmatimonadota bacterium | reverse complement strand
AACGACTACTGGGGTGAGGAGCGCGACGGGGCGATCCCCGCTCGAGTGAAGGCCCTTCGAGCGACGATCAGGAAGGAGCTCACCGACGACGTGGAGGACGCTCCGGAGCGCGTGCAGGAGCTCTACGATGACCTCGACACGCTCTTTCTCGCGGTCCAACTCTACAGCTACCCTGGGCAGTACCTGGCCGAGGACCCGACGCGGCATCGCATTGCCGAAACGCTGGTCAAACTGGAGGAAGACGTCACCGGAGAGGCTGTCTACGCGGCGCCTCGCAAGGCCCACGTGCGGTTCGGCGCGCCCATCGACGTGAAGGGTTTCCTGGAGGAAGGCGGGTTCACGGTAAAGACCGGGGTCGGGCCGCTTACAGAGCTTCTCGCTGAGCGGATTCAGTCGATGCTCGAGGAGATGACCGAAGCGGACCGAACACGCTGAGTTAAGGCGTGCCGTCCCGTGCCCTTCGCACCGCCGATGCGATCTCCTGGCTCAGTTCATGCGATCTCCTGGCTCAGTTCGGCCAACGCCCTGCTCTGCGCGGCTACGGTCGCAGCCCGATCGGGAGACCCAGACGGTTCTTCGATGAGCGTCGCTCGGCTCTCGAGGAGGTCACCGTCCGCAGTCAGCTTCCACGTCGCATCGAGCACGACCACACCATCCGAGTCCGCCTCGAACCGCCGGACGTCCAAAGAGATTCCGTAGTCGGGCGCGGCAGAGGCATACCATGGATAGTCGACATACGCGCTGGACGGCATCAACTGCAGAAGGTCCTCCTCGAGCGCGCGCGCGAGGTTCTGTGCCAGCGGCTCGGCCCATCGATCGGACTCTGTCAGCTCGATTTCGTTCTCACTCAAGCGCACGACTATTTGAGGTCGATCGAGATACCCCGGAAGCGTAATCGGCCCGATGCCGAGGACTACAGGGACCGGTGCACCCTGACTGAGTGTCGGCGGCGAGCTCAGCAGAAAGAACGACGAAAGATCGGCGCGCGGCCCGAGACAGCCGGCAGCCATGGTCACGCCCACAAACAGGAACCGTCTCATTGGCCTCCTCCGGGTCTGCCTCTGATGAGCGCACTCGGGTTGCGCTCCAGATAATCCGCGAGATCTCGAAGGGCTCGGCTCGCGCTGCTCAGGTCGATCATCGCCCGCTCGAACCGGACGAAGACTGGAGATTCGGGCTCGAGGGCTCCCCCCACACCTGCGAGAACCGCCTCGACCCCTTCCAGAGTCGTCTCCAACTGCTGCATGGTCGTGGTGGCCTGCTCCGTGGTGCGGCGCACGCCCTCACTCATCGGGGTCAGCGTCGAATCGACCCTGACGATGAGCGCCTGCAGATCTACCACCGTGGCATTGAGACGGTCGATCGCATCGGGTAACCGATCGACGGCCGCCGACAGTTCAGGAGACCCCGCCAGCGTGCCAATTCCCGAGAAGGCTTCGGTCGCTACGTTGACCAAAGCTCCCAGCTGAACTGAGCTGAGGTCGGCGATGATTCCGTAGACCTCTTCCTCGATGCGCTCCAATCCGGTCCCGATGGTCGGGATCTCCGGATACAGCGCGCCGGCAACCGGCTCGGACTCGACCGGATTCTCGGGATCCAGATCGAGAGCGATGTACTTTCGACCGGTCACGAGGCTCTCTGTGGAGAGTTCCGCTCGAACGCCGAGTTCAAGCAATCTCTCGATATCCAGTGGATCGTCGAGTCGAAGCGTGGCCCCCCGCGCCTCCAGCAGCGTCTGGTCCAACTCGTACACGACAGCGAGCCGCAGGTCATCGGTGCCTCGCTCGAGCCTCGGCAGATCGACCGCGATCTCTGTCACCACCCCGACGTCGATCCCCCGAAAACGGACGGGTGCACCCACATCGAGGCCGGCGACCGATCCGTCGAAGAAGGAGATGAATGCCCGAGTATCACGGAACAGCTGGCCGGATCCGAAAACGACCACCGCGATCACAGCAAGCAGGACACCCCCCAATACGAAGCCACCTATCAGGGTGGGATTGGCTCGACCACTCACGTCTATAGCTCTCCCCGTCTCAAGAATCGACGCACCCGTTCATGTTCGGATCCGTCGCGCAGTTCTGTTGGTGGCCCGGTCCCAATCATGGTTCGGCTATCCGCATCGAGAAAGACACTGTTGGTACCGATCGCGAATATGCTGGCCAATTCATGGGTAACGACGACGATCGTCGCGCCCAGACTGTCACGCAACTCGATGATCAAGTCGTCGAGGAGCCGAGCGCTGATCGGATCCAGGCCGGCTCCCGGCTCGTCGAAGAAGAGTATCTCTGGGTCGAGCGCCATGGCACGCGCCAATCCTGCCCTCTTCTGCATGCCTCCGCTGATATCCGGCGGATAGTAGTCTTCGAATCCTGCAAGGCCGACGAGCGCGAGCTTGAGGGTCGCAACCTCTCTGATCTCGCCCTCCGAAAGGTCGGTGAATTCTCCGAGCGGCAACGCGATATTCTCAGCGAGCGTCATCGAGCTCCAAAGGGCCCCGCTCTGATAGAGGACTCCGATACCGCGCAGCATGGCCGAGCGCCGCTCAGGCCCGGCATTGGTGAAGCTCTCCGCTCCGTACAGTACCTCGCCCGTTGCCGGCTCGTTCAGTCCGACCAGGTGACGCAGCAATGTGCTCTTGCCGCAGCCGCTACCACCCATGATGACGAAGATGTCTCCCCTATCGATCGTGAAATCGAGGTCTCGTTGCAGCACGAAGTCCCCGTATGCCATGGTCAGGTCGCGGACGGTGATCGCGGCCGAGGTCTCTTCCTCCTGCACGTCCATCAGATGCCCAGCGCGTAGAAGACGAACGCGAAGAGCCCGCAAGCCACGATGATGGCCACGATGCTCGTGACGACCGCCGACGTCGCCGCGTCACCGACGGCCGATGAGCTTCGGCCGCACTGCACGCCCCGAAGACACCCCGAGGTGGCGATGAGGATCCCGTAGACGCTCCCCTTGAAAACACCTCCAACGACATGCGTCATGCGGGGACAGATCCAGCATCATGACGCCGACGAACGCTCCTCCGAGAATGCCCATGGCATCTCCGTAGAGCGTCAGGAGTGGCATCATCAGGCAGAGCGCAACCACACGGGGCAGCACGAGGAATTCCATCGACGAGATGGACATGGTCTCGAGGGCGTCGATCTCCTGGGTCACCTTCATGGAACCCAGCTGAGCAGCAAAAGCAGCGCCACTTCGACCCGCCATGATGATGCCGGTGATGAGCGCCCCCATGTCGCGGACCATCGCGACACCCACCAGGTCCGCCACGTAGATCGTGGCACCGAACGTCTGGAGTTGGATCGCCCCGACGAACGCGAGGATGAGGCCCAGGAGAAAGGTCACGAGGGTAACGATGGGGAGGGCCTCGAGTCCGTTCTGCTGGATGAGCAATGCGAGGTCCGACCCTCGGAATCGCGCCTTGCCACGTAACGCTCGACCAGCGGTCAGTACCAGAAGGCCAACGAACTCGAGGTCATTCCTGAAGAGCCGATGTTTCGCAATCGCCTTCTCACCGAGCCGCTCGAGGAAGTCGTCTTCATCCTCCGAGGTCCGCGCATCGCCCTTCTCCGGCACGGCCTCGGCAAGAGCCAGGAGACGTCTCAGTCCCTCCGGGAGACCCGCGCCATCAAAGTCGAGTCGGCGATCCCGCGCCAACCTGGACACGCTGACCAGAAACGTGAGGATCGCGCTGTCCCACTGACCCAGATCTCGCGTGTCGAAGGCGATCCCGGCCGGGTCGGACCCCGCGATCTCCTGCTCGATGTCCGCGACCGAGGGCAGTCCCCGTTCGAGGTGCCAGGAGCCGGCGAGGCGTACGACGAGCACACCCCCCTCGTCGCGCGTGAGGTCAAGCCTGCCGGGATGGGACATGGTGCTCGACATGGGCCCCGCTTACGACACCGGGCGCGTCCGCTTCTTGAGCACGAACAACCCCTCCTGCATGCTCGTGACGATGATCGAGCCGCTTTCGAAAAACGGATAGGTGCTCCACGCCCCGGCGAAGCCTGGCCCGGTCTGGTAGGGAGACGTGTCGAAGAAGCCGACCTCTCGGGGATTCAGGGGGTCAGAGGTGTCCAGGATGTGCAGCCCATATTTGTAGTTGGCCTGGTAGGTGAAATCCCCTTTCACATACAGGTTGTGCGCGCTCGCGGGCAACGAGCCCATGAACTCCTTGGCGAGCACCGGATCCTCGAGGTCGCTGAGATCCCAGATCAGTGTGCGCGTCGTAGCGACGTTGCCGGCGATGACATCACTCTCGTCATCCATGATGAAGTAGGCGTGATCCTCCGTCACCCACCCCTGGTGCATGTACGCCGGATTGGGGTGGGACGCGGTGGACAATTCGACGGGGTTGTCCTTGTCGGTCAGGTCAGAAATCTGGAAACGGTTGCCCGACATCCGCAGGCAGATCTCATGCCCCCGATACGCTTCATCGGGACCGTTGTAGATGACGCACTGGGCGTCGTGCGTGCCGCCCGGATCGGAGCATCCCACGAACGTCGGGTTCATGGGCTCACTGATATCGACGACGTGCATGCCCGCACAGCCTCGACTGGTCAGGTAAGCGAAACCCGTGTCTTCGTTGATGATGACGTTGTGGCTGCTCTCGACCACGTTGAGTCCGTCACCTCGGTACAGCAGGTCCGGCTCGAAGATGACTGGCGCGCCGGCCACATCACGCAGGCGGGTCAGGTCGAACACCTGCATGCCATGCGCTCCAGCACCGTCGGCCACGATGTACGCGTGGTTCTTATAGGTCTTGATGTCGCGCCACAGCTGCGTGCGGGGCGTGTCAGGCGTCTTGGGCATGTCACCCACGAGTACCGGATTGACCGGATCGGTGATATCGATGAACGAAGCACCGTCGTTGCGACCGACCAGGGCATATTCCCGACCCGTCTCCGGGTCGGTCCATCCCCAGTTGTCATTCGCTCGAATGCCACGGGCGTCTTCGGGCGCGGTCAGCATGGAGATGGGGATGTAGGAGTACAGCTCGATATCGTTGCAGTCGAAGACGTCGACCGCCCCTTCCATGCACCTCCGCTCCTCCCCGAGCACCGCACCCAACGCATCGGGGGCGCTGACGATCACCTCGTTCTGCCGCCACCCGCCGTTCACGTCGCGCTGGAACACGAAGACCCCGCCCGCCTGATGATCCAGCCCCGACGCCGTCACAACGGCCGTGCCGCCCCCGGCTACGATCCGGTGTCCGAACGAGTCCTCGGTGTTGGTCTGATCCTCGGTGAAGCGCACCCGATTGGGCGTCGCCTCATCGTCGTCGCCGTCGAAGACGAAGGCCATGCCGGTTTCCAGACCGCGCGTGACCGGGGCACCCACCCAGATGTCGTCCCCGTCGACCGCAACC
>JBDGVT010000328.1:0-2668 GCA_039585495.1 Gemmatimonadota bacterium | reverse complement strand
GAACCCTCGAGCCCGAGGTACTGCGTAAGCCAGTAACTCCCCTTCCCCGAAAACGCCGCCGCTCTCTGTTCGCAGAAGGGCTCGTTGAACTGAGACGGGTAGTCGATGAAGACGCCCCCATCGAGGCCGAGCGTGAACCCTCGATCACCGACCTGCGCCGAGGTCGCGGCGGGAAACGAAGACAGGGCGAGGATCGCCAGGACCGTTACGCCGAAGCCCTGACTAGAAGACCGTGCGCCGTCCATCGATTGAGTCCCTGCCATCACCAGCCTCCCAAGTCCACGACTTTCTACCCCTGATATACGATCCAGCGGCTCCGATCTGACATCACCCGGCGCCGCGCAGGTACTCGTTGAGGCGGTGGAGCTGATCGGGATGCCCCAGGACGATCATCACATCGCCCGCCCCGAGCACGGTCTCGGGCCCCGGATTGTAGACCTGCTTCTCCCCCTGGATCGCGATCACGACGAGGCCGGTATGCTGGGGGATGGCGACTTCTCTGAGAGAGAGGCCAACGAGAGGCGAGTCGGGCGGGATCTCGGCTTCTTCCAGCCGGAGATCCATGTCCGGACCCACGACAGCACTATCCATGAAGCTGAGCACCTTCGGACGGAGGAAGCTGGACGCGATGCGAATCCCCCCGGTGATGGTCGGGGAGATAACGTGGTCCGCACCGGCGCGGCGAAGCTTGGCCATCGACTCCTCATCGTAGGCTCTCGCGACGATTGAGACGTCCTGGCTCAGGTCCCGCACAGTCAGGCATACAAGCAGGTTATCCGCGTCGTCTGCAAGGCAGGCTGCCAGTCCGCTCGCCACCTGCACCCGCGCCTCCGTGAGAATTCGTTCTTTCGTCGCGTCTGCGCACAGAACGAGAACGTCCGGAAAGTCGTCCTCGAGGCGCTGAGCCCGTGCCACGTCCCGTTCGATGACCACCAGCTCCCGATCGGCGTGCAACATCTCCTGCAACACGATGCGCCCGACGCGCCCCGCCCCGCAGATGATGTAGTGGTCTTTCAGACTCTCGATGCTTTTCATCTTCCGGCGCCTCCTGAGCGCACCTCCCAGATCCAACTCGACGATGAGAGCCGTGATCAAGGCCCACCAGATACCGAGTCCCGTTACTCCCAGCAGGATGACGAACGTCGTGAAGCCGCGCCCCGCGGTGGAGAGCTCGTGCACCTCCATGAACCCGACGGACGTGACCGTGGTGACTGCCATGTAGAACGACTCGAACCAGGTCCACCCCTCGATGCCGTGGTACCCGACCGACGCGATGGCAAACACCACCACGAAGTACACGGCTGCGCCGGCGAACCTGGGACCGAAGGGCCGAAGTGTTTCGGCGAGCGTGAGGTTGGCGTGCAGAGGGATGTCTCCCTCGGCCACGTGTCCGGCGCTCTTTGAGACCGAAGGTTTCACGACGTGAAGTGGAAGTAGGTTCGTCGAGGTCGCGGCAAAGGGCAGCTTCGCCGCCTGATTCTCGACCCGGCGACAGACATTGTCTACCGCGGACGTCCCAACACCCGCCTTGCCCCAGTCCCCCGCAGCACCGAGGATGCCGTTCATGGAGACGAACCAGTGAAGGCGATCACGTTTCAGGGCGTCGAATCCGTTGCCTACGAGTCGATCCCTGACCCGACCCTCGAAGCCCCAACGGACGCGATCGTAAGGGTGTACCTCGCCGGCATCTGCGGCTCGGACCTGCATCCCTATTTCGGGCGCGAACAGGGCATCGAAGCGGGCACGGCCATGGGGCACGAATTTCTCGGCGAGGTCGTCGAGATCGGACCCTCCGCGCGGGGCCTCTCGATTGGAGACAAGGTCGTGGCTCCCTTCACCACGAACTGCGGCGACTGCTTCTTCTGCGGCATCGGGCTCACCGCCCGGTGTGAACGAAGTCAGCTTTTCGGATGGATCGAAGGCGGGCAGGGACTGCACGGCGGACAGGCCGAGTTCGTTCGGGTACCCGACGCGGGCGCCACACTCGTCGCTGTTCCGGAAGACGTGGACGAAGCGGTCGCTCTGTTGGCGGGGGACATCCTCTCCACTGCAACGTTCGGTGCGGATCTGGCCGATGTGTCGGACGGTGACCTCGTCGTGGTCATCGGATGTGGACCGGTAGGTCTTCTCGCGATCAGGACGGCGTTGGAACGTGGGGCAAGCGAGGTCGTCGCCGTCGACAGCGTGCCCTCACGGCTCGGACTGGCCACACGCTTCGGTGCCACCCCCGCGAACTTCGAAACCGACGACCTCCGCGCGATTGTCGACGACCGTTCCGAGGGCCGTGGCGCCGACGCGGCGATCGAGGCCGTCGGATCGCCCGAGGCGACCCGCACCGCGGCAGACCTGCTCAGGTTCGGAGGCCGGATCGCCGCCGTGGGCTTCCACGTGGAGCCCCACCTCGCGCTGTCACCTGGGGAGATTTACGACCGCAACCTCACCTATGCAGGGGGTCGTTGTCCGGCGCGGCACTACATGCCCGCGTCCCTGGAACTCGCCGCCCGCGATCAGGACCTGCTACGGGCGCTGATCTCCCATCGGCTGCCGCTGTCGGACGGGGTCGAGGCCTACCGAAGCTTCGCGGCGAGGGAGGAGGGGTGGGCCAAGGTGGTGCTACGGCCGTAGGTCACCGGAAGCCTCTACTCCGCCCGTCCAGTCGCGTTCAACT
>JBDGVT010000327.1:0-2671 GCA_039585495.1 Gemmatimonadota bacterium | reverse complement strand
CACGGCACGCGTCGCGAGCGAGGCTCCCGACTGGGTGTTTCACTGCGCTGCCTACACGGCCGTCGATGCTGCCGAGGACGAACCCGAGCTCGCGATGCGGGTGAACCGTGACGGCGCCGAGAACACGGCGAGGGCCGCGTCGGCGGCAGGTGCACGGATGCTCTATGTCTCGACGGACTACGTGTTCAACGGAGAACAACGGAGCCCGTACCGGCCCACCGACCCGACCGGTCCTCTTTCCGTGTATGGGCGGACGAAGCTCGCTGGGGAGGAGGCGGTGTTGGGGGCCGACGCGGATGGGGGCAGCGCGCTGATCGTCCGCACCGGATGGTTGTACGGGGCGGCCGGACGCAGTTTCGTGGCCGCCATCCTGGAGCGAGCGACGAAGGGAGACCCACTGTCGGTGGTGGCGGATCAGCGGGGACGTCCCACCTGGACGCGGAATGTGGCGGAGGTCGCGCTGGACCTGCTCGAAAGCGACGCGTCGGGCATCTGGCACGTCGCGGACGGTGGGGACGCCACCTGGCTGGGCTTCGCCCGTGAGATACTGCGGCTCCGTGGGCTGAAGGCCCCCATTCGGGGCGTGTTTTCTGAACAGTGGGGCGCGGCTGCGCCGAGACCGGCATATTCCGTGATGAACGTGTCCGCGACGGAAGAGAGGATCGGACGACCGATGATGGACTGGAAGGTGGCGCTGGAGCGGTTTCTGGACGAGGAGATGGGAGGGTTGGTTGCAGCGGGGGGGTGATGTTGGGCGGATCCTGGAGGGTTTGAGGGCGGCCGCGGAAGCGGTCAGGCCGTTCACTCCCGGAGACGTCGCGTTCGAGCGCAAGGAGGATCGCGGGGACCCTGTTACAGCTGCCGATGAGGCTGCCGATCGGGTACTGCGCGAGATCCTGCCCCAGGCCGGTGAGGGATGGCTCTCAGAGGAGTCGGTCGACGACCCCGTACGACTGGAGTGTGATCGCGTCTGGGTCGTCGATCCCATCGATGGGACACGTGAGTTCATCGAGGGAATTCCAGAGTGGTGTATCTCGATCGGGTTGCTGGAAGCTGGCGAACCCGTCGCCGGCGGGATCTTCAATCCTGCGACCGATGAACTCGTTCTCGGGTCGATTGAGGACGGGGTGACCTTGAATGGAGAACCGGTCTCGGTCACCGAACCTGCGCTCGAGTCGCGGATCAGCGTTCTGGCGAGTCGATCCGAAACACGACGTGGCGAGTGGGACCGATTTGAGGGCGAACGTTTCGATGTCCGGCCCTGTGGGTCAGTCGCGTACAAACTCGGGTTGGTCGCCGCGGGTCTGGCGGACGCCACGTGGACGTTGGTGC
Source organism: Gemmatimonadota bacterium (assembly GCA_039585495.1). Lineage (GTDB taxonomy): Bacteria > Gemmatimonadota > Gemmatimonadetes > Longimicrobiales > Gaopeijiaceae > UBA2589. The sequence goes on along the minus strand of JBDGVT010000327.1, from coordinate 1,339 downwards.
CCAAGAGTGAATGGGACGTGGTGGCTGGCACTGCGCTGGTTCGAGCGGCTGGTGGTTTGGTATCGCTGGCGGATGGTGGCATGCCTGGATTCAACAAGCCGTTGCCGAAGTTCCCGAACTATGTGGCGGCTGGGCGGGCAGTTTCCGGAGCGCTAACGACGGAGTGGTTGAGGGTGTGAAGGGCGTCGTGTTGGCCGGTGGACTTGGCACGCGGTTGCTGCCGATGACGAGGGTGACCAACAAGCACCTCCTTCCCGTCTACGATCGGCCCATGATCTACTATCCCCTTCAGCAGCTGGTTGAGGCGGGCATTCGGGACATTCTCGTGGTCACCGGCGGCGACCACGCGGGCGACTTTTTGAAGCTTCTGAGGAATGGCCAGGACTTCGGGCTCGAGCAGTTGAGGTATGCGTATCAGGAGGGGGAGGGAGGCATCGCCGAGGCCTTGGGCCTTGCCGAGCACTTCGCGGCTGGTGAGCCGATCGTGGTCGTGCTGGGGGACAACATCTACCAGGATTCTCTTGCCGGACCGATCGCCCGTTTCGCGGCCGACCCTACCGGGGCAATGATCCTCCTGAAGGAGGTCGACGATCCGGAGCGGTTCGGCGTGGCCACGGTCGACGGGGACCGAGTGGCATCGATCGTTGAGAAGCCGGCGGACCCAACGTCGAAGCTCGCTGTGACCGGTTGCTACATGTACGACCCGCGGGTATTCGACATCGTGCGTGAGCTCGAACCCTCAGGCCGCGGTGAACTCGAGATCACGGATGTGAACAACCGGTACGTCGAGTGGGGCGAACTCGGGCACGAGGTGATCGAGGGGTGGTGGACCGATGCGGGCACCATCGGGTCCTTGCATCGGGCTGCTGCCCTGGTTGCCGGAGATCCCGGGAATGGTGTGCTAACGGACTTCGTTCACACGGCACTCCCGGCCGGGCGAGGCCGGCCGTGAGAGACGCACCATGAAGTATCTGATCACGGGCGGGGCCGGCTTCATCGGCTCCAACTTCGTTCGCCACGTGCTGAGAGAGCGATCCGAGGTCGAGGTAGTCAATCTCGACGCGCTGACCTACGCCGGAAGCCTCGAGAACTTGGCTGACGTCCGCGACCATCCTCGCCATGAGTTCGTGCATGGCGATATCTGCGATGGTGCGCTGGTCCGTGAGCTGATGACGGACGTCGGCGTCGTCTTCAACCTCGCCGCGGAGTCGCACGTTGACCGGTCCATTGTCGAGGACCAGCCCTTCGTCCGGACCAACGTAATGGGAACCGCGACGCTGCTGGCCGCGGCACTAGCGGCAGGCGTCGGACGATTCGTGCAGGTGTCCACGGATGAGGT
>JBDGVT010000326.1:0-2969 GCA_039585495.1 Gemmatimonadota bacterium | reverse complement strand
AAGACGATGTCGAACGACGGGATCTTCTTCTCGACCTGACTCCACTCGTCAACCCGCCGCGCGCCCTCCATGAGAAGCGCCTCGGGCGGAATGTTCACGAGGAATATGCCTTCCTCGTCGGGCATCTGATCGGTATCGAAGTGGAACGAGCCCTGTGTCCATGCGAAGAGGTGGTATACTGCCTCCTCGATCTGCATCTGGATGTACTTGTGGAGTTCGTCCTCGGGAATCGCTTCCATCTCCACGAGAATCTCACCGAGCTTCTTGCCCTTCTCCTCGGTCTGCCGCGTGGTCGCGGTCGAGAGGTCCTTTCGCGTGATCACGTGGTTCCGTACCAGCAACTCACCGAGTCGGTCGCGTCGATTCAGGACCGAGGCGTAGATCACTCGGCCCTTCGCGAAGTAGATATATCCGAAGTTGGATCGGTCCGTGATGCTCAGGCATCCGGTCTTGTTGCCCATGGCCAGGAGCTGACAGATATCGGCCAGGCTGACGTCTTGGAGCGCGCCTTCGATTGCCATCAGTCAAGCTCCTCGATGAGGAGTTCTTCGATACGGGGCCAGTGGATGACGACATTCTCCGAGCCGGGAAACCACGTGCCTCCCTTCTTTGCCGGTTCGATGGGGACCGGCTGAGGCTGACTGTCGGCTTTGCCCGATTCACCACCATCCGCGTCCGCCGGGACGAAGACACCGTCGTCGCTCGCGGCCCCCTCAGCGACCTCCACCAGCTCGAAGTCACCCTTGCTGCCCGTGGACAATTCCAGCACGAGCCCGCCCTCGAAGCGGGACCGGAGCCGGTCATCGATGTCGTCGATCGAGGAAGGAGCTCTATCGGCGACGAACATCATCCTCGCGCCACGACGGCGAAGTGCCTCGAACAGATGGAAGAACTCGTCCTGTGCTCGTTCCGTCTCGGTCAGCTCCTGGATGCCATGGATGAGCAGGAGGTCGACCGTCCACCAGCGCTCGCGCCACGCTCCGGCGACCCCTTCACCGAGTGCACGAATGAAGTCCGAGGCGAAGGTCGCGACCGATCCCACGGCCATGCTCAGTTCCGGATACGCCTCCTGATAGGTCCTTCCGACCGCACCGAGGAGCGTGCGACTGACCGCCTCGTCCGATGACCAGATGTACAGGGGATTGTACTCGGGCTTTTCCGCTCCGACGAGTTGCGCAGCCGCCTTGATCGCGATGTTCTCAAAACCGTCGAGATCGTGCAGCTGTGATCCTTCACCCAGCCTGGGGAAAGGACGTTGCCGCTCCCGTACGGACGTCAGAAGCGCTTCGGCCTCCTCGAGTCTATCAGGATCTTCGAGCACACCCTGGGCGGCCTCGGGCCAGGGATTGCCGAGCCGCTCGAGTTCGTTGTCGATCTCGTGCAGACGCTGCAGGTCGGCCTTGAACGCATCGATCAGTTCCTGCCACTTCTTGGGCTCGGTGCCGTCCAGCAAGCCGTCGAGCCGGAGGGTCGAGAAGCCCTGGCGATCGGCAGATTCGATCGTCTCCCGGATCGCCTTCCGCCACGGTTCCTCCTTCTCCTCGACCGCCTCCGCCACACTCGACGCAAGGTCCGTGAGGAACGATCCGAATTCGTCCGAACCGGTGCTGAGCGATGCCGCCTTGTCCTGCTCCTCCATGAGGGCGCCGACTTCGTCGATGGAGACGCGGCGCTCCTCGAGATCCTGCGTAGCGAAGATCTTGTTGAGCACGCCACCGAGTTCTCGGACGTTCTTCAGCGGGGCCTTGGCAACCGCCTCGGCAACGCCGGGTTCGAGCGTCTGACCTCGCTCCTCGGCCTTCTTGTTGATGATCGCAACGCGTGTTTCGTACTCCGGAGCACCGAGATCGACGATCAGCCCACCCGAGAACCGTGACAACAGCCGCGCATCGAGACCGTTGATGTCGGCGGGAGGTCGGTCACTGGCGAGCACGATCTGGCCACTGGCAGACGTGAGGTGATCGAGCGTCTTGAGCAGCATCTCCTGCGCTTCGGGCTGCCCCGTCAGAAACTGCACGTCGTCGAGCAGCAGGATGTCGAGATCCTGGTACAGCCCCTTCTCATCGCTCCCTGCCTTGAGGCTGGCCTCGAGGCGGTCCAGGTACTCCTCCAACGCCATGTACTCGACTCTGCGCTGCTTTCCGCCCTCTTCCGACTTGTGGGCGATGGCGGTGAGGATATGGGTCTTACCGAGACCTGGCGCCGAGTACAGGAAGAGCGGGTTGTAGCTCGTACCCGGCGATTCCGCAGCACGGCGAGCAGCCGCAGACGCCAGCCGGTTGGCCGGGCCCACGACGAACGAGGCGAACGTCAGTTTGGGGTCGAGTTCCGACATCTAATTCCGAAGAAATGGCGCCGCGCAGAACCCCGAATCCAGGGTCCCTCAGGAGCCGCTAAGTATCGGCCCGAAAGACCGAATGCAAAAGGGCTTCCGCGCTTTTCATCAGGTTTTTCTCGCCCATTCGGCTACTGCAGCCAGGCAGCTCATCCACCCACCTGCGGGTCGGGCCCCCGAGGCCCTTCTCCCACCCTACACCGTAGACGGGATCTCCGATTACCGGGTGACCGATACTGGCCAGATGGACCCTGATCTGATGCGTACGCCCCGTCTTCAACGCCACCTCAAGAAGATCCGCGCTCTGCCACCGCTCGCTCACCTGGGCCATCGTGGTGGCATCCCGTCCGTCCTCGACCACGGCCATCCGCTTCCGATCCTTGGGATCTCTCCCGAGCGGAGCCTCGATCGTGATCGGAGATTCGGAGAGGTGACCCCACGAAGCAGCCCGGTACAGGCGCTTGACCCTTCTGGCCCTGAGCGCGTCGGACAGCGCGAGGTGCGCGGCATCGTTCTTCGCGACCACGAGCAGACCAGAGGTGTCCCTGTCGAGCCGATGTACGATCCCCGGACGTGCACGCCCCCCCACACCCACGATATCGGGCACATGCCACAACAGTGCGTTCACCAACGT
>JBDGVT010000325.1:0-3660 GCA_039585495.1 Gemmatimonadota bacterium | reverse complement strand
CTCGGCGGTGGCCTCATCGGCGAGCGCCGCGGTCGCTGCCGGCAGGACGGGATCCAGCCGACAGATCTTGGGGACGACCGCAGCCCGGTACGGACCCGAGAAGGTCGACTGCCACCGGCGGGGTATGTCGAGCGAGCTGACCCACGCATGCTCCTCGTACTCGACCACCGGCCAGCCTGTCGACGTGCCAGGATCATCATCTCCCGCGCCCCATGAGTCGCCCTCGCGAGATGCTCCCGGTCGACGCGGTTGTTCCATGACGGAAGACTATCCTTTCTTATTCAGAGTTTCTGGGAAAGTCTGAATAAGGACAACATTCTCACTGGTCAGAGCTGACGATGGCAGCAAGCTCGCGGTCGGGGCTGATATGGCGTTTGTAGAGCGGGCCACACGGCGTCTCGGCCAATCGCAGCGACAGCGACAACAGATCGTGCTCCTCGACGAACTGGGTCTCGACCTCGGCGAGGAACTTGAACTCGTTCATCACACCGAGGACGCTTCGACTCGCGGTCTTGGCCGTGCGGACCTCATTCATCTCGGCGAGCTCCACCTCGACGAAATCGCGGCCCACCCCGTGCGCCTGGAGGTGGGAGTGCAGGGTCGCTGGGAACCGAGCAAGGAGTGTGCTCGCCGGCGCGAAGGGCATCACCACCGGAAGCAGCGTCACCTCGTTGACGAACAAGGTGACCTGCGGCTTCCAGAACAACACGTTCACGTACCAGTCTCCGAGACGCGTCGTCGAGCGATCCGAGTCGGACGCGGTGACCCCGCCGATCCGGTCGAGCACCTTCTTCGTCCCGCGAACGACGAGCACGACACCAGTCTCGCGGTTCCCGCCACGTTCGGCGTTCAAATCGCGCAGGCGGCAGTTCGATTCCCCCCAACTCCAAAAAATGCTATCTACCAGGACTTTTACACCAAGTGGTAGGGCGGCTGGTACCCCCAGAAAGGTGCTCACATCACCGCAGCTCAGCGACGGTGGCGACAAGATCTGGAGATCCGAGGGCGGAAAAAGGGCGGATGCCAACATGGATCGTGATTACCGAGCACTGCAGTGGGGCCGATCTGTGCGGTTCGGTGCTGCATCACGGACGGGTTATCGATCGGTGTTATCGGGTGCCCTGCAACGGCACATCGGTGGCGCGCCCGCGGCTCCGTCGAACGGCATTCATGGGGCAGGCTCTGGGCGATCGCGGCCGCTGCATCGCGCCGGAAGCGCAGTGCGGATTTCGGTGCCCACGTTCCGTGTGTGAGAGGGTTGGCTCCCTATCGGGGGGCAGCTGGTGAGTGATCAGATCGAGTATCCGGCGTCGGTTGCGGAGAGCTACGAACGCAACAACGTAAAGTTGCTGTTCGGTCCTTGGGCAGAGGTGGTGGTCGAGCGAAGCGGTGTGAGTCCCGGTGATCGGGTGCTCGATGTCGCCTGCGGTACCGGGATCGTGGCGCGTACCGTGGCTCCGGTCGTGGGCTCACAGGGTCGTGTGGTCGGCTCTGACATCAACCCGGCCATGTTGGCTGAGGCTGCGCGCCACGTCCCTGAGGGTTTCAGCATCGAGTGGGTGCAGAGCAACGCGGAGCAGCTCGTGTTTGATGACGACAGCTTCGACTTCGTGTTCTGTCAGCAGGGTATGCAGTTCGTTCCCGACCGTGCTGCGGCGGTGTCGGAGATGTGTCGGGTGCTGCGCCCCGGCGGGACAGCGGTCGCGGCGGTATGGCGCGGCATGAAACACAACCTGCTCATCCGCACCTCGCACGAGGCCATAAGCGAGCATCTCTCACCGGAAGCCGCTTCGGTATTGGAGCGTGGGTTCTCCAAGGACCTCGATGATCCTGACCTGTGGACCGAGCTGTTCACGAGTGCTGGCTTCAGCAGTGTCGAGGTCGATCAGGTCGAGCTGACGATCCCAGCCGATGACCCGCGTGCCCGGATGACGGACGGCTTACCGGGATTGCCGATCGGAGACCAGATCACGGCGATGGACGAATCGGCCTATCAGGCAATGGTGGCCGACATGATGGCCACCGTGGAGCCGTGGATCATTGACGGGCGACTTCACGCCCCGTACGCCATCAACCTGATCACCGCCGACAAGTAGCGCACATCCACTCCACTCGTCTTGGCACAGCCGTCATGTCCCGCGGCATTAGTGACAGGCTCCTCGCCCGGCCGCCAGGTGTCGGCCCCAGTCGCACATCCCATAGATCTCGGCTGGTCTGTGGGCTGTGAGCGTCACCAAACGCCGGGATGAGGCCAGAGCACGGCTCCGATCGCGAAGCAGCGAATCGACGCAAGCGCGGGTGGATTCGGCCGGCTTCTGCACGGCACCTGGGGCGTCGATGCAACGCGCTCGATTAGGTCGTCCTCAGGGCCGGTGGCGGTCGAGAAAGGGCCGCACGAAGCTCAAGACATCTGCTGTGCGTCGGAACGACGCGACATGGTCGGCGCCAGGAATCGAGTGCGTCTCGACGCCGAGACGACCGGCGACCTCGAGTTCGTCGGCGCTGAACCCGCCGTCATCGTCGGACCCCATGTACCACAGGCTTGGGGCATCGATGTCATCTGCGGCAGGCGTCCAATCGGCCGTACCCGCCACGGTTGCCGCGAGCGCTGCCGCATCATTGTGAGCGATGCTCTCCTCGATCGTCTCGTCCGCCGACCCGATGCTCTGCAGCCAACGCCGCATGCCTTCTTCGGTGCAGATGAGATCAGCCCATGCCAACACCCGCTCCCGGCGGCCGGCCAAGGCCGGCATCGGCGCACCGCCACCGAGCACCAGCGCCGCCACCCTCGCCGGCTCCATCACCGCCACCGAGGCCGCGTTGCGTGCTCCCATCGAGAACCCCCAGACCAGCGCACGATCGACGCTCTCGGCGTCGAGCACAGCGACGATGTCCGACACGATCAGGTGGTCGACGTACTCGCTGGCGTCGTGGGGTTTGTCGCTGTCGCCGTGACCCAGCCGGTCGATGGCGATCACCCGATACGCGTCCCGGAGTTCGGTCACGTAGCCGACCTCCCACCAGTTGTCCGCCCAACGCGAGAAGCCAGCCAACAACACCAGCGGCACACCCGTGGCGTCACCGTCAGTGCGATAGCTGATCTTGTGACCGCGAGAGCCGACTGAGTTCTGCATCCACGGACCGTACACCGCCGTCTTGCCGTCGATTTCCCCCCTCACGAATGACCAAGGACGCGGACATCTCGCACTCAAACGCGTACTCGTGGACGTTCAGCAGGGTGCCCCCGAGCGCCGGGTTGGTGACGGGACTATGCGGCGTGCGAGTTGGGCCGCGATGCGGCGCGCCGATCGACGGCCAGAGCGGGATTACGTGTGCTGATATCGGGTGCCCTGCAACGGCACATGTGGGATGCCCATGTCTTGACGCAGGGAGCGACTTGGTAGAAGCTTGCCAAGTCGGTGGGGTAGACGAGGAAGGGGCCCGTCATGGCCACGTTCTGTGCGGCACGGGGACCGGCGGGGTGAGTTCGAGCTGGTCGGGTGGCGCGTCCGGGTCGGACATCGATCGTCCATATCATGTTGGTCTCGAGGTCGATTACGTCGAGCGTTGTTCTCGACTGACTGTCCTGTTTCGTCTACCACTGACCTTGCCGCTCGCGCTTGTGTCGGTGTGCCTGCACCTGGGCGCCGCCCCGGCAGC
>JBDGVT010000324.1:0-2874 GCA_039585495.1 Gemmatimonadota bacterium | reverse complement strand
AAGTTCCGAAGGAAGATATTTTATTATTATTATTAGTTGTTTAAGTAAGTTCCGAAGGAAAATATTTTATTATTCAAAGATGCAGAGGTTCAAGTAAGTTCCGAAGGAAAGACAAAGAAAATTTTTATTATTATTATTTGATACAACAGAAATACAGATGCTACTCCACTTGGTGCGTCTGAATCCCATATCTTGATTTGAGGAATCCAGGGTGGGCCTTTCGCCCTTGGGAGTCTGCCCCCCCACTTACTTTATCTTCTTCCAAACTTCTTCATCTTTCCCAACTTTTTCATTCTTCTTTCACTTTTGAATGAGCAGTGCGTCAGGCACATGCGCGAGTTGTACAACTGCAGCACTGTGCCCAACCGCTTGTTGAGGCGGTGCGTCACGTGGTCCTCCTGCTGTTTGGTCGCGGTGGCGACTCGGGTGACCAACAGTTTGATGGCGGTCCGCGCCTCTGGAGTCCACCACCCATGACAGTCGGTGATGAGCGGGACGAACCCGACCCCGGCACGTGCGCAGCGCGGCCGTGCATGCTTCACCTTCAGTGCGGAGTAGGCCAGTGTGGTCCCGTCGTGCTCCTTCGGCGCGTAGATCGCCGCAGAGATCCCGACATCGAAACAGGTCCGCGTAAAGCCGTCCGAGGCCCAGTCGGTCTCGATCGTGCTGTACTCGATGTCGCCCGGCCGATGCTGCGAATCGTCGACAATGGTCTCCATCTTCACTTCGCCGGCCAACTTCTCGAACTCCGCCGCGAAGACTCGGGCGAGTGCGTCGTGCCGATTGATCCTTCCGCCGTCGTACTTACACGCCACCGCGTGTCGGCCGTGCGCATCCATCGTGGCGGTGCACGCCGTCGTCGGCCCACAGTTGACGACCTCGGCGAAGGGGACGAAGTGACGTCGCTGGAGTGCGACACGCCACTCTGCATTGTTGATGACGACGTCCAGATCCAAGTTGGCGTTGAGCCAAGCTGATGCGCCGTTGCGCGAAGAACAATGCATGTCGCGTCGGGTCTTTGCGTCGGCCTCCGCCATCAGACTCCGTCGGGAATGCGCCATGATCGCGCGGGTCATCGCTCGCTGCGTCACTGCGCCGTGCTCGTCCGTCTCGAGTCTGGCGTTGCCCGACTGCTCTGCGTAGGCGGCCTCCGCTCGGCCCAGCTCGCCTCGCCTCTTCCACTCTTCTTCAGTCATCCCGAATCTCATTTGGCCAAGACGACGCGCGCAGGCCGTGTGAGCGGCGATGAAGGCTGCACTTGATTGGTTATCACAGGTGTGCATACCCCCACCGCCCTCTCTCACGGACAGTTGTGCGTGTCTCCATCCCCATTCAGACAATGGCGCGCCGACGATGCGCTCGTACTCTCCGCGAATGGCCTCGTCGAATTGGCGCTGCCAAGTCGCCTCCGTTCCCGACGCAAACCGAGCGCGAAGGAGATGAGTGACTCGGCACGCCGAGAGGCACTGGCGCAGAATGGTGTGGGCCACTCTGATGTCCCCGAGGCGCTTCAGTTGGTCCAGGGCTTCGACGGCGTCGTCGATGTGCCTCTGATAGGCCGTGCTCAGCCATGCAGAGTCGCCCACGGGCGTGCCGAGGACCTCCGTCCGCAACAGTGGATGATACGTCACGGGAATGGTCATAGTCCGCGGTGGCTTCGCGCCAAACCAGTGGCTCTTTCCCGTCTTCAATCGCGATCCGTGCGTCACTTTGATGGCGTCGAGTCGCTTCATCGCCTCAGCGCAGGCCTCGGGCGTACCAATGATGAAGATGTCGTCGGCGTACGCGGCGACGCGCGAGATCCCCGGTATGTCCCTCAGCCCAGTCACGCGTATGATATCCTCGAGAAAGAGGGCGAACAAGTATGATCCCAACGGATCACCCTGTTGTGTGCCTGTCTGACTCCAGATGAGAAGATCGCACGACGCCACCAACGCCGTGTGTTCGGCGTAAAAAGTGTCGAAGTACGTGAGAAGGTACCTCGCGTGGTTCGCGATGATCTTGCGGAGGCGTTTCCGCTTGATCATGTTGAACGCGTTCTCGAAGTCGGCCTTGACGGCGACGCCGTCGAAGGACAGTGACTCGTCGGCCCACTCTTGGAAGGCCATTGCCGCGCAAAGAGTCCCGTCGGCCACATCGACGCCGAACTGGCCGTGCCCCACAAACTTCTTCACGTCGCGCACGTGCCGTTTGGCGAGCATTCCGCCGAGACACCGTCGGAGGAGACACCCGGCGGCCACCGGTCTGACCCCGCCTCCGCTCTTCTTCAGCGCAGTGAGCGACGCGCCGCCGATGAACTGAATGGCGCCATCGCAGAGCTCATTGCGCCCAATCAGGTTGATACACCGGAGCCACACTGCGTCGAACCGAGTCGACTCAGAGTACTTCGACGCATCGAGAAAGAACTGGACAGTGAACTGGTCCAGCCCTCCCGACGACGACCTCTTCAACTTCTTTTTCCAAACGTCGAGGTGTTCCTGCGTGAACTCCTCGAATGCGTCGGAGGGATCCCGCGTGCGCCCCGTCGGCACCTCTTCGGGATGCTTCGACTTCAGCGCGACGACATTCGCCTCGATGCCGAGGTCGGCCACGCCCTCACTCGTGAGCGCCTGGAGTGCCTTGGAGATCTCGCCGAGACGGACGAGTTCCTCACACCGCCGTGCGTTGCGCTTCAGTTGCGTCTTACGTCGCTCTGCGGCGGCCTCTGTGACGGCCATGTCCCTCAGCACCTTCGTCTTCTTCGCGTTTTTGATGTCGCGAACCTCGCTCTCGGCGAAGAAGGCGTCCCAGAGTCCGCGGTAGTCGCCCTCCCGCCATCGCTGGAGCCTCTCGGTGTACTGGGCCATCCGGCCGACGTGTTTCGAGTTAGGTCTC
>JBDGVT010000323.1:0-2904 GCA_039585495.1 Gemmatimonadota bacterium | reverse complement strand
GACTGTCAGAACGCTCATCGGTATCGCTGCCATCGGCCTCTGCCTCGGCCCTGCTGACGCGGCCGCCCAGACTTCAACCGTCGTCGGCCTCATGGGTGGGTACAGCAAGACCAGGCAGACGTGGAAGCCCGAAACGCCGGTTGAGCGGGTGGGTGGTCTTACGATTGGGGGGGGGGACATCATGGGCGACGGAGAGGGTCAGCTGGAGACGGGCGCCATTCGCTCCGACTACCTGACCATGAGCGTTCATGGGCGCGCCAGCCTGGGCGTGGGTCCCGCTCGTGTTCACTTCTCTGCAGGCCCGACGATCGACCAGCTCATGCGGAGTCGCCTGGACCCCTCCCTCGTACGTGTGCTCGAGAACGAGGGGAGTACGGTCTTCGCCGTCACGGCGGGGTTGGGCGTCGGCATCTGGATCGGGGAGCGAGGTTACGCGGAGGTTGAAGTCCGGGTCGTCGAGGCCCTCTCGGATGCGTATTCGGGCGGGTTCCACTCCGTGAAGAACCGCTCGAAGGAACTCGTAGCCCGCGTCGGCATCCCCCTGCCGAGGAGCTGACGCCCGTTTCTTTCGGAGGGCCATTGTCGGGGAGGGCCGTCTTGCCGGGAGTCTGGGTCCCGGTCATGATGGGGCGACCCTAACTCCAACCGGACTCTCCAAGTGACCACACGTCGCGATTTCATTCGCAACTCGACGCTCGCGGGTGGTGCCCTCGGTCTCGGACTGGCCTCCGATCTCGGTGCCACCGGAGTCGAGAAGACCTCTGAGGTCGTCTCGTCATCGTCACGGACGCCCCATCCGCTGAACATTCTGGTGCTCGGTGGCACGTCGTTCCTCGGCCCCCACCTCATCCGCTACGCGCTGGACCGGGGTCATTCGGTCACGACGTTCACGCGAGGGCAAACGCTCCCAGCCATCTACAAGAGCATGTACCGGCACGTCGAGCAGCTCACGGGAGATCGAGCGGGCGATCACAGCGCGCTGGAGGGGCGCCGGTGGGACGTGGTCATGGACAACTCCGGGATGAACGTCGATTGGGTTCGGACGTCTGCCGACCTTCTCAGTGACTCGGGCGTCTACGTCTTCACGTCGTCGACAGGAGTCTATCTGCCGTACTACGGCACTGACCTTCGCGAGGATCGCGAAGTCCTTCTCGAGGACCCGCCCGAGGTGCCGGAGGATCGGCGTCCTTCGTACGGCGTCATGAAGTCGATCTCCGAGAACATTATCCGCGACGTCTTCGGGCCGGAGCGTGCCATCATCGTTCGGCCGACCTACATCGTCGGGCCTGCCGACACGCAGATCTCGAGGTTCCCGTACTGGCCGGTGCGCATGCGGCGAGGTGGAAAGGTCCTCGTGCCCGGGCTGCCTGACGATCGCGTGCAATACATCGACGTTCGGGATCTGACGGAGTGGATGGTCCGACTCGCCGAGAGCGAGACGGCTGGGACCTTCAACGTTGCCGGGCCGCCGTCGCCCATGACGATGCCGGAGTTCGTGCACGGAATCCGAGCGGCGACTTCGTCCGAGGTGGAGTGGGTGCACGTCACGGACTACGACTTCCTCCGCGAGAATCGCGTGGGGTCGATGTTGCCCTGGCTGATGCCGACCGGCGAGTACGAGGGGTCGGCTCGTATCAATATCGAGCACTCGAAGGCCAACGGACTGACGTTACGATCACTCGCCGAGAGCACGGTCGACGTGCTGGACTGGTGGGACTCCGACGCGGTTACCGACGAGCAGCGCAGCAACCTCATCGACGGCGAGCGCGGCATGATGCGGCGCGAGGCGGACATCATCGCAGCTTGGGAAGGGAGACCGGGACAATGACACCGACCAGACGGGATTTCATCAAGACGACCGGCGTGGTTGGAGCCGGGTTGGCGCTCGGCGGGGCTTCGGCGTGTGGCGGCGCCGCGAGCGATGGAGCGTCGGCGCTACCGACGCCCAAGAAGCTCCTGATCTTCGGAGGCACCGGCTTCATCGGGCCGCACACCGTCCGCTACGCGCTCGAACGGGGGCATGAGGTAACGATCTTCACGCGAGGGCGTTCCGAGGTCGATCTGCCGCCCGAAGTCGAGAGACTGGTCGGTGATCGCAACGATGACCACACGGCCCTGGAAGGGCGGACGTGGGACGTCGTGATCGACAACAACGGTCAGGACTACAAGTGGGTCGAGACGAGCACCGAAATGCTCAAGGACGTCGTGGATCAGTACATCTTCGTCTCGTCCATCTCCGCCTATGCGCTCCCGCCTTACGATTTCAGCCAGGCCGAGCAAGTGATGTACGAGCCGCTCGTGGGGACCGATTACCCCACCATCGACTCTTCCTCGATGACGGAGAACTGGGAGTACGGGATGCCCACCGACTACGGGCACTACAAGGCGATCTGCGAGAACATCACCATGGAGGCCTTCCCCGGGCGGGCGACGATCGTACGTCCCGGCCTCATCGTCGGCCCGGGTGACCGCACGAACCGCTTCGGCTACTGGCCCAAGCGAATCGGCGAGGGCGGCGAAGTCCTGGCTCCCGGAAACCCGGAGCACGCGAATCAGGTCATCGACCAGCGTGATCTCACCGAGTGGGTCGTGCGTCTTGCCGAGAACGGAACGGCGGGCGAGTTCAATGGCACCGGCCCCGGCGAGCGGATGTCGATGGGCTCGATGCTCGAACAGATCGGTGAAGGGGTCGGCTCGGAGCACGAACTCACGTGGCTGCCGGAGTCCTTCCTGCAGGAGCAGGGGCTCAATCCGTGGAGCGACTTTCCGTCGTGGATGCCGGGAGCTCCTCTCATGTTCGTAGACGTGAGCAGCGCGGTTGCCTCCGGGCTGACGTTCAGGCCCCTCCCGGTGACGGCTCGGGACACGCTGGAGTTCGAGCTGTCGCGCTCGGCCGAAGAACTG
>JBDGVT010000322.1:0-4588 GCA_039585495.1 Gemmatimonadota bacterium | reverse complement strand
CTGACTCGCGAGCGCCCGCGACCAGCCCAGGAATTCGGCAATGGTCTCAGCCTGGAGCACGCCGGTTTGCGCAAAAGCGGCGCGGTACGCGGCCATGGACCCGGCCAGGGATCCCGTGTGGGACGACGCAGCCTTCGCGCCCGCAGCAGTCGAGCCGCCTTTGATTGCCACGACTGGTTTGACTGCGGAGAGATCGCGTGCTGCCGCGAGGAACTCCTGTGGCTCCGTGAAGGCCTCGACGTAAAGAGCCACGGCACGGGTCTCGTCATCATCGATGTACCAACGGACGATGTCCTCGTCCTCGACGTCTGCCTTGGATCCGAGGGATACCGCGGCGCTGAGCCCGAAGCGCTCCCTCTCTGCATAGCTGATGATCCCCGTGATCAGTGCCCCGGATTGGCTCAGCAGCCCGATGTGGCCGGCTGGAGGTGGGGACTCCGCGAAGCTGGCGTTGAGCCGGCTACCGGGCCGGATGACGCCCAGGCAGTTGGGCCCGATCAGGCGGATGCCGTTTGCGCGTGCCCGCTCGAGCAGCTCGTCCTGGAGCGCTTTGCCTTCCTCGCCCATTTCGGCGAACCCGGCGGAGATGATGATTGCGTTCTTCACTCCGACCTCCGCCGCCTCGTCCATGAGGTCCACGATGTACTTCGGCGGGATGGCAACGACGATCAGATCGACGGGCTCGCCGATCTCACGGAGACTCGTGTAGGAGCGTTCGCCGAGGATTTCGTCGCCCTTCGGATTGACCGCGAAGACCGGGCCCGGGAAGCCTTCCGACCTCTTGTCAGTACCCCGCATCCGGCTGTACAGGAGGTTTCGGAGCAGCGCGTAGCCGACCTTGGCTTCGTCAGCGCTAGCCCCGACGACGGCCACGGACCTCGGGCGAAAGAACTTGTCCAAGTCGTTCGACATTGAGCGAACCCCCCTTCGAGCGATGGTCGGCGAGCATATCAACGGGGTGCGCCGCGGGCCAGTGCAGCGGTCCGCGAATCGCGAGATCCACTCCCGCGCCCTAAACTGTCACGAGGGCTTGTCGCGTCTGCCGCGGCGCCTGCAACGCAATCAACTGTTCCAGCCGCGAGAGGTTTCCATGCCACAGTATTCGTTTCGGGTCAACGGTGAAGCGCAGAGTGTCGAGGCCCCCGAAGACATGCCGCTCATGTGGGTGCTCCGAGACCTGTTGGGCCTCACGGGTACCAAGTTCGCATGCGGCGAGAACCAGTGTGGTGCTTGCACGGTGCACGTGGATGGAGCGCCGGTCCGTTCTTGCTCACGACGGATCTCCGGGGTCGAGGGCAGGGACGTCACCACGATCGAAGGGCTGGCTCAGGACGGCCTCCATGCACTGCAGAGTGCCTGGATCGCGGAGGGTGTACCGCAGTGCGGCTACTGTCAGTCCGGTCAGATCATGAGCGCCGCGGCTCTCCTCGCCGACAACCCCGACCCGACGGACGAAGAGATCGATCGAGCGTTGCTACGGAATATCTGTCGCTGCGGGACCTATCAGAGAATCAGGAAGGCCATCCACCGCGCAGCGCAGGAGGGCTGATCATGACTGAGCAACAGAACGTCTCCGTAACCAACATCTCGCGCCGGAATCTCATCAAGACCCTCGGGCTCGCGGGCGGATTCGTTGTCGCGGTGACCGTGGTGCCGAAGAGCATCCGTGCACTTGGAGCGAACCGGGCCCGGAATCAGCTCGCCCCATCCGTATATCTGGCCATCGACGAGGATGGAACGGTGCATGCCTACATCCATCGTGTGGAGATGGGGCAGGGGACGCGCACCGGAATGACTCAGATCCTGGCCGACGAGTTGGAGGCGGATTGGGATCGCATCCACGTAATGCTTCGGGAGCCAGAATACCGATGGCTCGACGTCGATCCGCATGTTCTACGACGCGTTCCGGACGGCGGGCGCGTCGGCCCGGCGAATGCTGGAGGAAGCGGCTGCCGCCGAGTGGGGTGTGGAGCGCAGCCAGGTGGAGGCCCGGAATCACCAGGTCCACAACAACGCCACCGGAGCGACCCTGGATTACAGGGATCTCGTCGACGCCGCATCACTTCTCGACGTTCCCGATGCCGAGTCGCTGACGCTCAAGACGCGTGCCGAGCACCGTTACATCGGTCACCCGGTCCCGAACATCTACGGTGAGCAGTTTGCGACGGGATCTTCGGTCTTCGCGCAGGACGTGCGGCGGGAAGGCATGGTCTATGCGGTGGCGGCACGTCCTCCGTCAGTGGGCGGGACGCTGACCGGCTACGACCGTGACGCCGCGATGGCCGTGCCCGGTGTGTCGGACGTGGTCGAACTTCCCGAGCTGCAAGCAGGGGGCTGGGGATTCCAGCCTCTGGGGGGTGTCGCCGTGATCGCGGACAACACCTGGTCTGCCATCAAAGGCCGGGAGGCGCTCAACGCCCAGTTCGAGGGTGGGGAGCATTCCGATTACGACACGACGGAGTACGAACAGTCCTTGTGGAATTCGATCGATGCCGGAGGAGCGGTCACGTACGGACGAGGTGATGTCGACGCTGCATTGGCCTCTTCGGCGCGTCGGATCAGCTCCGACTACTTCGTGCCCCACCAGCACCACCTTCCCATGGAGCCACCGGCCGCTACGGCGGAGTGGGACGGCGACGACTTGAAGATCTGGACCTGCTGCCAGGACCCGCAGGCTGTGCAGAACACCGTCGGCCCCTACGTCGACAAGGAACCCGCAGACATCTACGTGGAAGCGACGCTCCTGGGAGGGGCGTTCGGCCGGAAGTCAAAGCCCGATTTCGCGGTCGAGGCCGCGGTCCTGGCC
The DNA here is from genome assembly GCA_039585495.1 of Gemmatimonadota bacterium. Taxonomy (GTDB): domain Bacteria; phylum Gemmatimonadota; class Gemmatimonadetes; order Longimicrobiales; family Gaopeijiaceae; genus UBA2589. Next base: position 1,782 of record JBDGVT010000322.1, on the reverse strand, counting down.
AGGCACGCGGGCCGGCCCGTGAAGATGATCTGGACGCGAGAGGACGACGTCCGCCACGGGTACTACCACGCCATCTCCGCGCAGCGGATCGACGTCGGGTTGGACGAGTCGGGTCGAGTCCAGGCCTGGGATCATCGTGCGGCGTACCCGTCACTTCTGGAAGCCTACACAGGGCAGCCGACCGACGCCGCGTCGGGCTTCGAGCTGGCCCCGGTGACGGATCAGCCCTACGCCGTGCCCCATATGCGGGTAAGGTCGGGCGATGCGAAGGCGCACGTCCGTGTCGGCTGGATGCGGTCGGTCACGAGCATCCAGCACGGCTTCGCGATGTGCTCGATGGTCGACGAGATCGCCGAAATGACCGGGCGGCGCCCGGACGAAGTCTGGTACGATCTCTTCGGCTCCGTGCTGTCTGGCGAAGAACTGAACGATCCGGAGCGGCCGGAGCCGCGGCCTCTCATTGCCGAACGGCTGAGTGCCGTGTTCCGGCGGGTGGCTGAGATGTCGGACTACGGACGGTCACTCCCTGACGGAACCGGAATCGGTCTGGCCGCATGGCACAGCTTCGGGAGCTTCACCGCTGCTGCGCTCGAGGTCGAGGTCAATGGAAACGGCGACGTTCATGTGCCGCGTGCCTGGACTGCAATCGATTGTGGGCTTGCCGTGAGCCCGGACCGGGTAACCGCCCAGATGGAGGGCGCCGTGATCTTCGGCCTCTCGATCGCCCTGCACAGCGAGTTGACCGTGCGGAACGGTGCGGTCGTCGAGGACAACTTCGACAACTACCAGGTGTGTCGGATTCGGGATACCCCTGAAGTCGAGGTCGCGATCTTCGAGAACGACCATCCCATGGGCGGGGCGGGCGAGCCCGGTGTTCCTCCGGTCGCTCCCGCGCTCACCAACGGAATCTTCGCCGCGGTCGGCAAGCGAATTCGCCGTCTGCCGTTGGGGGATCAGCTCAGAGGATAGGCCACACATGCGACCAAGCGAGCCGTTCGGGAACCAGCCGGGAAGGACCACCGCGCTCCTCGCGGTGCTGGTCTTGTTCACACCGTCCGAAGGAGCTTCGGCCCAGGCTGTAGCGACGACCGACCAGGACCTCACCGCTGGCCGGAGCGCGTACATCGCGAGCTGCGCCCGCTGTCATGGTGTGGATGGAGGTGGCGGTGAAGGGCCACCCCTCGCACGGGCCCGACTGCCTCGTGCTCCTGACGACGATGCGCTCATCGGCATCATGGTCAATGGGATTCCCGGCACCGGTATGTCGGGGTCGTGGTTCCTTTCAGAGATCGAACTCCAGAACATCGCTCGCTACGTACGTTCGCTCGCTCCGTCGGGGGCAGATGAAGTGAACCACCTGACCGGCGACCCCTCCCGTGGCCGGATGTTGTACGAGAGCGAGGGGTGTGATGCATGCCATACGGTCGGGGGTTTTGGCACAGCGCGCGGGCCGGATCTGAGCACCGTGGGCGGCCGACGTGGCCCGTCGCACCTGCGTGAGTCCATCGTGGACCCGGCGTCGGCGCTACCCCGCGGCCTTACCGCGATGCCGACGGATTTCGTCGACTATCTGATCGTGCGCGTCGTCGACGCTGGCGGTCGCGAGATACGAGGGATGAGGATGAACGAGGACTCGTACACGATTCAAATCAAGGATCGTCGGGGGGCGCTCCATTCCTTCTACAAGCCGGACCTCCGCGAACTCGAGAAGGAGTTCGACCGGAGTCTCATGCGGAGCTACCGCGACCGGCTCACCGAAGAAGAGGTGGAGGATCTGGTGGC
>JBDGVT010000321.1:0-3027 GCA_039585495.1 Gemmatimonadota bacterium | reverse complement strand
ACGGATCGGATCTTCGGGGTCCTGCGGTTCGATCGAGGCGCGGCGACCAAGCTCGAACGCTGCAGCGATCCGAGCTCCCGTCGCGATCCCCACACCCGTCACCTCCTCGAGGGCTGCGACGTCGGCTACGCTCATTCGATGGAGGCCCCCACCGAAGTGGACCTGCAACCGTGAGGCCACGACCAAAGCGGAGGACTGAGCGGAGCCGACCCCGACGACCAGAGCGATCAACTCGGTGGCTGACAGGTTCCGCGCGCCGACGCTGCGAAGTCGCTCTCGTGGGCGGTCGCTTCCCGTCGAGGGTCGGTCCGGTTGGGAGACGTGAGCTGCTGGATTTCGCGGGGTCCTGTGAAGCATCGACGACGATCGCCGAGTAGGACGGGCCGAGCCATGCCGGATCGGGACCCTCTCCGGTCAGTCTCCGAAGCTCACGAGCATGACGCGCGCATCTTCCTTGGGAGACTCGTAGTACCCCTTCCGCTGCCCCACCTCGACGAACCCGAAGCCGGAATAGAGTGCCAGCGCTGCCTCGTTCGAGGCGCGCACCTCGAGGAAGAGCTTCTCGACCCCTCGATGCCGGGCCGCGTCGACAACGCGGTGCAACAGGAGCGCCCCTAACCCTTCGCCACGGTGTGTAGGCGCTACCGCGAGGTTGGCCAGTTCGCCCTGGTCCAGGATGCACCAGAGGACCGCGTAGCCGATGACGCCGTCCACTTCGTGTGTCATCACGAGAAGTTCGACGGTGTCGCGACCGATCAGGCCCATGAAGGTCTCGTTCTTCCACGGAGCGGAGAACGCGTCTGTCTCGATCGCCACAACCGCGTTCACGTCCTCCGGTCGAAGCGATCGAATCTCGATCCCGTCTGGGAGCGCTACTTCGCCCACAGTCTCTCGGCGCTGGATGCGCGCACGTAGCGGGGCTCCCAGCTATCGACATGATCGACCGGGGCCAGCTCCGGATGAACCGCCATGAAACGAACGAGTCCGTCGGCAAGGGAGATGTCGTCGACCGAAGCCATGACGGCAAAGCCCGCACCTTCGATGACGCCCCGGTGCTTCTCGGACGCCTCTCCCACGAAGACCGCACCTGGTGGCACCTCTCCCGCGAGCACGTCCCTGAGTTCTCCCGCGTGCGGTGAGACGAGCGTCTGCACTTTGGCTCCACCCACGCCGTAGCACGCACCGTACACCCGCTCGGCACGGGCATCGAACAGCGCGTACCGCACCGCCCCCTCGTCGACCGCCATCGCCGCGGCGGCGAGGCTGGAGATCGCCCACAACGGCACCGAGAGTCCGCGGCTGAGCCCCTTGGCGGTCGCGGCGGCGACACGGACTCCGGTAAAGGAGCCCGGCCCCTCTCCAACCAGCACCCCCTCCAGTTCGGACCGATCCACACCGGACGCCTCCAGGACCCGATCGATGGTCGGGATCAGCCCCGATGCGTGTTCGGCACGGCGGACCATGACGTCACGGGCGAGCACGTCCACACCCGAACTCACGGCGACCGACCCCACGGGTCCGGAGGTGTCGAGCGCGAGGTACATCGATCCGGCCACCAGGCCGGGCGGGGCCGTCATTCGCCGGAGATCGCCACGGACATTGGAAAGCCCGCGAGCTCCGGTGGTGAACCCACGCGATGGACCTCCACGTCGCGGAGCTTTGGTTGGCCGTCGGGAACCGAAAGCTCGATCATCCAGTGATCCTTCGGCAGCATCGATTCCGCGCGCTCAGGCCATTCGACGAGGACGACTTCGCCCTCGGCCCCCAATTGTGACCAGCCGAGCTCCCAGAGTTCGTCCGGCGACTCGATCCGATACAGATCGAGGTGAACGACGTCGGTGCCCGCGGTCGTGGGGTAGCGAAGCAGAAGGTTGTAGGAGGGAGACGGCATCTCGACATCGACCCCGACGCCCCGACCGATCGCGCGGGCCAGGACAGACTTGCCGGCCCCCAACGGTCCGGTCAACCCGATCACGGCAGGTGGATCGACGGTCTCACCGATCCGCTCGCCCCACCGCGCCAATTCGATCTCGTCCAGCCTCACGATTCGCCAGCCCTCCACCAGTTCCGCTCACCCCATGTGGCCGGGAATATAACAGGGTCAGTCGAGGTAGAGCCGCTCCGATTCGATCAGCTGCGCGACTCCCGGCGGTACGACGTCTGCGATGTCGACGCCAGCGCGGACGCGCTCCCGAACATCGCTGGAGGAGACGTCGACCCGGCCGACCGGCACGCGCAACATGCCCGGAAGGTCGTCAGGCAGAGCTGACATCCCGCCTCGATCCATCACCACGAGGGTAACCATGGCCCGGATCTCATCCGGAGCCTCCCACTGATCGAAGCTCTCGTATTGATCGAACCCGAGAAGGAGGAAGAACTCGGCTTCCGGCTCCTCCGCCCGGAGTTCACGGAGGCTGTCGATGGTGAAGGAGGGGGCCGGACGTCGGAGTTCGAGGTCTCCGACACGGAAGCGTGGCTCCGTCCCGATCGCCGCCTCGCACATCTTCAGCCGGATCGCGTCGGAAGTGAGCGGCGCATCGGGCTTGTGGGGAGAGCGTCTGGCCGGCACCCAGAGGACCTCATCGAGGCCGAGCTTGTGGGGCGGATCGAAGGTGCCGCCGAAGATCCCGAGACGGCGAGGATGATCCCGGTGCTTCTCAGGCTCCTGGCCCATCGATCCGGATCTCGGCCGCCGCCTCGGAATCCGGATACCGGTCGAGCAGAAGCAGGCGGGCCTCCTCCGCTTCTTCCGTGTACTCTACCGCGAGGTTCGCCTGGTAGATGCCGAGAAGTGCCGCCGGCGCGTACTCTGATTCAGGATAGAGGTTCGCGACGAACTCGAAGTACTTGATCGCCGAGAACCACGCCTGGCGCCGAAAGTAGAAGGCGCCGGTCTCGTACTCCTTCTCCGCGAGCTTGAGCCGAAGCACGTTCGAGATCTCTGCGGCCCTGACCGACTGCGTGCTCCCGGCATAGTCGATTACGACGTTCCGGCAGGTCAGCATCGCCTCCTGGGTATACCTCTGG
>JBDGVT010000320.1:0-5130 GCA_039585495.1 Gemmatimonadota bacterium | reverse complement strand
AAGGCGGACAATCTCCGCCTGTCAGAGGGGAGACGCCAGTGGGCTCTAGCCCCTCCTCGCGTGCCAGGCCGCGAGCACCTCGGTCTCCCGATCGCGCGCCAGGCCGGAACGCAGATTCGCCTGTCGCTCCGCAGGCCTCGAATAGTGGTAGTCGAGCGTGTCCCTGGCGGTGACCGCGAGTGGCCGGAAGGTCAGGCCCGCCTCCACTTCCGGTGTGAGGTCGAAACGAGCGAACCCTTCACTGCCGGGCGTGGGTGGTCGCCAGACCGGCATCTCCCGATAGGCGCGAATGCCGTGCTCTGCCAGGAAGGCGTGGTCATCGACCCACGTGAACGTCGTCTCGGCCGAGGTTACGCCCCGAATTCCGTAGAGGAGTTCTGCCATGGGGCGAGGGGTGTGGGGTCCGACGCAATTGAAGATGCCCATCGTCGCGTCTTCCCCGAGGCGAATCATGAACTCGGTGAAGTCCCGCACGTCGATGATCTGGACGGGATCGGTCCCGTCGCCGGGAGCGAGCACCTCGCCACCCTGGTCGATCCGCACCGGCCAGTAGGTGAAGCGGTCCGTCTCGTCTCCGGGTCCTATGATGAGTCCCGGTCGTACGATCGTCGTACGCCCCGGCATGATGCGCATCGCCGTACGCTCTGACTCGGCTTTCGCCAGCCCGTAAGGCAGCTGCTCTCCCGGGCTCACACCGGCCGTTTCGTACGTAAACGTCGGAGCATCCGCGGTCATCGGGACGCTCGACAGGTCCGAATACGCCGAACGAGACGAGACGTACATGAATTGATCGACGGAGTCCTTCAGGAACTCCGCGGCCATCTCGGTCCAGTCGGGCCGGGAGGTCGAGTTGTCGATGACCATGTCCCACCGTCGGCCACGGAGTGACTCATAGTCTCCGTTCCGGTCGCCGATCAGGTTTTCCAGGTACGGGAACATCGCGCGCCCTGAACCGCGGTTGAACAGTGTCACGTTGTGGCCACGGTCGAGCGCGTACCGCACCTGGAACGGGCCGATGAAACCGGTCCCGCCGAGGATGAGAATGTTGAGCCGCCTCGGTGCCTCCTGTACCTGAGTGGCCGACCATCGGTCAGCCGCGTGGGGAGTTCGAGGCATGAGGGCCGACAGCCCGCCCGGGCGAACGCCCATTCCGAGTGCGCCGCTCGCGGCGGCAGAGAGCTTAAGGAAGTCTTTTCGGCTGGTGCTCATGGCTTTTCGTCCGACTTCGCGTGAGTACGATTCCTTCGCGGTGTCGCCGAATGTGACATAGGACTTCGAGTCCCGCAAAGACCCCCGGACTTGGCCGATTGCCGCGCGCCACGCCGTACCCGATGTTGCCGCGAAGTCGAAATCCAAGTCAGAGGGTGCATCTCATGAGAATCGACGTACGGGCGCTACTGTCAGCCTCGGCCGCAGTCCTTCTGTTGGTCATTCCCGTTCAGGCGCAGGACGACGATGCCCGGAAGCGGATGACAATGGAGGAGTCGCTCCTTTTGCCGGCGTGGGGCGGGTACCGACTGTCGCCGGACAACTCGATGCTCGTGTTCACGAAGCGTGAGATGGATTCCGAAGATTGGGAGACCGTCACCCACGTATGGGTTCATGACCTCGAGACCGGTGAGTCGAGACAGCTCACCAACTCCGCCCGTGGCGAGACCGGTCCCAGGTGGCTTCCGGACGGCCGCGTTCTGTTCAGCTCGCGGCGCGGTGACGGAGACGATGCGGAGAATCGACTCTGGGCCATCCCGATCGACGGTGGGGAGGCGGTAGCGTTCTTCGACGACGAAGAGGCTCCGGCCAACGGCTCCTTCACGAAGGACTTCTCCCGGGTCGCCTACACAGAGGAGTCGGACCGGGCGGATAAGGAGGAGTGGGAGCAGCGTCAGAAGGACAGAGATGACGCCTACTACGCGGAGCACAAGCTCACCTGGAATCACATCTGGGTTTACGACGCGGAGACGGGTGAAAAGACCCAGGTGACCGAAGGTGAGTTCGATCATCAGGGTCCCCAGTGGTCTCCCGACGGACAGTGGATCGCATTCACGTCCAACCGCACGCAGACGCGGATGGGCGATCCGGATCGGAGTGACAACTCGGACATCCTCGTGATCTCGGCCAACGGCGGTGAGCCGCGGAATCTCTCGGCCGGAAATGTCGGACCGGATCGCGGACCGGTATGGTCACCGGATGGCACGCGGATCGCTTATACGGCCAGCCTGTCGGAGAACAACAGCGCATCGCAGAACGATGTCTTCGTGGTCGACGTTGCAGGTGGAGAGCCGCGCAACCTGACGTCGGGGATGGACTTCTCGGCTTCAGGGGTGCGCTGGTCCGCGGACGGCGACGAGATCCTCTTCACGATCGCAAATGGCCTTTCGTCGCATCTCTACAAGGTCGGAGCCGACGGGGGTGACCCGGAGACGATCCTGCCGGACGACGAGTACATCTACGGTGGAACGACGCTGTCTGACGACGGGACCAAGCTGGTGTTCACGGGCAGCTCGACCCGAACGACCGGCGAGGTCTTCATCGCAGACGCCGACGGCAGGAACATGGAGCACGTCCTGAGTCCGACTAACCAGATGTCCGACTTCGACTTAGCTCAGGGGTGTCCTCACCTACCCGATCGATTACGTCGAAGGACAGAGCTATCCGATGATCCTCCAGGTCCACGGCGGACCGCATGGCCGATTCTCGAAGGGATTCAATTCCGGGGCCCAGATCTGGGCGGCCCGTGGGTACGCCGTGCTTCAGGGCAATCCGCGTGGCAGCTCGGGGCGCACGCTCGAGTTTTCCAACGCCAACTACATGGATTGGGGCGGAAAGGACTTCGAAGATCTCATGGCGGGCGTCGACCTGATCGTCGACCGAGGCATCGCCGACCCGGACCAGCTTGCGATCATGGGAGGGAGCTACGGTGGATTCATGACCTTCTGGAGCATCACGCAGACGGATCGCTTCCAGGCCGCGATTGGCCACGCTGCCATCTCCGATTGGTATTCCTTCTACGGGCAGACCGATATCCCCTTCCTCCTCGAGTACGGCTTCGGCGGGACCCCGTGGGAGACCAAGGAGACGTTCGAGGAATTCTCACCGATCGAGTTCGCGGGCAACGTGACGACCCCGCTGCTCATCACGCATGGCGAGGAGGACTTTCGCGTGCCGATCTCGCAGGCGGAGCAGTACTTCCGAACCCTCAAGAAGATGGGGAACGACGTGGAGTTCCTTCGCTTCCCCCGAGAAGGGCACGGTATTCGTGAGCCCCGCCACCGCATCTACCTGGATCAGGAGCAGGCGAAGTGGTTCGAGCGGTTCGTTCGAGCCCGTGCGGTGACGGACCGGTAGGCAAGCCGCGAGGTGGGTCGGGACTAGCCCTGGCCGCCGCCACTCATGATCGACGTCTTGGTGATGTCTTCGAAGGCGTTCATGAACCGGCCCATCTCGTCTTCCGTTCCGATCGACACGCGGAGGTGATTCAGCATCGGCGGAAAGCTCCGACCGACAGCGACTCCCCGCTCTCTGAACGCTGAGCGAATCGGACCGATTGGCGTACGACAGTCGAGCATGAAGAAGTTGGTTTCGGACGGAATGCTCTCGTACCCCATGTCGGCGAGGCCGGAGACGGTCTCGTCGCGCAGGCGGAGCGTGGTGTTGCGTACGAAGTCGTATGCCTCGGTGTCTTCCATCGAAGCGACGGCTCCCCATTTCGCCAGGACGTTTACGCTGCCGGTGCTGTAGGTCCGCATTTCGTCGATCATCCACGGGGTCATCCACGGGGGCGCGATGGCGAAGCCGATCCGGATGGCGGCCATGCCGTAGATCTTCGAGAAGGTGCGGGCGATGACCACGGGTCGGCCCGCGATTGCGTGCCTGATCGACTCGTCGTACTCGGGGTCGCGCACGAAGTGGTGATAGGCTTCGTCGATGAGCACGGGCACATCATCGGGGATGTTGTCGAGGAGATACTCGACCTCCGCTGCTGTGACGGTACGGCCGGTCGGGTTGTTCGGGTTGCAAAGGTAGACGAAGCCCACGTCCCGATAATGGCGATTCGTCGCGTCGACCATCCTCTGGATGTTCTGGCGGTAGTCGTCCTCGAGAGGAAGCGTGATCGCGTCTGCGTCTATGCCGCTGGCATGCGAATAGACTTGGCCGTAGGACGGCTCGACGCCGATCACCTTCTTGCCTTGGCCGAGCCACGTGAGTCCGACGACTTCGAGAATCTCTCCCGAGCCGGCGCCGAGCATGACGTGATCCCTCGGAACACCGTGGTGATCCGCGATCGCTTGAGAGACACCTCCGTCCGGATAGCCGTATCGCATGGAGTATTTGAAGGCGTAATTCATCGCCTCGAGCGCCTTGTCGGACGGGCCGTACGGATTCTCGTTGAAGGAGATCTTGGCCAAGGCGTCATAGGCGTCGTCTTCAGCCCAGAAGCGCGGTCCGCCGGGTCGCAGGGGGATCCCTTTCGCGAGTGCAGCGTGAGGGTGCAGGGCGACGGTCCCGAGAGCCGCGGCGGCTCCTCCGACGAACTTCCGGCGAGAGACATCAGGCGTTCTCATGATCTGCACCCCCATTCACATTCTTGTCTTTGGCCCGCGTCAGGCCGACGCTGCAATCACACAGTTCGGCATCCTGGGCTGAATAGCAACCGGACCGGAGTGTATCCGCGAGAGATGTGTCGTCCGGTACCGGTTTGTTGCCGGATACCCAGAAGAGTGTCACCGTGGGGCAGAGCCGTGGATTCACTACGAAGCAGGTCCAGTTGCGCCTGGCTCCTCGGCCGGGCCGCGCGGACCAGGAGGGAGGGAATGATGATTCCTCGTGCACGCCGAGCCCTTTGGGGCGTCCTGCCGTTCCTGTGGGCGTGTGGCAGCACGACCACCGGGCCGACGGACACCACCACCGAAACAGGTGCTGTGACCGTGAACGCGGTCACGACTGGCGTCGATCTCGACACCGAGTACATCGCCGCAATCGGGTCGTCGTCCGCGACTGTCGCGGCGAACGGCTCCTCGACGATTCCCAGTGTGCCGGTCGGAACAGCGAGCGTTCAGCTCTCGGGTGTTGCGGCCAACTGCTCGGTTACTGAGACGAATCCTCAATCGGTCACGGTCACGGCAAATGCGA
>JBDGVT010000319.1:0-3153 GCA_039585495.1 Gemmatimonadota bacterium | reverse complement strand
GATAGCGACGCTGCTGCTTCTGCACCCCGGTTTACAGAGCACACACCGCTCGCCCCTCGCTCGCCTTACTCGGCGACCAAGGCCGCCGGTGATCATCTAGCCCTTGCCTACCACGCGACGCACGGGTTGGACGTCGTGGTGACGCGGAGCTCGAACAACTACGGGCCATACCAATTCCCCGAGAAGCTGATTCCCCTGATGATCATCCGGGCGATGGCGGACCAGTCCCTGCCGGTGTACGGGGATGGGTTGCATGTGCGGGACTGGATCCATGTGGAGGATCACTGTCAGGGGTTGCTCGCGGCGGCAGAACGGGGAGTGGCGGGGCAGGTGTACAACTTCGGGGGTGGAACTGAGCGGACGAATCTGAGTGTCGTTCGTGAAGTGCTCGCGATTCTCGGGAAGCCCGAGTCACTGGTCGAGTTTGTGGAGGATCGGCTGGGGCATGATCGACGGTATGGGGTCGACTCGTCGCGAGCGATAGGCGAGTTGGGTTGGAGTTCATCGGCCCCCTTCAACGATGGGCTTCGAAGAACGGTCGACTGGTACTCCCAAAACGCCCCATGGCTGAGGGCCGTCCAGACGACCGAATAGACTGGGAGACGAGGGGCGAATTCGGTTATCGTTCTAGTTCGGGACGTCGTTCGACGGCAATGTCTGGCCAACTTCATGGCTGCAACCCAAACCAGGATAGTCAGGGATCGTGAATCCATCAGAATCACCTGCTGCACCCAAGCTCGGCGTCATCGGCCTCGGGTACGTCGGTCTACCTCTCGCGATCGAAGCAGGGAAGGCCGGCCTCCCCGTAGTTGGTTTCGACATTAGCGAAGAAGTCGCGGCCAGTGTGAACGCAGGCGAGTCACATATCCAGGACGTACCGGCGAAGGACGTGGCCGAGATGCGGGCGGCTGGGCTTCTCGAAGCGACCACGGACATGTCGCGCCTTTCGGAATGTGATGTGGTCTCGATCTGCGTCCCGACACCGCTGTCAAAGACCCGGGATCCGGACGTCTCCTATATCCTCGCCGCGTCGGAGGCGGTCGGCGCGGGCCTCAGGGAGGGTCAATTGGTCGTCCTCGAGTCGACGACCTATCCGGGGACGACGAGGGAAGTGCTTCTGCCCGCTCTGGAGGAGACCGGGCTGACAGTGGGAGACGACTTCCATCTCTGTTTCTCGCCCGAGCGTGTCGATCCCGGCAACCCGACCTGGAATACCAAGAATACGCCCAAGGTGGTGGGCGGAATCACGCCTGCTTGCACGGCGGCTGGGGTCGCTTTCTACGAGCGATTCCTGGACACGATCGTACCCGTGTCATCGACCGAGGCCGCCGAGATGACCAAGATCCTGGAGAACACGTTTCGAGCCGTGAACATCGGCCTCGCGAACGAGACCGCGCTGATCGCGGATCGTCTGGGTGTCGACGTCTGGGAGGTCATCGACGCGGCGGCAACGAAGCCGTTCGGCTTTATGAAATTCACGCCCGGGCCGGGGCTGGGCGGACACTGCATTCCCGTCGATCCGCACTATCTCTCGTGGAAAATGCGGACGCTGAACTACAAGACCCGCTTCATCGAGTTGGCGTCTGAGATCAACTCCGAGATGCCGTACTTCGTGGTCGACAAAGTGCGGGAGGCGCTCAACCGGCGTCGGAAAGCGGTCAATGGCTCACAGATCTTGCTACTCGGGGTAGCGTACAAGAGGGACATCGAGGACATGCGCGAATCGCCCGCGCTCGACGTGCTTCGGGTGTTGGCTGAAGACGGGGCTGACGTCTCGTATCACGACCCGTTCGTGGCGGAGTTGGACGAGGACGGCGTGCGTCTAACCTCGGTGGATCTCACGGATCGCGCGTTGGCGGACGCTGACGCCGTCGTGATCCTCACGGACTATTCGGACTTCGACTATCAGCGAGTGGTCGATCATGCCACGACACTGATCGATGCGCGCCATGTTGCACCGCGGGAGCCCGGAAACGCTGGACTGGGATGGATCGTCAAGGCGTGAGTGAGGCCGCTCGGCCTAATTGCTGTTTGCCACGATCACCACGATCATCGTGGTAATGGATCCTGCGATCGTCACGATGTCTGCGATCAACCCGCGGGTGTCGACTCTGTCGGCGGGATCTTTCGCCGGCACGGCGATCACACTGCCCGGACCCGGATCCGGATAGCTCGACCAGAACAAGAATTTCGATCGGGTACGAGCCAGGCCGTTGGCGTACCGGACCGAGGTCCGCCCTTTGTCCGCGTCGTTTCGGTAGCCACCTGCGGCGGCGAGATAGTAGTCATAGTTCTGGCCCTCACGGTAGAGCACGGTGACCGGGGAATTGACCGCTCCCTGGACGATGACCGTCGGCGAATACACGGGAATGTCGAGTGAATCGCCCGGCTGGAGATTGATGTTCTCCGCGCTCTCCGGGGCCTCCAGCGCGGCCGGCAGGTTGAGGTCGATACGTCCCATGTTATCCATGGTCCGGTAGAGTCGTGCGCCCTCGAGGTACCCATGCTCGAGGATCGTACCGGCTCGGCCCACGAGGTCGGTCACACGGTCGTTTTTCGAGAGCAATGTGTATTCGCCGGGAACAGAGACCTCGCCCGTGATCTTCACCGACCCGGGCATCGCGAAGTCGGGTTGCCGGAGAATCAAGATCGTACGGTGCGAGCGTGAATTCAGGGCTCGAGCCGGCTGCGGGAAACTGGACACCTGGGGGCCCAACGTATCTCCCGGCGGGGTCACGCTGACTGAGATAGCTGGAGTCCAGCGGCACTCGGAGCCGATCCGCTAGTTCGCCAAGCTCCCGCTGGTCGGGGAGTCTCGAGACCTCTGCTTCCCTCAGATCGGCGCCGACAGTCGGGCCCCGTGCGAGATCCATCAGGTTTCGAAGGGTCATCCCTTCCCTCCACGGGAAGGTATCCGGCTGAGCCACCTGCCCTACGATCGTCACGTAGTAGCCGTCCTGGAGGTCAGCGACGGCATCGACCACGATCGAATCACCGGCTTGCAGCCCAACAGGCGGGATGACGACACCACCCAGCGAGTTCGGATCCTCGGGGTCGGTTGATGGCGTCAGGGCAAGGTCGATCGCGATTCGGTCGCCGAGTCCCGGGCCACGCTCTCCGGGGCGAACGACCCGATGAATCGTTACTCGCTTC
>JBDGVT010000318.1:0-2775 GCA_039585495.1 Gemmatimonadota bacterium | reverse complement strand
TGGGGCTGGGCTCCGTGCTCGGATACCTGATCGCCGGAGTCGCGATCGGACCCTTCCTTCTGGGACTCGTCGGGGCTGAGGGTGAAGACGTCATGCACTTCGCGGAGTTCGGCGTGGTGATGATGCTCTTCGTGATCGGGCTGGAGCTCGAACCCTCTCTGCTCTGGCGTCTGAGAGCACCGATCCTGGGCCTCGGTGGACTTCAGGTCGCGCTGACCACCGGGCTCGTAACGGGCATCGCGATGCTGCTGGGAATCCCGTGGCAGGCAGCACTCGCCATCGGGATGATCATCGCACTCTCCTCGACAGCGATCGTTCTCCAGACACTCGCGGAAAAGGGGCTCCTGAAGACCTCCGCCGGGCAGAGCGCATTCTCTGTACTGCTCTTCCAGGACATCGCGGTCATCCCGATGCTCGCGCTCATGCCGCTCCTCGCCACGCAGCACACGGAACTGAGCGGGGACGAACATCACGTGGCCGAAGCGTGGATCTCCACACTCCCGGGTTGGGCCCGGGCCCTCGCGGTCCTCGGTGCGGTGGCCGCGATCATCGTGGGAGGTCGCTACCTGCTGCGACCGGTCTTCCACGCGCTCGGACGAGTGCGCATGCGCGAGATCTTCACTGCCGCGACCCTGCTGCTGGTGATCGGGATCGCTCTGCTCATGACCCGGGTCGGCCTGAGTCCGGCGCTGGGGACCTTCCTCGCCGGCGTCGTGCTGGCGAACAGCGAGTACCGTCACGAACTCGAGGCCGACATCGAGCCGTTCAAGGGGCTCCTCCTCGGCCTCTTCTTCATCGCCGTCGGCGCCTCGATCGACTTCGGGTTGATCGCGAGGGAACCGTCACTCATCGCAGGACTCACGTTCGGCATGATCGGGCTGAAGTTCGCGGTCCTCCTGGGCCTGGCTCGGATCTTCAAGCTCGGCACCGACCAGGCGCTCCTCTTCGCGTTCGCCCTGCCGCAGGTGGGAGAATTCGCGTTCGTTCTCCTGTCCTTCGCGCGCCAGGAGGGAGTTCTCGCGTCGGGCATCACGGACCCGCTCGTGGCCTCCGTGGCACTCTCGATGGCGGTGACCCCACTCCTGCTCGCCTTCAACGAGAGGTTTCTTCAGCCTCGTCTCGGCACGAAGGAGGCCGCGGAGGTCGAGCCCGACAAAATCGACGAACGGAACCCCGTGCTCATCGCCGGTTTCGGCAGCTTCGGTTCGACAGTCGGTCGACTGCTCAAGTCACAGGGCATCGGTACCACGGTCCTGGACATCGACTCCGAACAGGTCGAGTTGCTGCGCAAGATGGGGCTCAAGGTCTACTACGGAGACGCGACCCGGCGCGACCTCCTGGAAACGGCAGGAGCCGCGGAAGCTAGGCTGCTCGTTCTGGCGCTCGACGACGCCGAGACCACCCTCGACGTGGCCAGGACCGCGAAGAAGCACTTCCCGAACCTCACCATCTACGCACGCGCTTTCGAGTGGCGGGACGCGTACGGCCTGTACGATGCGGGCGTCGAGTACGTATATCGCGAGGCGCTCGACAGCTCCCTCAGGCTCGGCACGGACGTCATGAGGTCGCTCGGATTTCGGGCGTATCATGCAGAACGGGCGCACCAGAAGTTCCTGAAGCACGATCAGGAGTCGCTGGAATACCTCGCCACGCTGAAGGGCGAGACGCAGTCCACATACATCTCCGCCGCACGCGAGCGGATCGAGGATCTGGAGCGCCTACTGGCTGCGGACCTCGTGGACACCGATCTGGAGCGAGATGCCGGCTGGGACCCCGCCTCCCTGAGAAGAGAGTTCGGCGATCGGGAGCCGGGGGTCACGAGCGCCGAATAGTCCGCGCTCGTTCACATACCGGTTGGAGGCAGAAGGCGAACGACCTCGAGCGTCGTCCCCTGCATGCACATGCTCGTCTCCACATAACGAGCCTCGATGACAACGGAGTCGCCGGGCTGCAGTCCATCTACGTTCCCGATCAGCGTATAGAGAAACCCGTCCGAGTCGCGCATGGCGATGCATTCGACGCCCTCACTCGTGACCTCGCCCGTCCGCTGAAGAGTGCCATCGGCCCTCGTCACGTGGAATGGGTCGGATAGTCCGATCGGTGCGAAGATCGCGTCGAAGGCGACGAGCAGGACCGCGCGATCCCACGGCGCCGTCTCCGGAATCGTGATGGTAGCCGACACCTCGCCCCACATTCCTTGTTCGGCTTCGTGAAGCGCCTCGAATCCGGTGCGTGTCGCTCCGACTCCGACGTGTACCTTGGCCTGCAGGGGCAAGTTCTCGGTGAAGATCGTGACCAGGGTGCCCGGCGGACCGAAGAGCGGCTCGACCTGTTGGATATGCCGGAGAGAGTCGGGAGCGACGCGTCGTTGTGCCTCGGCGGACTCAGCTGCAAGTCCGGCACCGGCCAACACCAAACCGGCTACGGCCACGTACTGAACCAAACGCCGCTCCACGCTCGTTCTTGATCCCGACATACCTGCTCCTTGAGTGCGGCAAATAGTCGGCCTTCCGATCGGGTCTCGCCAGTGTCGGCCAGCGGTGGTTGACCGTCCGCCGACCAGCCCGTAAAGGTTCGGCCCTCCGGCGTAGGATCCCGACCTCCTCTCTCTTCGAGTCCTCCATGGCCACTCCACCCGTCGCGCGTCGCCTTCTTGAAGGTCAGCTGAAGAAGTCGCCGATCCGCGAGATCATGAAGCTGACCGATCGGCGCAACATCGTAGCAATGGGACTCGATCCCGACGAGGTCATCTCGTTCGCGGGCGGATGGGTGAAT
>JBDGVT010000317.1:0-2781 GCA_039585495.1 Gemmatimonadota bacterium | reverse complement strand
TGGGTCCTGAACATCTGGGGCTGCGGATACCAGGTGCGCAGTGACCATTCGATGTTCAGCGTGGCGAACAGCGGTCCGGCCCCATCATCGGAGACCATGTTCGGATCGGCCCCACGGTCCAGCATGAGCGACGCCAGATCGTAGTTGCCGTTGATGACCGCCACGAGCAGCGGCGTGGACTGATCGCCACCCGAGGTCTGATCGATCTCCGCCCCGTTGTCGAGCAAAAGGCGGGCCGTCTCGATGTGACCGTCACGGGCCGCGTAGTGCAGGGGAGCGAACCCACCCTGGACGCCGATCTGCTCATTTGAGGATAGGGCGCGGATCGGAGGGTTGGCCGGATCCGGCTCCGGGGCGGGCTCGTCGACGACCGGCTCCGGAGGGTCGTCCGGATCCGGCGGATCATCCGGATCGGGTGGATCCTGGGCCGCGGTGGTGTCAGGCTGAGCCTGACCGATGAGCGCCTGCGGCGCACCGCTCTGGCTACCCGTCGGATCATCCCCCGACTCGGCGGCAATGATCCGCGCTCGACGCGCCCGCTCGTCCTGATCGACCCGGTATCGCTCGGTGTAGTCCTTGAGATCCGTCACGATCAGTGGGTCGGCCCCCTCCGCGAGAAGGGCTGAGACCGCGTCGGTCGCGTTGCGCGATGCCGCGAAGACCAACGGCGTGCGGCCCTGGAATTCGTCTCGCGCGTTCACCTCTCCACCGTGGAGTGCCAGAGCGCGAATCGCGGCGGCCGCGTTGGCCTGTGCGGCGAAATGCATCGCTGTCACGCCGGTCGTGGTGTACTCGTTCGCATCCGCGCCGGCCTCGAGTAGCGCTCTGACCACGTCGCCGTGACCCGCGCGTGCCGCCAGGTGCAGGGGTGTATAGGCACCGACCCGGGTGAGCGGCCGGATCGTGGCGCCCGCGTAGACCAGCAGGTCGACGATTTCCAGATCGTCGTTCATCGCGGCCCAGTGGAGGGCCGTGAGGCCGTCGGACTGCGCGGCATTTGCGTCAGCACCTTGCTGGAGGAGGGCCCTCACCTGTGCCGCGTCTCGGGCCTGTGCGGCATCGGCGACGGGTGACTCCGCGGGAGTGGCTCCGGCCAACATCAGGCTGAGCACCAGGATCGCGCTCAGACGCCCACGCTCGATTGTCTTCAATACCGCCATGCTGTCCCCCAGAGAGCTGCGCTCCCTTCGAATACGTGTCTGCTAGATCGAGAGAACGCCGTTGCTGTTCCCGAAGCTCTCGAGGTCGTCGACGCCCAACTGGTGCAGCAGGCCGAGCATGACGTTGGCCATGGGGGTCCCCGGTGTGGCCCGAATGTGGTTCTCGCCGGAAACCAGACCGTTCGCTCCACCCACGACGAAGAGCGGACAGCGGATATGGTTGTGAAGGTTCGAGTCCGCCATCGCCGATCCGTACATGACCATCGTCTTGTCGAGGAGCGTGCTGTCCCCGTCCGTCACCTGAGACAGCTTCTCCAGGAAGTACGGGATCATCGACACGTGGTATTCGTTGATCTTGGCGAAATCACGGACGCGCTCTTCACGGCCGCCGTGGTGCGACGCCGCGTGGTACGGACTATCAGAGCCGCTGTCCGGATACACACGCGGAGACGCGTCACGTCCCATCTTCAACGAGAAGACGCGCGTCGCGTCGGACATGAAAGCGAGAACCTGAAGGTCGAACATGAGGCGCATGTGCTCACCGAAGTCGTCGGGAACACCGACCGGTGCCTCGGGAATCGCACGCTCTTCGCCACTGGCGTTCTGGGCTGCGATGCGATCAATGCGCTGCTCGAGTTCGCGGATGTTCGTCGTGTAGAGGTCGAGACGATGCCGGTCAGATGGACCGAGGTCTCGTCGCAGTCCGGACATCTCGCCCATGACCCAGTCGAGGATGCTGCGGTCCGTCGCGAGGCGCTCGGCTCTCTGTTCCGGTGTTCCACCGGCGCCGAAGAGCTGCTCGAACACGGCCCGTGGGTCGCGAATCATCGGTAGCGGCTGCGTCGGCGACGCCCAGCTGATCGTGTCCGTGTAGACACAGGAGTAGCCGTATGCGCACCCACCCGCCTGGTCCACGTTCTCGATCGTGAGCTGCATCGAGGGGATCGGTGTGTCGTTCGCGATCCTCTGGGCATAGATCTGATCGAACGACGTTCCTGCCAGAACATCGGACCCTTGGGTCTGTTTGGGATGAGCCTGCGTAAGGAACACGGCCGTCGTACGGAAGTGATCGCCGCCGATCTCCGCCGGAGAGTGGGCGTCCGCCATGCGGGAGTCCGTGTCACTGACGATGGTCAGGTATTTCCGGAAGGGCTCGAGCGGGTTCAGGCTGCTGAGGGAGAGATCGAAATCCTTTCCCTCTTCCTTCGGGGACCACAATCCGAGCGTGGCCCCCAGATCGTTGCAGCCCGCAGCGCCATGCACGTTCTCTATGCAGACCAGTCGGGTCGCGTCGGCAGCCCTTCCGGCCTCGGTCGCGGCGAGCGGCCGCGCTGCCGGAACCATGGCATCGAGAAGCGGAAGACCGACACTTGCGCCCATTCCCTTGAGCATCGTGCGGCGTGAGATGTGCTTTCCGGTGATGAAGTCCATCGCTTGGAGGCCTCGCTAGAGGGTGGTGTTGTCCAAAATCAGTAGGTACCACTGTTGTCGGTGACGGGCTGAGCCACCGCCGGCTCTACTGCCCGGCTGCTACGGAAGGCGGGCGTATCCACGATGCCGATGACGAACGCGGACAGGCGGTATTCCTGTTCGGCTGCGTCTCTCGTGATCTCCCGGATGG
>JBDGVT010000316.1:0-2815 GCA_039585495.1 Gemmatimonadota bacterium | reverse complement strand
GGATCCCTGGCCGGGTCCATGGCCGCGTACCGCGCCGCTTTTGCGCAAACCGGCGTGCTCCAGGCTGAGACCATTGCCGAATTCCTGGGCTGGTCGCGGGCGCTCGCGAGTCAGCCTCCCGCAGCTGGGCGCCGTCTCGCGATCATCACCAACGCGGGAGGCCCCGGCGTACTGAGCGCGGACGCCGCCGACCGCTACGGGATCGAGCTCGCGGAGCTGTCGCAGGAAACGCTGGAGGCCCTGAATGGGGTTCTCCCGAGCGTGTGGTCACACAACAACCCGGTAGATGTAATCGGCGACGCGACACCTGAGCGGTACCGAGACGCGTTGAACATCCTGGGAAGTGCCCCGGAGGTCGACGGCATCGTCGTGATCATGACCGTGCAGGCGATGACCGATCCGCGCGAGACTGCCGAAGCGATCGTGCACGCGCATGACGACCCCACCTGGGACAAGCCTCTTTGCTGCAGCTTCATCGGGCTCATCGGAACTGAGACCGGATCGTACCTCGACGAGCGCGGTGTGCCCGAGTTCAACCTCCCCGAAGATGCGGTGAGTGCAATGTCCGCTCTCATGCGTCGGGGCGCGTGGCTCGCACGCACGGAACCGGAGCCGGTCCGTTTGGAGAAGCACCCGGCCCCCGATCTCGGGAAGGCCAAACGTCTCCTGGAGGACGCTCGCACCGAGGGGCAAACGAACCTCGACCTCGCCCGCGCCACGCAGATCCTCCAGTGTGCCGGACTCAGATACAACAAGTCGGCAACCGCCACGGACGAGGACCATGCGGTACGCCACGCCGCGGATATCGGATACCCAGTCGTTCTCAAGCTCATCAGCCCCGATGTGGTGCATAAGTCCGACGTCGGCGGGGTGGTGATCAACGTGATCGACGAGGCGGGCGTGAGAGACGCCTGCACGAGCATCCGCGAGCGCGTCGAAGCGCACCAACCGGGCGCCAGAATCACCGGCTTCACGGTTGAAGAGCAGATCAACGGGACCGAAGTGATCGTCGGCATGAGCCGCGATCCGGACTTCGGGCCGTTGCTGATGGTCGGAATGGGTGGCGTATTCGTGGAGGTCTACAAGGACGTTGCCTTCAGGCTCGTGCCGCTGAGCCGGCGTGACGCATACGACATGATCTCCGAGATCAGCGCCCAGCCACTGCTGGACGGAGCGCGGGGCCGTCCCGTTCTGGACCGAAGTGAGCTGGCGGAGATCGTTCTGCGAGTAGGGGCGCTCGTCGAGGCGATGCCGGAGATCGAAGAGCTGGACCTGAATCCGCTGGTGATCACCGACGACGGCCTGGTGGCGATCGACGCGCGGGTGGTGGCTCGGCCGACGTAAGCGTCGTTCTCACCGGCGCGTCCATGTTGCGGTCTTCCGTGCATTCACCGCAGCTTCGGGGCTCCCACGATCAAGCGTCGCACGTCAAGGAGCCCCTCCCATGAGCCCCTCCCGGACCGTACAGTCGGTCGCCCTCCTGGTCGGAATCACGACCCTCGCTCTCGGTGCGGTTCACCAGCAGAGCCAGCTCGACGAACCCTTCAGGGGCGTAACGACCGATGGCACAGTCGAATCGGGACTCTTTACCATCGAGGCGACAGGGGTATCCACGGCGCCCGTGAAGGCTGCGGTCGAGCGATTCCTCGACGGCCTGACCGACGTCCAGCGGGACGCCGCGACTTTCGCCGCGGACGACATCGAATGGCGTATGTGGCACAACGTGCACCGCGCGGAACGGCAGGGCGTTTCGTACGAGGAAATGACCCCGAGCCAGCGTGATCTGGCGACGGGTCTCCTGGCGGCGTCGCTGAGTGCGGAAGGGGTGAAGGAATCGGTCGACATCATGAACCTCAACGGTCATCTCGGTGAGTTGCTGCCGGAGCGCGCGGAGGAGTACGGCGAGCACAAGTACTGGCTGACCGTCATGGGCGAGCCGTCGTCGACCGAACCCTGGGGATGGCAACTCGACGGCCATCATCTGGTTATCAACTACTTCATCCTCGGCGACCAGGTGGTCATGACGCCGACCTTCATGGGCTCAGAGCCGGTCGTCGCGGAAAGCGGTCGTTGGGCCGGCACGGCCGTGCTTCAGGACGAGCAGGACCTCGGCTTGGCCTTCATGGAGTCGCTGGACGCCGGCCAGCGGGCCGTAGCGCGAGCCGATATCGAGAAGGGCCGCGGTCACAACCAGGCACAGGCGTTTCGCGACAACCTGGTCCTGGCCTATGAGGGGCTCCGCGGCGAT
Source organism: Gemmatimonadota bacterium (assembly GCA_039585495.1). Taxonomy (GTDB): domain Bacteria; phylum Gemmatimonadota; class Gemmatimonadetes; order Longimicrobiales; family Gaopeijiaceae; genus UBA2589. The sequence continues at coordinate 567 of JBDGVT010000316.1, read as the reverse complement.
GCCCTCGATGAGCAACAGCGTCGGGGCCTACTCTCCGTGATCGGCGAATACGTGGGGGTCATGGACGAGGGTCACGCCCGAATTCGGATGGCCGAGGTAGAGGCTCACCTCGATGAAACCTACTTCTACTGGATCGGAGAGGTCGGGCCGGAGGCGGCGTTCTACTACCGGATCCATAGTCCGGTCATCCTGGTGGAGTTCGATCACCAGGGGCCCATAGCCTTGGCGGGAGATCGCCAGGTCGCTCGCCGCGACCACATCCACACGGTCGTCCGGACGCCAAACGGGAACGACTACGGCAAGGACCTGCTACGGCAACACTACGAGGATCATGCGGACGACATCGAGCACGGGCACGCGCGTCCCCTGCCGGATCGACGATAGGCTGCAGAAGCGACCCTCACACAACACTCTCGAGCGGTCTAGCCACCTCGGGGGCGGCCGCCAGAATCCGGTTGTCAGCGGACACGAGCGGCACAGCCAGGGCTCTTGCAAGCTCCACGAACTCCGCATCGTAGGCGCTCAATCCGAGATCGAGTGCGGCAGCAATCACCGCGGGCCCGTCGA
>JBDGVT010000315.1:0-5061 GCA_039585495.1 Gemmatimonadota bacterium | reverse complement strand
TCTCCAACGCGACGCCGTAGACGACCCAGCCCACCCCGATTACGAGCAGCGCCCAGATAGCAGCCGTCAGCAGTCGGTAGGTGCCGCGCCTGGCTTCAGTCAACCCTTAGCTCCTCGTGTCCGGACTCCGCGCGGACATTGTAACGCCCCGCGCTTGCTCTCGCGCCCTCGCCGCGACCACACCCCTTCGGGTAGGGTGCGGCCTCATGTGGATCGCTCTTCTTGCTGGGACCGGGCGCGCTTTCGGCGCGGCCCTCGTCGCGCTGGTGCTCAGCGACGTTGAGAGCGGCTATCGCGCGTCGTTCCTGCTGATCTGGACCCTGATATTCTGTCTGGCGCACTTGCCGCTCGGGCTCCTCGAGCTGCCGCTCTGCCGGCGGCTGGCGGGGGCCTTCGAGACCGGGCGAGCGCGCGCCCGCCTCTTCGCCATCACCACCCTGTTCGGTGTGCTCGTGGGGATGACGTTTTGGGCCAGGGCCCCCGCGTTCGCCTGCCTTGGGCTCCTGGGCGTTGGCGCGAGCGCGCTGACCGGGGCGCTCTTCGCGGCGCTCCTCGGCCTGTCACCTCAGCCGGAGCCGAGGCGCCTCCGAGTGGGGGGATGGCTCGCGTCGTTCGCTCTGGTCGCCGTGCTCCTTGGGCTTTGCATCCTCGATCCGAACGCCCGCTACGAGCGCCGCTACGACGACGCGGCCCGCGGCGCACAGGCTCTTCAGCGGGCCACGCCGACCGGAGTGGCTCTGCCCGCGACCTTGGGCCCACCTTCGGTTGACATGGCGTTGGCGAGAGCCGTCGCCGATGGATTTCTGGGCATGCATCCCGACCCCGCCGCTCTCCGATTCTCGTGGGAAGAGACCGTTGCCCTCGTCGGTGCGCTCGCCTACGCGGAGCGTGCGGAGGACGAGCGCGTCTACGACTTCGCCGAGCGGTGGGTCGCGGCGCACGCTGCCGAGCTTGTCGAGTCCCGCGCGCTCCTTCCGGACGCGTGTGCCCCCGCGATCATCGCGTTGGAGCTGTTGCGGGCCGGGCGGGGCGGCACGCCCGCGCAAGCCGTCGTCGATCGCGTCGTTCGGTACGTCCGCGAGGAGGCGCCACGGACGCGGGAGGGCGCGCTCAGTCACGCCGGACGGGTGGCTTTTGGCCTTGTGCCTCCTCAGGCGTGGGTCGACTCCCTCTTCATGCACGGCGTGTTCTTCAACCGATTGGCCACCAAGACCGACGATGGCGAGCTCGCGCGGTGGGCGCTCGCAGAGAGCCGGCAGCTCGCGCTCGCCATGCGCACCCACCTGGTCGACCCCGCCACGGGGCTGTTTCGTCACGCCTACGTCGACCTCGGATGGTTCGGAGGGTTCGCGCTTCCCGTAGAGCCGTGCTTCTGGGCGCGCGGCAACGCATGGGCGCTCTACTATCTCGCCGACTACGAGGCGGCCTGCCGCGCGTCCGGGGCGCCGATCGACGATGGGCTAAGCCGCCTTACCGAGGATCTGGCCGAGGCGTTGGTCGCGCGTCAGACGGACGCGGGCCTGTGGGCCACCGATCTTTCGGGGGAAGTCCACGAGACACGGAACCCGATCGATACGAGCGGCTCGGCCCTGATCACGGCGGGCCTGGCCCGAGCGTGCAACGGTTCCAGTGCGTCTCGGAGCCGTTACGCGGAGGCGATCGACCGAGCGCGCGCTGGGCTTCGCTCGCGACTGCGCTTTCATGGCTCGTTGGCCTTCGTCCTCGGTACCTCGGTCGGCACTCACCCCGGGTTCCGTCACTACTACCGCTCGATTCCGCTGCGCGAGCACGTCGGGCACGGTATTGGCGGCATGCTCCTCGCGCTGGCAGGAGGCGGAAACCATGGGGGACGCGTTGGTCGGTAAGCTCTATTCGATTCTCGGGGAGGAGGCCCTCGCCCGCATCGTGGCCGCGTTCTATCGCAGGGTCCCCGAGAACCCCATCCTCGCTCCCATGTATCCCGAGCAGGATTTCGCGGGCGCCGAAGAACGCTTGCGGGCTTTCCTCATCTATCGCCTCGGAGGCCCGGACGTCTATCTGCTTCGAAGAGGGCATCCGAGGCTCCGCATGCGCCACGCCCCGTTCGTGATCGACAAGGCGGCCCGCGACGCCTGGGTGTCTTGCATGGGCGAGGCGCTGGACGAGGTCGAGCTCCCGGACGAGCCCAGAGAAGCCTTACGTGGCTTTCTCGGCGACGTGGCGACGTTCCTGATGAACCGCGGACCGTCTTCGTATGTCTCTCCAACCCTCGACGGAAGAAGCCCAATGGACCCAATGAGCAAGATGCGTTTGATCGTCGGAGCGGCCATGGCCGACGGCAAGCTTCAAGACGCGGAGCAGCCCGTGGTGCTCCGGTGCGCCGAGCGGTTGGGCCTCGCGGTCGAGGACGTGCAGGGGCTCCTGGACGAGCTCACCGACGAGCAGGCCTTCCTCTTCGTCGATACGCCGGAAGGCGCGGCCGACCGTGAAGAGATCCTGACGGACCTGATCGCCGTTGTCCGCGCTGATGGGACCATCGATTCGGACGAGCTCGCGTTCGTCCACGCGATCGGCGAGCTGTTCGGCTTCTCGGAGGAGACGATCGAGGGTCGCCTCGGCGGATAGGAACTGCGGTCGTCCGTGGATTCAGGCCTGCGATCTCACTCGGCGCGGGCGGCCAGGTGGGCGCTCCCTTCGCCGTCGAACTGCACACGCAACAAGATCGGGATGCAGCAGACTTGGCAGTCCTGGACGTACTCCTGGCGGCGGCCGGCCGACGGGTCAACCTCGGTCTCGTTGGCGGCGCCGCAGCCTGGGCAGGCGAACGTGGTGGTGTCCAGTTCCTGTTCGTTGCGGTGGGGCTGGGGCTGGGGCGTCGTGGCCAGTTTGCTTAGCATACGGGCTCACCCGATAGGAGGAGTTTCCATGTCGAAAGCTCGGGTGCGCTCGCGCGCACGAATCATCGCGTTGAGTTGCGGCGCGATCTGTCTTGTGGTCTTGGCGGGCTCTGCCCAGGCGAAGGACTTTTTCAAAGATCCCAAGGGCTACGCCAAGAAGACCCCGATCGCCCCCGAAGGGCGGGACATGTTCGGGGCCAATGGGCTGGACAAGGTGGACAAGGGCATCAAGTGCTACGAGGTCAAAGAGGAGAACCGCGTCGTCGAGGCGAAGGTCTCCAACTCGGAAGAGGATGGACTCAAGGACATAAGGCTCAACGGGAACAAGCCGGCTTACTTCCTGCCCTGGGCCGAGGACCATGGAGACTGTCTGATTTTTCGTGTATGAGCTCAGCGAGTTCATACGGGGATGCGATCCCCAAAGTGGATAGCGAATTGTAGCCGGGCCTGAGCCCACGTGTGGTGAGGCCGTATCCATTTCTTCCTGACGTTCCTGATCACCAGATACAGCAGCTTGAGAGCCGCGTCGTCGTTCGGCATATGGCCGCGGGTCTTGGTGACCTTGCGGATCTGGCGATTGAGACCCTCGAGGGTGTTGGTCGTGTAGATCGCCCGCCTGATCTCGGCCGGGTAGGCGAGGAAGGGAGAGATCTCGTCCCAGCGAGAACGCCACGCAGTCACGACCATGGGGTAACGCTGGCCCCATAGCGACTCGAAGCGATCAAGCGCGACAAGCGCATCCTCGACCGTCGCAGCCGTATAGATGGCACGAAGATCAACACATACCGCCTTGCGCTCCTTCCACGGAACGAACCGGGTCGAACTCCGAATGACATGGACGATGCAGGTCTGGAAGATCGCTTGTGGGAACGCCGCCTCGACCGCCTTTGACATTCCCTTCAGGCCGTCGGCGCAGAGGACGAAGACGTCTTGAACGCCGCGTTGCTTGAGTTCGTCGAGGATCGCGAGCCAGAACTTCGCGCCTTCGGTTGCCTGGATCCACATGCCCAGAACGTCCTTCTGGCCGTCCATGCTGACCCCGACCGCCAGGTACACCGACCGATTCTGGACCGCTCCCTTCTGCCGCGTCTTTACGACCAGGGCGTCCAGGTAGACGATCGGGTACACCGCTTCGAGCGGGCGACTTTGCCACGTTCGTAGCTCGTCGACGACTGCGTCTGTCGCCCGGCTGATGAGATCGGGGCTTACGTCCACCCCGTAGATTTCATGCAGATGCGCTTGGATCTCGCGGACCGTCATGCCCCTGGCGTACATGGAGATGATCTTGTCGTCGAATCCGTTGAAGTGTCGTTGATGCTTGGGCACAAGCCGTGGTTCGAACGTGCCCTCTCGGTCACGCGGAACCTGGATTTCAACCTGCCCGTGATCGGTTCGGACTCGCTTGCGCCCCTTCCCGTTTCGCCGGTTGGTCGTCCCCTTCGCAGCTGGCTCCCCGCCCTCGTACCCGAGGTGGTGTGTCAGCTCCGCGTCCATGGCGCGGTTGATCAGCGCGCCCATTAGCTCCTTGAGCAGCCCGTTCGGGCCGATCAGGTCCGCCGGGTTCTTGTAGTCCTTTAGCAGCTCGTCGACGAGCTCCTGCCGGATCCGAGGTCCATCGGATGAAGAGTCTTTGATTGGGGCCATGTGGTCGATTTTAGCCATGTCGGTCTCCTATTGCTGACCGCCGGCTCTACACGAAATCTCTGACACTCCCCTCGTGAAGCGGCTTGACCGCTCTCGACAGGATCGATCCCATTGACGACCTCGCCCCGTGGTGTGCCAAGACTGCGCCGAACCGCAAGTCTGCGTTCCGATCACTCCAATCGCTCATTCAAACGAAATCACGAACTTCATGATCGACGAGAGCCGCGTCGTGTTCGAGGCGGTGCCCGAGCCCGCAGCCTTCGCCCTCGCCGCGCTCGGTCCCGCCGCCCTCGCGGTCAGCCGCCGCCGAAATCGACGCGACGCAGCCACGTAGACCGCAGCCGGTCCCGCACCCAACCTGACCAGATCCGCTCACGGACACCTCCCTCGAGGTGTCGGGGTCCTCACGATCGACCCGTGGTGTACAAACTGGGACGGCCCAGTCTTACGGGGGTCACGGCCCTGATCTCTGGATAATGTCCCAGGACGGGTGTAACAGGCGACCGGAGGCGAGCCCCGTGTTAGGGCTTGAAGTGCCGGC
>JBDGVT010000314.1:0-2846 GCA_039585495.1 Gemmatimonadota bacterium | reverse complement strand
GCAGGGACGATGAGACAGATCGGCCTCCCATTCCACACGTTCTCATTGGATCCCGTGGCATGTCGCTCCAGTCGAGTCCGGACGTGGACGTACTGGTCCCATTCGGGCACTCGGAACGCAATGTGGCTCACTCTGTACGGCGTCACGTCGATGTCGCGCATGGCGAGGCGATCCACCTGCTGTGCCACGAATGCGCTGTAGTCACCGATGATCTCGGCAATCGGGTCGGTCATTGGTACCCCCTTCGTGCGCCGAGGTTACGAGGCGATCACCGATGGTGTCCACGAACCAACGACGGAGACAGACCCACCCGCGCCGCCCTCGGCCAGCGTGACGGAGTGTCTCCCGAGCCCATGAGCGCCAGCCCATCGAATCAGCCGAGCGCGTTGATCCAATCGACGAGGAGGTCGAGCACCGTGTCGGCGGTGGGCCCCGGAACACCAAAGGCCGGACGTGATGGATCCGGGTGGATCTCCCAGACGCAGTGACATCGCCGCCCCCTCGGCCAGCGTGCGGGAATGTCACCCGCGTTTCTCCCCCGGAGGGGGGAGTACGGCAAAGCCGGGAGGGGGGACGCTCAGGTCATCGACTCAAGACGTGGCGCCCCCTCCGTCACTTCGTGCCACCTCCCCCTCCGGGGGAGGAAACGAGCCGTCGGCCAGCGCGCGGAAATGTCACCGGAGGCGGCGTGGAACCCACCGATACCAGGCTCGCTGAGTCAGTCCGCCTCGGACGACTCCCAGCGTGTCCGGGGTCATCCCCGCGACGCTAGACGCGCCGGGGTCGCGGCTACCGCCGTGCGACCACCTCGGCGGATGTTGTGGGGTTCGGGTTGTTGGTTGGGTCGAAGAGCGTGGCTGGCTGAACGTCGATCTGGCTCGGATCGACTCCCGGCGGCAGACAGACCACGACGTAGTTGTCTCCGTCTCCCAAGTCGTCGAATCCCAGTATGGAGTGGGTTACACCGTCGGTGTCCACCACGGAGAATCCGTCGAGCTCTGCGGCTCCGGGCTCAGAGCCTCGTTGACCGGTCACACCCCCCTGCCAGGTGGTCTGGATCTCATGGGTCGAGCCGAGCGAAAGGCACACCTCACCGGCAGGATCGAGCTTGGCGAGCACGATCTCCGGTCCGTCCTCGAAGGTGTCGATGTCCTCGCTCTTGAGCCCAGTCAGGACCGTTCCGTCGATCGCCAGGACCTCGCCCACGATCGACAGGGCAACGGGGCGATCGTCGTCACTCCCCAACGGTCCAGTGAGCAGCACAGTCTGAAGTTCGTCGCTCTCCGTCGCTGGCTCGAGCGTGGCACATGTGGGTGCAGTGGTGCTGCCGGCTGCCGTCCTCAGCTCAAAGTCGGTCGGATCGAGTGTGTCGGCTGCCACCGGGTGCGACAGGACAACCGGCATGCCATCGTCTCCTGGTTGCTGATCACACCCCGAGACATTCGAAAGCAGAGCAGCCCCGAGGACGGGCACGTCGAGGGCTCCCAGGTATGCGGAGAGGATCGTCGGGGAGTCGGTGTCCGTCGCCTCCCCGCCGGCACCCGGCGAGCTCTCGCCGCATGCGGCTACGAGCAGTGCCACGAGCGCAACAATCAGCAGCCCGCTTCCTCGGTTCATTCTCACTCCCGTGATTCGCGATTGACAACAGGCAGGCTCGCAGCAGGCCCTAAGAGCTGCATGGAGGATGCCTCGGATTCGCGTGAGAGTTCGAATCCCCATAGCTCCCCACCTCCTCACATAACGCACCCTGGCGTCGGGTGCGGAGATCACACCAGGCCGAACCTTCGGCTGACGCCGAGGGGAAGAGCTACCCGTTCACCTTGAGGACGAACTCGCCGCTCGGGTGGACCGTGCAGAGGCCTTCGAACTCGCCGGCAGCCGAGAACCGCTGGACGAGGGTCTCGCCGGCACCGACGAAGAATGGGCCGATGAGGTGGTCGCGCTCGTCGTCGTTGACGATGCGAAGGACCTCGCCGACGTTGACTTCGAGCTCGGCCGGGATGATCTCGATGAGTTCGCCATTGTCGAACCGCTCACCGGTTCCGAGCGGGATCTCGTAGTCGTAGTCGTACGAGTCGGCCGTGGGGTCGGGAACGACGAGGGCGCCCTGACGATCGTCACCACCGCACGACGCAACGAGAAGGCCCAGAACCACGAGCAGAACGGCGAGGCGACGCATCACTCGTCCCTGACCTCAGCCGTGACCGTGCGTTCCGTCCCGTTGTCGAAGGTGAGTGTCACGTCGACCTCGTCACCGACCTCGAGCGGCTCGGCGAGCTCCATGAGCATCACGTGGACGCCGCCCGGGACCATCATCACCGTGCTGCCGGCCGGGATCTCGACCTCGGGGAGCATCGTCATGCTCATCGTTCCATCGTCCATCATCACGGTCTGGTGGATCTGGGCCATCGCTGCGATGTCGGTGCTCACCGAGACCGACTCGAGCGCCGCATCGGCGTCGCCGCCCTCGATCGTGAGGTAGACGGCACCGTTGGGGCCCGTCGCCGCACGCGACCACGCATCGGTGATCTCCAACGATGCGTCGTCTTCGGCACACGCGCCGGCCACGAGGGCCAGGACCGCGATCAGGGCGAACGTCTTACGCATCGTCGTACTCCTTCAGCAGGGCTCGCATGTCGTTGTACACCGACTCGGAATCGATCCCGAACGGCCAGGTGAGTCGGAGTATGCCCTGGTCGTCGATCGCATACAGGAAGCCGGTGTGGACGACCTCGATGTACCCGTCCTCACGCGTGGTGATCGAGTACTTGACCCCAAATGGTTCGGCCAACGCCTCGAGACGGTCGGGATCGGTCGTGCGGACCGCGAACCCGTCCGGAGCGAAG
>JBDGVT010000313.1:0-2876 GCA_039585495.1 Gemmatimonadota bacterium | reverse complement strand
CCCTTCGATCGCGTCCTCCATGACGACCGCACGGGCCGAGTCCTCGACGCGTCCGTTGTTCACATAGACGCCGCCACCGTCGATCGACCGCCTCGCATCCCCCTTCGACGACGCGAGGCCAGTGGTAACGAGCAGGTCCACGACCGACGCTCCGTCCCCCTGTAGCGAGTCCGAGGGTACTTCCGTCGAGGGCACGTCCGAGAAGACGTCCTCGATCTCGGGCGCCGTGAGGCCGTCGATATCGCCACTGAACAGGGCCTGGGTCGCCCTTTGGGCAGCAGCCAACCCCGTCTCGCCATGGAGTCGTCCGGTCACATTCGCAGCCAGCGCACGTTGTGCGACCCGCGCGTGGGGCTCCCTCTCCACGGCGTCCGCCAGCTCCGCGATCTCGGCTTCGGAGAGGAGCGTGAAGAACTTCAGGTACCGCACTACGTCGGCGTCATCGACGTTGATCCAGTACTGGTAGAAGCGGAATGGAGACGTCATGCCCGGATCGAGCCAGACCGACTCTCCCTCCGATTTTCCGAACTTCGCACCCGCCGCATTCGTGATGAGCGGAAAGACCACACCGTACGCCCGGGACGACTCCGCTCGACGAACGAGATCGATTCCGGCGGTGATGTTTCCCCACTGATCGCTTCCGCCCATCTGGACCGTGCAGCCCTCCTGTCGGTACAGCTCGAGGAAGTCGTAGGACTGGAGCAGGGAGTACGAGAACTCCGTATAGGAGATTCCCGTTTCGCCTTCGAGGCGTCGCTTCACCGACTCCCGGGCAAGGAGCTGACTGATCGAGAAGTGCTTCCCGATATCTCTCAGGAAGTCGACCAGGGCCAGCTCACCGAGCCAGTCGTGATTGTTGCGCATGCGAGCCGGATTCGACTTGGCATCGAAGTCCAGGAAGTGAGCGAGCTGTCCACGAATCGCCTCAGCGTTCTCGGCAGCCATCTCCTTCGTAAGAAGCATGCGCTCCGCGGTTCGTCCCGACGGATCACCGATGAGCCCCGTGCCCCCACCTACCAGCGCGATCGGGGTGTGCCCGGCGCGCTGCGCGTGCACGAGCCCCATGATCGGGAGGAGATGCCCGAGGTGCAGGCTCGCCGCCGTCGGATCGAAGCCGATATAGACCGTCCGCGGAGCCTCGGCGAGGTGCTCGGCCACGCCCTCGGTCGAGTCCTGCAGTAGATCCCGGGCCCGGAATACGTCGAGTACGGATGTCATTGGATGCGGTGCGGAGTGATGGGTCTGGAACGGTACTCGGCCGTGTGAGCGGGTCAAGCCCCCGACGCGAGCCGCGTCAGGGAGTAGCTACCAGCCTCTCTGCGCCCGTAGAGCGGTGATGTGCCCCTCATGATGGAGACAATGCCAGCCGTAGATCTCCAGGAGTACGTCGACCGTGATCTCACCCGATTCGGGATGGTACACCGCGCGCCTGCACTGGTCGGACGTGAGGGCCCGCAGGAACGCCACCCATCGAGTATGAAGGGACTCCAGAAGGGCGAGGGAGCCTTCGACGGGTGCGTCCCTGGCGTCGGGAAGCTCGGCCCACGCCTTCTCCTCGTACGTGCCGATCGTCGGGTGATCCTCGGTGACCGCCAACTTGAAGCGCACGTAGGAGTTCAGGTGAGAATCCACGACATGATGGACGACCTGTCTCACCGTCCACCCACCATCGCGATACGGCGTATCGAGCTGTGTGTCATCCAGGCCCGCGACCGCCGCTCTCATTCGAGCCGGGTGCGCCTCGATCGCGTCAACGTGGGCGCTCCGTTCTGCATCGCTGAGGGCCCTGCCGACGGACTCGAACGGACCGACGGGATATCTCGGATCTGCCTGGTTCAAGGTGCTGCCTCCCGAAAGACGAAGGTGAGTTGCCATGACGCGAGCGTGAACGCACCATGGCCGGCATGTCGACCTACGATCGATTCTACGACGTCGCCCGACGGATTCCGACCGGCCGGGTCACGACGTACGGTACCGTCGCGCGCGAAGCCGGCCTTCCCGGACGCGCCCGTCAGGTAGGATATGCAATGGCCGCGCTGCCCGACGACCATGACGTTCCCTGGCACCGGGTGGTCAACGCCCGAGGGGAGGTGAGCGCGAGGCGAGGCGGATCGGCGTTCGAGCAGATCCAGCGGGCCATGCTCGAGGCTGAAGGGGTGGTGTTCGACGCGCGTGGGCGGATCGACCTCGACGGGTTTGGCTGGCCCTGAGCAGACCCGAGAGTCGCCTCTCATCCCTCCCCGTTCCCCAGGAAACCGTCGAGGACTGACAGGAAGTACGGCCTGGGCGCTTCCAGGAACGCCGCGTGGTCTCCACCAGGGATCACGACCCAGGCCTTGTCCGCCGAGCCCAGCCCGGTGAAGAGCGGGATCGCGCTCTCCTCCGTGCTCAGCGGATCGTGCTCACCCTGCAGAATGAGCGTCGGCACCCTCACCTGCGCGGGATCGAGCTGATTCCACTCGTGGCCCCCGGTCCAGTCGGAACGCACGGGATCGGCCCGGAGCGCGGACTCCACGTATGCCTCGACGGCCCGTGAACTGATCGAGCCGGGAACCACGAAGTCACTCGCCGCAGCCTCAGCGGTCGTGGGCGCGCGAGGCGGGTCCCCCTCTGGTTCCGAATAGGGCAGTTCCACCCCGACCACGGTCGGGTATCCGAAGAGCACGAGGCGGTCCACAAGCTCCGGACTCTGTTGTGCGGTCAACTGTGACACCATCGAACCGAGAGACCACCCGAAGAGGTGGACCGACAGCTCAGGGTGCCGCGCCCTCACCCACCGGAGGACGCTCGCCACGTCGGACGCAGCGCGATTCGGGGTGTTCCAACCCGTTTCGTCCCGAGGTGTCTCCCCGTACCCGCGTAGATCGACCCCATAC
>JBDGVT010000312.1:0-2876 GCA_039585495.1 Gemmatimonadota bacterium | reverse complement strand
CAAAGGTGCTTCGACCACATCTGCGTGACCGAAGCACCTCTGATTCTTCCAACGGAGGGGGTGGGATTCGAACCCACGAGTCCTTACGGACGCCGGTTTTCAAGACCGGTGCATTAAACCACTCTGCCACCCCTCCCTGTGCGCCGGATGAAACTCGGCGTACTTGGGGGTCATTTCAATATGCGCTCAGCCGAGCGGTCTCCGGGTCGGCCAGACTTCGCCGGCGCTACCCGGCCGTGGCGTCGGTTTCGAGGTCCTCGAGCGCCCGCGTGACAGCCTGTTTCAAGTCCTCGGCCCGGCTCTCGCTGGTGCCTTCGAAAAGCTCGTGCCCTCCGACGTTGACGCTGTAGTGCATGGTCAGTGGTTGGCCGAACGCTCCCCCGGTGCTCCGGCTGTCTGTTGTGACCGCTGCGGGATCCGACCCGGGAATCGCGCACTCCTGCCTCCGGGTAACCGAGCGAAAGAGCCTGCTCTCCCACGCGACGAGATCGGCTTCGACGACCACCTGGTCATTTTGACCGACGATCGGGATCGCCAGTAAGACGCACCCGAGCCCCACGACGACGACCACCCACCAGAAGAGCCCCTGCCCCGCCAGACCCGCGACGGTCAGGTAGAGACCCAACGCACAGATCCCCAGTCCGAACGTCTGAGCCCCGACTTGTGGAATCCGAATGACGATCCGGTCGCTTAGACGGCGGGGACGTAACTGCCCACCTAACCCTGAGAAGGCCACAACGGCCGTTACCAGCGGGATCGCCACGACGAAGATAAGAGAACGGACCAGGAAACCGGTCCGATCAGCGGGAAGGCCCTGCCAGAATGCCGACAGCGTCTGTCCTGTAGCTTGCTCTACGAAGCGTGGCACCGCGATGAGCGCCAGGATCAGCATGATCCAGATCACGATCGAATTGTCGATGTGACCGCGAGAACCGTTCTTCGCGCGTGCCCCGTCCTTCGCTGTCATGAACTGAGCTCCACCTGGGTCAGCCGCGCCGCGGTTACCGGCCGATCTCGTGGTTCAGCTCCCAACGCTTCACGAGGTCGATCGCGGAGTACGACGTCCAGTCGAACATGAGGGGGGTGATGGTGATCATGTCCTGGGCGAGCGCCTCGGCATCACTTCCCGCAGGGTGGTCGGTCTCCTGTCCGATTCGAGGGCTGAATCGCCTGTTCTCACCCTCGCCCTGCACTTCCTCGAAACTGAACTGCAGGTGGATTCCACCCATCGGCGCCACCGTGACTCCAGCGGTCTCCGCCTCGTTCGCGCGCGGGATGTTGACCGAAAACACCGTGCCGGGCATCGGTGGATGCTGCTTGAGCTCTTCGACGAAGTGTGCGACGAAGCGCGCCGGGTAGTCGAAGTTCATACTCCGCGCTCCGAGCGAGGCCGCCACGGCCGGTATCCCGTGGAAGGCGCCCATCATGGCTGCGCCAACGGTACCGGACATATGCGACGCGGTACCCACATTGGCACCCGAGTTGATTCCGCTCACGACGAGATCGAAGCCACCCTCGGGAGCCAGACTGCTGATCGCGAGCAGGGCCGCCCCGGCAGGCGTCGTGTCGACACAGTGCTCGACAGCTCCGCTCTCGCGCTGGATGGCTCGCAGTTCGAGGTCGTCTCGCAGCGCAACGGACATGCTCGCTCCGCTCCTCTGACCACACGGCGCAACGACGTGCACCTCGCCAACCGCTCGGAGCGCCTCGGCCAGCACCTCGATGCCGGGCGACCTGATGCCGTCATCGTTTGTTACCAGGATGTGGTAGGGCTCCGCCTGGCCCGCCGCCGGTCGTGCACTGCACGCAGCCAGTGCGAAGGAAACCGCTAGGAATCTGAGTGGGTGCGATACGATCACGGTTCGCTCCGTTGGCCAGCAGCGAGGAGGGTCGGTCCGAGCTTTCGCTCGAACCCAGAGTAACCCGCGCCTCTAGTGGCGGAACAGCCGCCGTCGTGTGAAGACCATCGCGATGCCGTGCTCATTCGCCGCGCCGATCACTTCTTCGTCGCGCATCGAGCCGCCGGGCTGGATCACCGCCTTCACACCCGCATCGGCCGCCGCATCGACACCGTCTCGGAAGGGGAAGAACGCATCCGACGCGAGGACGGACCCATGCAGGTCGAGACCCGCATCGCCTGCCTTTCGCACCGCGATCTTCGAGGAATCCACTCGGCTCATCTGCCCCGCCCCGATTCCGAGCACACCGCCATCCCGCGCCATGAGAATCGCGTTGGATTTCACGCCGAAAATGGCCGCCCAGGCGAAGCGCAGGTCGTCCCACTCCTGCTCCGTCGGCTGTCGCTCCGTCGAGACTTCCCAACTCTCGTCGACGGGGCCGTAGAACGGGGGCAGTGGAGGAGTCTGAGCGAGCATGCCCCCATAAACGGAGCGCAGGAGGCGCGCTGTGGGCACCTGGCCGTGCGCGGCCACGAAGGCCGCGTGCTCCAGCTCGGATTGCGTAGCGCCGGTCCACGCATCGGCGACGCCGGCCGGAGCGGTGTATCCCGCGAGCCGAGGATATGTCATCACCCGGATGTTCTTCTTCTGGGTGAGGGTCGCCATCGCATCGTCCGAGTATCCGGGAGCGACGAGGCATTCGATGAACAGGCTGGACATGAGCTCGGCCGTCTCGCTATCGACCGGACGGTTCACGGCGATCACTGAGCCGAATGCACTCATGGGGTCGGTGGCGAGCGCTCGCTCATACGCACCGGCGAGGGTGTCGGCCACGCCGAGACCGCACGGCGTCGTGTGCTTGATGATCGCGACGGCCGGACGAGGCGAATATGCGAATGGTGCCAGGCTGAGTAGTGCGCCATCCAGATCCAGGATGTTGTTGTACGACAGATCCTTCCCGTGGTGCTTCTCGAGCGC
>JBDGVT010000311.1:0-3409 GCA_039585495.1 Gemmatimonadota bacterium | reverse complement strand
CCGTCGAGCCGGATCCGGTCGAGATCCCACTCGAGTGACCCCTGCAGGTCCTCGGTTCGTCCCCGCTCTACGCCGACGTGTAGGACCGCTTCCTCAATCGGAGGGTGAGCGCTGTGCGAGAGCATCGTGTCGGCATGAAGTGCCAGTCGCCAGGGCTCAGATTCCAGGACGCGAAGCCAGACGCTGTAACGGCCGGCCGGAACCGGTGTGCCCGAAAGGACGACATCCTTCGAGAACCGGATCGTGGTGGCCATGTTCGCACCCGGAGTCCAGACCTCGCCCCACGGGATCTGGCGTCCGAAGATCACCTCCCGTCCACGCAAAGACGGTCGAGACCATGCGATCTCAATCTCCGTCCCCGAGATGATCTGCGTGAAGTTGGCGCGCTCGCTCGCCGCCTGAGCCGACCCGAGCCCCGGGAGGAGCAGGAGGATCAGGGCGGTGACCCACACGAATCGTGAGAGGTTCATTAGCTGAAGCGGCAGGGGTGCGGTGGAGAGAAGAGACGCACGAAGCTGCGGGCCCCGGCGTCTTCGGGCAATGTGCGCGTCCGCCTCGCCCTACCCTCCCTCCGGCACCATCCGCTTCAACACCTCCGCAAAGTTGTTTACCAGCACGTACGGTGGCGCCGCGAGCGCGTCCGACCCGCCCTCGGCAGCCCGCACGGGAATGAGAAATCGCTCGTCACCGGGAGCCACCTGGTACTCCTCCGCGTATCGCCCCGAGCCGTTCCAACCCTCCGGAGCGTTGAAGAGGCGGGTCGGCGTGCCGAAGCGAAATACATCCCCCGCCTCGACCTCGACGACCCACGTCGACGGGCTCGCTCCCTGGTCCTGGTAGAAGAGCTCTCGACCGTCGTGAGACCAACGGGGCATCCGGGCATCGATCGCCGAAACCTGGTACCTCGCACCGCTCACGTCCGGAAAAGGCTGAACATATGCCTGGAGCGTGCCGGTCTCGCGGGACACGTATGCGATCCATCGACCATCGGGTGAAATCGCCGGGTCCATCTCGTCGGCCGGAGTCGCGAAGAGGGGCATCGCAACACTGTCCTGCCGAGGTCGAAAGCTGAGGATGTCATCACCCACGGTCCACGCCAGAAGCCACTCACCGTCGGGGCTCCATTCGATGCGCTCCAGGTCTTCTTCCGCATCGAGGATCAGTTCGGGCTGGCCGGTGCCGTCCGCGGCTCTCGACCAGACGTCGAAGTTTCCGTTGCGGTCCGAAAGAAACGTGATGTTCTCCCCACCCGGCTCCCAGACAGGGGACTTGTCGTGGGCCTCATCGAACGTCAGTCGCCGGCGGACGCCAGCGTCGAGTTCCTTGAGGTAGATGTCGTATCCTCCCTGGGCAAACTCTCGGACTGCCACAGTCGAGCCGTCAGGGGACAGGTCGAGCGAAATCCCCAGGTGTTCGCCCCGATCGAAAGTCCAATCTGGGTCCACTACGCTCGCCTGGCCGGTTCGCGTTACCCACGCGAGCTGCAGCGAAGGCCCGTTCGCTCCGCTCGCACCCCCGGACCCGGAGGCGTAGAAGAGCTTCCCGTCGTCCGACAACGTCCACCCGCTGACCCCGTCCATGACCGCGACGGGGGTCCCGAGAAGCTCCATCCGGTCCGGATCGAAACGGGCAGCCATCATCGAGCCGTCGATGGCCGCGAAGACCAGATGGCCCGAATTGATGTAACGAGGCGACCGACCCTCGGCGATCGGTGTCATTTCACCCGTCCGGAGATCGAGCGCTCTGATCTCCCGCGTTGCACCGGAGGCCACCATCAACGCACCGCGACCGCCCGGCAGGAGATCCCAAACTGTGTGGGCCCGCTCACCATCCGACAGGGTTGTCACCGTTTCGATGGCGCCGCCACGAGCCGGCACTCGAACGACGCCTGAATCGGTCTCAACATAAATGAAGCCGTCCTCTCCCCACTTCGGGGAATCACCGGTCGTCAAAGTCCGGACAGGGCCGCCGGCGAAGGCCGCCACCTTGATCTGGTCAGACTGTCGAAAGGCGAATTCGAGACCATCGGGAGAGACGGAGGGCTGGAAGCCGAGGGCGGTTTCTCGCAGCGGCACCGCCGCCAGGTCGTCCCACCGACGCGCCATCAGAGTAGGCGCTCCCGCCTCACTGCTACCGTAGAGCAGCATCGTACCATCGGGCGAAAGCGCGAATGCGTAGAAACCCCGAAATGACGGCTCCTCACCCTCGAGGAAAGGAGCCGCAAAACGCTCCACCGGTCGGACGAGCTCTGGCTCGCTACGCAACAGTGACACCGCTGTCGTGATTGCGAAGAGTGCGGCGACGGCCGTCATCGCGACCGAGAGTCGATTCCATGGACTGCTGGAAGCCCCCACCCCGGCGAAGCCATCCGCTCCGTGCCGAAAGCTCGGGTCGGCAAGCGCTTTCGCGAAGTCGTTCGCCCCGGTGAAGCGATCCGCGGGCAACTTCTCCAATGCCTTTCGGATCGCCGCGTCTACGTTTGCCGGGACGGAGCGTCGAACCGCGGTCGCCGACACCGGCGCGCCCTGGATGATCTTGCCCAGCACGGCCTGTGCGGTGCTGCCCGGATACGGCGGCTCGCCAACGAGCATCTCGTACAGCACGCACGCGAGCGCAAAGGTGTCGCTGGCGGGTCCGATGGATTGATCGCCTGTCGCCTGCTCGGGCGACATGTAATACGGGGTCCCCAGCGAGAGCCCGGTTTCCGTGAGGCGCCCGCTTCCTCCAGCACTGACCGCAATCGCGATTCCGAAGTCGGCGACGAGCGGCTCGCCGCGACTCATCAAGATGTTGCCCGGCTTGATGTCCCGATGGACCACACCCTGCTCGTGCGCCGTGTGAAGTGCATTGGCCACCGCCGTGGCGATACCCAGAGCCTCGTCGACGGGAAGCTGCTTGTCGCGCTCGAGTCGATCTGCCAGCGTCTCGCCCTCGATATAGGGCATGACGTAATAGAGAAACGAGTCGGCCTCACCCGAGTCGTGGAGCGGCAGGATGTGGGGATGCTGGAGGTTCGCCGTCGTCTTGATCTCGGCGAGGAAGCGCTCCGCGCCCACGACCGCGGCCAACTCCGGTTTGAGGACCTTGAGTGCGACCTTCCGCTCATGCTTCAGGTCGTCGGCGAGGTAGACCGTAGCCATGCCACCCTCACCGAGTTCCGACTCGATACGGTAGCGGCCCTCGAGGGCGGTGTTCAGGCGGGGGACCGGATCAGTTTCGGGAGGATTCATGCGCCGAAGATGAGGCGTGGATCAACGCCTCGCGAGGCCTGGCTCTCAAGGTCTCGATTCTGGCAGACGATCAGTCCTTACAGCTACCCGAAGCGCCGGCTCCGAAGAGTGACGTCACATCAGTTCCGCTGAGCGCTGCGTTGAAGATCTGTATCTCATCCAGGAGTCCGTCGAAATAC
>JBDGVT010000310.1:0-2916 GCA_039585495.1 Gemmatimonadota bacterium | reverse complement strand
CGTCCCGACGGAAGAGGCTGTCGAGGCCTTGCACCGGGCGGACGTCATGGTCTCGGACAACTCTTCGATTCTCCAGGAATTCCTGCTCCTGAAGAAGCCGGTGGTCACCTACCGAAATCGCGACCCCAAGCCTCATCTCATCGACATCAGAGAGCCCCGCCATCTGGAGTCGGCAATCCGGCGCGCGTTGAGTCGCCCCCCCGAACTCATGGCGGCGATCGCCGCGTACGGCCCTTCCGTCACCCCCTGGCTCGACGGGGCCTCGGCCGGACGGGTCCTGGATGCGGCAGAGGAAACACTCTCCTCCGGGTGGAAGGACCGAAAGCCTCGCAACCTGGTGAGAAACTGGAAAATGCGACGGCAACTCGGGTAGAGCCGTGGCGGTTGGGTGAATCCGCCTCCAAGTATTACACTGCGACCCCGCTACCACGGGGCGACCCACGACTGCAAACCGAGGAGGCATCTGATGAGTGACGAAGCTGGAGCGACGGACGCGGCTGAAAGAGCAGCACCCGAGTCATTCCGAGCGCGTATGATGGCAGCCGGCTTCACCGTCAGTGACCTGGAGGCGAGTCTGCATTGGTATCGTGACGTCGTCGGGTTCACGGTCGGAGAGATCTTCGAGCGCGAAGGGACCAAGGCCGGCGCCGAGCTTCTCGCGGGTACGATCCGCATGTTCATCGGTCAGGACGACTGGGCGAAGGGCCGCGATCGGGTGAAGGGCATCGGCACCCGGATTCACCTGACGACGGCTCAGGACGTCGACGAACTCGCCAACGGGATCAAGGCGCGCGGAGGTTCGCTGGACTCCGAGCCGGAGGACATGCCCTGGGGTGCGCGGGCTTTCTCACTCACCGACCCGGACGGCTTCCAGTTCACGATCAGCTCCGAATTCTAGTCTCGGAGGGCCGGTCCTCTATGGACGCCACTGGATCCAGTAGTCGTCGATCGAGTCGTCGTCGGTAGCGAGTTCTTCGTCTCCGGCCGGGAGCCCGTTCAGTCTCAGGATGTAGGTGAGCGCATCTGTCACCTGCTGACGTGACAGACTGTACGGGTCTTCGTACGGCATCCGGTCGTTGATGTAGTACCAGAGCTGGAAGACCGACTGGTCTTCCCAACGACTCTTGAAACCGCTGTCCGTCCAGTCGGACGTGTCGTGGCACTCGGAACAGACTTCGCCATAGAGGTCTTCCCCCCGCTGCGCCTGCGCGAGCGTGAAGATGCCGTCCGCGGTCGTGGGATCCTCTGCCTCTTCGATCGGTGCCGCCTGAGGGGACGGCGTCGGTGACGGCGCGGCAGAACCCGCGGAACACCCCGAAAGCAGGGTCGCGAGCGCGAGACAGCACAGGGAGGCTTTGTTCCTGATCATTGGCGAAGTCGGGTCTGGGAGGGTGCAGCACACGGTCTGTACCAAAAACCGTCGCAGGTGGCCGAGCGTTGAAAATCGCGTCCTGTGCCGTTGAAGGTAAGTCCTCCAGAGCCATCGCTGGGTCCGTAGGCCTGGTGGGGTTCCTATCCTTGATCCCTTCCTTCACCAGGCGTGGGTAACCCGGGCGGGTATATTCGGCCCGCCCGGGATGCCCACCCAGAGCTGAACGGCCTCAGCCGATCAGTTGCACTTCTCACTTCGAGTGAAGCGCGCGAGACCGTTCGTGCCTGTCATGAGGTGGCTCTTGAGAAAGCCCACTCCCGGCGGCAGCGCTTTTCTCAGCTGGATCGCATTGATCCAGGTGCCGTTCGGGCCCGCTCCCGCGTTGTCGACCTGAGAGATTTGGGCATCAAACGTCGGGCCACTGAACTGCCCGGTAAGGACATCGAAGGGTGTGATGTCGAGGTCGCCCCTCAGGGTGTTGTGAACCTCCAGGACGCCACGGCGGTTGACCCGAGTACTGACCGAGATCTCCACGGGGCCTTCCACCCACACGAAGTCGGTCGGACCCTTGGAGCAGAACGGCATTGGAATCAACTGACTGAACGGCATGCTCAAGTCGTACTGGGTCCTGCCGGGCATCACAGAGGCCGCGGCGCCGACGGTAAGGACCGTCGCAAGGCCATCGCTCGGCACGCCGACGCCCTCCGCCGGGGCTTCCCCGGGCGGCAGACCCACGGCGAACTTCAGCTCATCGGGCACGCCATCGTAGATCGCCTTCGGAATCACCTGCACGGGGCCGGGAAGTCCGAGTGCCACATCCTCGGCATCGGCCGAAAGCAGTCCGCTCCGCGCGAAGTCGGCCGTCACGAGCAGTTGCGGCAACTCCCAACTGAGCACCTGATGCTGGGGTGTATCTGGAATCAGAAGATCGAAGTGGACAGCACCGAGGACCCACATTCCCGCATCGAACAGACGGATGTGGAATCGCAGGGGAGCATAGTCGCCGCATTCGAGCTGAATCGCGCTGCCTACCCATCCTGAGCCACTCGAGTAGGCAGTCTGCATCTCGCCGTGTGCGTCGTTCCACGTGCAATTGAATGGAGGGGCATCGGGAAACCCGAATGCAGTGCGGTCGCCATCGGCCAGAGAGAGAAGCGCGGCTCGAAGCGACACGACGTCGACGTCGCCTTTGAAGATCAGATTGATCGGATCCGCGGTCGTGCCAGCCAGGTCGCGCCCAGTCCAGGGCCAGATGTCTACTTCGCCTACGGTCTCAAGACCAGCCGGTGCGGCTGGCGCCGGGCCATTCATGGACATGGCCGGATCGAGGGTGATCGGTCCTTCCGCAGGCGCGACGATCTGGTCCTGGCACGCGGCAAGGAGCAGGACCACGAGTCCTGCGCCTACCAAGCGGGCCTTAACGGAGAACTGATTCATCGGCTCACCTCCATCTGTTGGGCGAATGGCGGTAGCGAACAGCTCGCCTCTCATCTCCCGGATGTGGGAGTCCTCGAGTGGCCGACACGTACCCGCCCTCGCCGTCG
>JBDGVT010000309.1:0-2917 GCA_039585495.1 Gemmatimonadota bacterium | reverse complement strand
ACGGGAACGGATCGCTCAGTCGCTGGGCGCCATCCAGGACCTCGACTTCTTCCTCTCCGAGATCGACGAGGTTCGTGAGGGAACGGATCTGAGCAAGCTCGTACAGGGGGTCTCGCGCGAGTTCGTCGCCGATCAAGAGGTCGGTGTTCGGCTGATGCTCAGCGCTTCTTCGGTCCGCGCGGAGGTCAATCCGACGGCTCTGATGGATGCACTCTACCTGGTCCTCCACAACGCTAGCCGCTTCGGTGCAGGTACGACGATCGACCTTGCGGTGGATGCCTCCGATGGACGTGCCCAGATCGTCGTTCGTGACCGGGGAGACGGGTTTACCGAGGAGGCCTTCTCGCGAGCTTTCGACCCCTTCTACTCCACGTCGGACGAGGGCCTCGGGCTTGGCCTTCCCCACGCTCGAAGGGTGATCGAGGGCATGGGTGGCCGCATCGAGCTGAGGAACGTGCCCGACGGCGGAGCCGAAGTGGAGATCTCCTTCCCCTCGCACTGACGCCAGGGCTACTCCACGTGGGGGGGCGCCGGAGCTCCTTCTTCCCGGGCGGTCGTCAATCCGACTCCGACGACACCACTCACCACCAGACCGATTCCGGCCCAACCCATCGGGGACAGCCCCTGAGCCAGGAGCAGGGTCGCGAGTATCCCTGCTACCACGGGCTCGATGGCGCTCGCGATGGAGACGCGACTCGCGTCGATGCGCTTGAGTGCGTCGAAGAACAGGGTGTGTGCCACGACGATGGTAAGGACGGAGAACGCCAGGAGCAGGGCCCATGCCTGCCCGGAATCCGGCCACACAACGGGTCCCGTTGTGGCAGGTACGGCCACCGCGAGGAACAGGACGGAGCCCACGCTGCTGTACACCACAGTGCGAATGGAGCCGTACCGCGGTGAGGCGAAGCGGCCAAGCAGGATATACGCGCCATAACTGACACCCGCCAGGACGCCCCACAGAACACCGGACGTCCCGAAGGTTGCGGCCACGTCGTGGGCGCCGAGCACCGAGAGCCAGACACCGGAGAGGGTCACGACGAGGAGTACGATGCGTGTCCGATCGGGCCACTCACCCAGGAGCGGCCCCGAAGCGATCGCTACGATGGCCGGTGCGATATAGAGCATCGCGACCGTCGAGGGGACGCCGACCGCATCGGTCGAGAACTGATAGGCGACCTGGAAGATGCCGACCGCGACGCCTCCTCCACCGAGGAGGACCATGAGTCCCGTCCGATCGATCGCGAGCACTCGTCGGTTACTGGCTCCTACCATGGCGAGGAGAAGCGCCGAGCCGAGAAGAGGACGGAGAAGCGCGAGGCTCTCGGGGGGTACGCCCAGGCGAAACAGGTTTACCGCGAAGACCCCGGAAGATCCCCAGAGGCACGCTGCGGCGACCGCTTCGGTGTAGCCGAGGAGTCGTTGACGACGCGCGACTGCTCCGTGGCTCACGCGTATCCGTATATCTGATACAGCAGGATGTATACGATGAGGCCGCTCGCCGAGACGTAGGCCCAAACGGGGAAGACGAAGCGCGCCAATCGCTTGTGCTCTTCGAATCGGCTCTTGCGCACCAGGTAGAGAAGCCGGAGCACGAAGGGAAAGGCGATCACGGCGAGGACCATGTGCGAGAAGAGCACGCTCAGGTAAATGGTTCGCGCCAGTCCTTCTCCCCCGAACTCGTGCGTGCCGGTCAGCATGACCCTCGTCACATAGAAGACGAGAAAGAGTGCCGAGGCGCCGACGGCGGTGAGCATCGCGCGTCGATGGTTGTCGATCACACGTTTGCGGATGAAGTAGTAACCGGTGCAAAGAGCGATCGCGCTCGTGGCGTTCAGGCTCGCGTTGATCGCTGCCAGGAAATCGCCCGCTTCCGTCACGTTCATGTGTTGCGGTAGGACAGAGTGGCGATCCAAACGAGCACGCTCAGGAGCGCCGCAGCGAAGAGGGTATGGAGCGATACGGGCGTGACCGCCAGCGTCGTCAGCACCGAGACTACGCCGAGGCCGACCTGTGCGAGGACCAGTACCGCTGCGGCCAGAAGCCAGCGACCGAGCGCCTCCGGTACACCGGCCCGATAGGCCCAGACGACCAGACCGACCACCAGGACCGTCGCGAGAATGGCGAGCACGCGGTGCGAGAAGTGCGCGGTGATCTGGACGTTGACGAGCGGGGGTACGATCTGACCGAGGCAGAGAGGAACGTCCGGACAGGACATTCCGCCATCGGTGTGACGTACCAGCGCGCCCAGCGCGGATTGGGCGAAAACGAGGCCCGCGGCTACCGCGGACCCCAGACCCAACTTGGCTGCGACGCCGGCTCCGAAGCCTGAAACGGGCTCGACGCGCATGGCGTCTCCGGTCGCTGCGGCCAGCACGGTCGCGAGAGCCAGGAAAAGGAAGGCGAGGCTCAGGTGGGTCGTGGAGATCATGTCCGGCAGTTGATACAGCACGGTCAGGCCGCCGAAGACAGACTGGACGACGAGGAGGACGAGCCCGGCGATGCACGCCTTCATTACCCAGGGGCGATCTCGCACCTCTTTTCTCACAAACCACGTAGCCAGGAGGAACATCAGCACGAGCCCACCGGCGACGAGTCGGTGAAGGTGTTCCCAGAACACCCCACCGGTCATCTCGGGGACCATGGTACCGAAACAGGTGGGCCAGTCAGGGCATGCCAGACTCGACTCGGTGGCGTGCACCACACTGCCGAGGAAGAGCAGGGTCAGCGTCCAGGCGACGGTCACCTTGAACGCTCTCGGGTGAAGCATGTGGTGTCAGCTCGCGGGTACGGGTTCCGGGGTCGGAGTCGGTGTCTGTGTCTTGTCGGACTCGGCGGCCGATGCCTTCTCGACCTGACGTCGATAGCTGTCCACCGAGATCACGCCCTCCTCGAGCCACGTAAAGTCGCCTTCGAGGAA